>USJG01000154.1 GCA_900554925.1 uncultured Lachnospiraceae bacterium
GATTAGAAAAGACCTCATAAAGAGGATTCTTCCTCTCTACAAGGTCTTTGTTTTTTTAGTCTTTTATTTAAAATATTCAACACCGGATTCAAAAATCTTCAAATCCTGCTCCCCGTAAATATTGATGGCAACCCCATCTCCGCGTCGTTCCACGTGGGCCATCTTGCCAAGGCACCGGCCATCGGGTGAGGTAATTCCTTCAATGGACGCATAGGAACCATTGATGTTCCACTCTTCATCCATGGTAACATTTCCATTGATATCTGCATACTGGGTAGCTACCTGTCCGTTTGCAAAGAGTTTATCGATCCATTCCTTCGGTGCGACAAAGCGGCCTTCCCCATGAGAAGCAGGCGTTACATAGGTTTTACCAGGGACAGCGCCCTGCAGCCAGGGTGACTTATTGGAAACTACCTTTGTATACACCATCTTGGATATATGACGGTTAATAGTATTAAAGGTCAGTGTGGGAGAATCCTCCTTCTGTCCTGTAATCTCGCCAAAGGGCACCAGCCCCAGCTTGATCAGTGCCTGGAATCCATTACAGATGCCAAGGGCCAGGCCGTCTCTTTCATTTAAAAGCTTCATTACCGCTTCCTTAATATGCTCATTCTGGAAGGCAGTTGCAAAGAACTTCGCGCTTCCGTCAGGTTCATCACCTGCTGAGAAACCGCCAGGGAACATAATGATCTGTGCCCTGTCTATATCCTTTTTAAACACTTCAACCGACTCTCTGATATCCTCTGCGGACTGATTTTTAAATACTCTGGTCACCACCTCTGCTCCGGCTGCTTTAAATGCCCTGGCACTGTCATATTCGCAGTTGGTTCCCGGAAATACAGGTATAAATACAGTAGGTCTTGCCACTTTATTCTTGCAGACATAAATCTGATCTGCCTGATACAGCTTGCTTTCTACCGGCTCAGTACCTTTTTGCGCTTTGGTAGGGAATACCTTTTCTAACTTGGATTTCCATGCATCTAATGCTTCCTCCATAGTTACCGTTACATCCCTGTAGGTAAATACCCCTTTGTCATTTACAAAAGCTGCCTTTCTGAAATTCATCTCTTCGGCTTCTCCGCTGTCCTCCTTCTCGGCAAACAGCGCTTCGGCATCCTGGCTGCTCATTTCAACAACAATATCGCCCAGGCAGTTTTCAAACAGATCAGATGCCTTTAATTCCTCATCAAAGCTGACGCCCAACTGATTGCCGAAAGCCATTTTGCTTACTCCCGCCACAAGTCCATTGGAATCCAGGGCATAAGCTGCTTTTACCCTGCCTTCCCGCATCAGCTTTGTAATGTAACGGTAAGTCTGCATCACATGCTCATATACCGGTATATCATATTCATCCTTATCAAACCAGAACTGTACCAGAACATCCCCTGCCTCCTTAAGCTCCGGTGTGACAATATCATTTTTCTGTGCAACGTCAACTGCAAAGGAAACCAGGGTAGGAGGAACATCAATATCGTTGAAGGTTCCAGACATACTGTCCTTGCCGCCAATGGAGGGAAGTCCATAGCCTATCTGTGCATCATAAGCGCCAAGAAGCGCCGCAAAAGGCTGGCTCCATCTTTCCGGGTCGGCAGTCATGCGTCTGAAATATTCCTGGAATGTAAAACGGATCTTACTAAAATCACCGCCTGCTGCTACAATCTTAGCCATAGATTCTGTCACTGCGTAGACAGCTCCATGATAAGGGCTCCATTTGGAAAGACAGGGATCAAACCCATAACTCATCATGGTGACAGTGTCGGTTTTTCCCTTTAATACCGGCAGCCTGGCAACCATAGTCTGGGTCTCTGTCAACTGATATTTACCGCCATAGGGCATCAGTACGCTTCCCGCCCCAATGGAAGAATCAAACATTTCCACAAGGCCTTTTTGAGAACATACATTAAGGTCATTTAACAGTCTGAGCCATGCAGCTTTCATATCATTATTGTCCAATGCTTTCTGCACGTCTGAAACAGCAATTTTTCTAAAATAATTATTCTCAGGGTCAGGAATATCAACGGTAACATTGGTCTCCTGATGGGCGCCGTTGGTATTAAGGAAGGCTCTGGAAATATTGACAATTTCCTTTCCTCTCCATTTTAATACCAGTCTGGGTTCTTTGGTAACCACTGCAACCGGAACCGCCTCAAGGTTTTCCTCTGCCGCATAGCCTAAAAATACATCTACATTCTTAGGATCCACTACCACTGCCATTCTTTCCTGTGATTCGGAAATTGCCAGCTCCGTACCGTCAAGACCTGCATATTTCTTGGGTACTTTATCAAGGTCTACTATAAGACCGTCTGCCAGCTCTCCAATTGCCACAGAAACTCCGCCTGCGCCAAAGTCGTTGCATTTCTTGATGATCCTGCTGACCTCTCCTCTGCGGAAAAGTCTCTGTATCTTGCGCTCCGTAGGTGCGTTGCCCTTCTGTACCTCTGCGCCGCATTTTTCAATAGAGCTTTCTGTATGTACCTTGGAGGAACCGGTAGCGCCGCCGCAGCCATCCCGCCCTGTTCTTCCCCCAAGAAGAATAATGACGTCATCGGGATCAGAATTTTCCCTGATCACATTCTTTCGTGGAGCAGCCCCCATTACAGCGCCGATCTCCATGCGCTTTGCCACATAATCGGGGTGATAGATTTCTTTTACGTATCCTGTGGCAAGCCCGATCTGATTCCCATAAGAAGAATATCCGCTGGCTGCTCCCCTTACCAGCTTCTTCTGGGACAGCTTACCCTTTAATGTTTCTGATACAGGAACGGTAGGATCAGCCGCACCGGTCACACGCATTGCCTGATATACATACCCTCTGCCTGACAAAGGATCTCTGATAGCGCCTCCAAGACAGGTAGCCGCACCGCCGAAGGGTTCAATTTCTGTAGGATGGTTGTGGGTTTCATTTTTGAAAAATACCAGCCACTCTTCTGTCACTGGGCCATCGCCATAATCCATCTTAACAGGAACAACTACCGAGCAGGCGTTGATCTCATCTGATTCTTCCATATCCTGCAGCTTTCCGTCCTTTTTCAGCTTGCGCATAGCCATCAGCGCCAAATCCATGAGGCAGACAAATTTATCGCTCCTGCCTTCAAAAATTTCACTTCTGGTATCCAGATAACTTTGATAAGTGGTTTCAAGAGGCGTTTTGTAGTAGCCTTCCTTAAATTCAATATTTTTAAGTTCCGTAGAAAAAGTAGTATGCCGGCAATGGTCTGACCAGTAAGTATCAAGCACCCTTATTTCTGTCATGGTAGGGTCCCTGTGTTCTTCCCCTGCATAATACTTTTGAATATGGAGGAAATCCTTAAAGGTCATGGCCAGCTCAAGACTGTCATAAAGCTCACGCAGCTTATCCTCGGCCATTTTTGCAAAACCGTCAAACACGATCACATCAGCAGGATCTTCATACTCATCAATGAGAGTGTCCGGCTTTTCCATTCCGGTTTCCCTTGAGTCAACCGGGTTAATGCAATATGCTTTAATCTTTTCAAATTCATTATCAGAAACATCGCCAACGATCATATAGGTAGTTGCTGTTCTAATGATCGGTTCCTCATCCTCTTTCAGGAACTTCACACACTGCATGGCTGAATCCGCACGCTGATCAAACTGTCCCGGCAGATACTCTACGCTGAATACTTTCGAATCAGCGGGAATCTCGATTTTTTCTCTATAGAGAATATCCACCGGCGGTTCTGAAAACACAGTCCGCACAGCGCGTTCAAAGGTTTCCTCCGAAAGCTTCTCCACATCATAGCGGATAAACACCCGAACCTCCCTGACGCCTTCAATTCCCAGATAACTGCCGATTTCTTCCTTCAGCTCCCTTGCCGCTGCCGCAAAGGGAGCTTTCTTTTCTACATAGATACGCTTTACGTTTCCCATTGTGAATTAAATCTTCCTCCATTTACTGATTTCATATTAATGATACTTTACAATACTTTCATTATACCGGATTCATGGTATTTTGCAAGACAAACCGCAACTGCATTACAAGTGAAGCCTGTGTATCAGGCGATAGACAATATCCCCCTGGGATGCCAGCGCTTCTGTATGGGCAAAAAATACAATGCCATCCGTAGGAGCCGCTATGGTTTGTCTGACAAACCCTTCATAAGGATCGATCACCTCTGCCAGTATCTGTCCATACCTTACATCTTCACCGGGCTTTGCAAGCCCTCTGAAGATCCCCCCGGCTTCCGCGTAAACATCCGTCAGGTCCTGTTCCATGATCACATGGCT
This sequence comes from uncultured Lachnospiraceae bacterium, assembly GCA_900554925.1. Classification (GTDB taxonomy): domain Bacteria; phylum Bacillota; class Clostridia; order Lachnospirales; family Lachnospiraceae; genus Suilimivivens. The sequence goes on from USJG01000154.1 coordinate 4,246, forward strand.
GATATAACCGCTATGACTTTCATACTTTATGATTCCCATTCTGGTAAGAAAGCGAAGCACCGCCGCAACTGCCTGTCTGGCACTTTCCTGGTCAATGGAACTGTTTTTATTGGTATACAGGGAAAAAGCCGATGTCATATCATTCTGCCAGTTGTAATTCAGTGTTTTGGTGTCTATGGGGCTTGGTTTTCTGACCAGAACATAGGGAAGTCCAAATAAATTTGCCAGGGAGGTATTCTGATACCCTGTTTCCATCATTCTTATATGGGGAACAAACTCTCCCGTTATATAAGAGCTGGTAAGCTGGATTCCGTAGGTATATTCTCTGATTTTTTCAAAAACGCCACCGGCGATCCGGTCTATGGTATCCCCATCTTCCCTTCCCGGAAACCCTCTGTTAATATCCATATCCTCCACGCCAAAGAATCTTCTGTTTACATGGAAGGCCATGCTGTTAACAACAGGAATAATCAAAATTTTCTTATTGGCATTAATGCATCCCCTGGTCTCTAATCCCTTTAAAACCTGAACCAGTTGGGAACAAATGTACATTTGCTGTATCTCGTTTCCCCGTGCTGAGCCAAGGATGCATGCCGCCGGGAGCGCTCCTTCCTTTCCAAAGCGGTATCCCTGCACTACCATATCCTCCCGATAAGGAGAGTGGACTCTGTAAATTTCCTCTTTATACATGATTTATTCCTCCCCGATACCTGTAAGTATTCTGGCCAGCAGAGAGCCTTCTCTGACAAAGGGATATTCTCTTAAGGTAAACACCAGCCCGCCCTTTTCTGCCCTGATCTCCTCTAATATCTTCCCCTCAAGGGGACTTACGATTTCTCCTAATTTGTCGCCTTTTCTCACATAATGATTATGTTCTATGGCAGGCAGGAACACACCGGTGATCCTGGCACGTATAAAATCAACCTCGCCATCTGTGGAAATGGCAGGATATTGAATCTCTCCCACCTCTCCTTCCCACATACCAAGGAATTTCATCAAATGAAAAATACCTTCCACCACCTGATTGCCGTACCCCCGGTCTATTCTGGTTCCTACACCCATCTCCACTACCATGGACGGTACCCCCAGCATATTCATGGAATGAGCCAGGGTCGATTCATGGACAGTGGCCGAGGCATTCATCCAGACCATATCTGCATTTAAAAGTTTT
>USJG01000155.1 GCA_900554925.1 uncultured Lachnospiraceae bacterium
GTTTAAAACGGTAAATGGATGCAAGCATATGGCTTATCCGGATAAATCCAAAGTCCATATCTATCTGTGTGATGATAACGATCGTCCCGAAATTGCGAAGCTGGCTCATGATATGGGGATTGGATATTTTGGATTGTCCGATAACAAGCTGGCCAAAGCAGGTAACTTGAATCATGCTCTTTCAAAGACAGACTCTCCATTGGTTGTAACTTTTGATGCGGATATGATTCCAAGAAGCAATTTCTTAATGGAGACGATCCCGTACTTCTCTTTGCCGGAAATGATTCGCTCCGTGCCGTGACGTCGATCATACGCAGTGATTTTTCCAACTGTCCTGCTTCCGTAAACAACCGCTTATTGACAACTTTTTCATAAGGTCTTGCCATGGCGATCTGCGGAAGCCCATTTTCAAATGATCTTGCAGATATTTCTGCAGGATTCGCTGCCATCAATACGATCGTCCCCAACAAGGCCGCTTTTGCATATAATTTATACTTCATGTTTTCACACTTCCTTTTCATTATGTATTATTTAAATTATATGCACCGGACAGCTCGTATATGTTACATTTTGTTCATTATTTTTACTTATATTCTTAACAATTTATGATTTTTTATTCCATTTTGGAGAGATCCAGATCATTTTTATCTACAATGATCACACCCATTTCTTTGGCGCGATTTCTGATCGTCATCTCTTTTTGATTAATTTCATTGGTCGTAATGATGACGGCTTTGGCATGGCTTCCTCCAAATCGTTCTGCGTATTGTTTGATCTCATTTAAATCGACTGCGTTGACCTTTCTCATCTTGCAGGAAATGAAAATCGGCACATTTTTCTTACGCAGCAAGAGATCAATCTCATTTTTGACATCGAAGTCTTCTCCTAAGATGCCATTCCAGTCTAAGATAACACTCTCCATGACTTCGTCGTATTCTCCATAAAGGACTGCCATGATATAGACATACATCTCCAGCCAGCTTCCCGTAACTAAAAGTGCTTCTTTGGCAAATGCACTCGTGTAGGCAAATGAGATCTCATCTTCTTCAATACAGACTTCTTTTAAGAATCCAAATTCTTCCATTTTGCGAAACCATTCTTTGTCCGCATGAACGGTAATATTGTTCTGTACCACCTGTGCATTGCTCGTCCTAACTGCCAATGCATCGTGAAGTTCATTTTTACGCATACAATTTTGGAGATATTGCGAATATCTCATATATTCTTTTTGATTTTGCAGGATGAAGACCGCACATTTTAAAATCGCTTTATAATCCGCTTCTTTTGGCAGTCTGTGCATGTTTTTCTCAATGCATCCCCCGTTTAGCTGTACGATCATCGCAAGCGTCAGCTCCATCGCCTGAAACTCCCCAGCATATGCCGCTGCATCTTCCCAATCGGATACGACCCCCAGATCATAATCGATACTGATGATTGGAAGTCCTTTTACGATTGCCTGATAAAAAACGGCAATATTAAGGAGCGGATCCCCGCCACAGATTTCAACCAGAATTTCCTTATGCTTCTGGCAAATACTGTCTAAATATCCGGCGATCTGTTCTTTTATGGCATCTGTGCCCACGACTTCAACTAAAATGAAAGTGATCTTTGTTTCCGAACAATACTTCGCTAAAAAATCCTTGAGCCCCTGCATCTTCCTTTCATCCACCCCGGACGGACAAAATATGTAAAAAACATCCGGATGATATAACAGACATGCTCCTATATTTTCATTAATGTGTTCCTGGTCAAAAATCTCTACCAGACATTCTACCTTTTCTTTCATCGTTCGTCCTCCTGTCTTATCTTTAAGAAATTTATAGTAAAAAAACTGCCGGATTACTTCCAGCAGTTTTTTATGTTTTATGCTTTTTTTCTCGTCATCAGCAAAAAGACGAGCCAGACGATAAGCCGGGTTATGTCGTGAATGGTCATCTGTCTCGACTTACTGTCACCAGTAAGCTCTAGCAACCTACCTTAGAACAAGCCGGGCCGGCTTATTGTTCTCATCTCGGTCTTGCTTCGGATGGGGTTTACATGTGCCCTGTCTGTTACCAGCCAGGCGGTGGGCTCTTACCCCGCCTTTCCACCCTTACTTGCCTGAACAAGCGGTTTATTTCTGTTGCACTTTCCTTGGAGTCGCCTCCACCGGACGTTATCCGGCATCCTGCCCTGTGAAGCCCGGACTTTCCTCACCTGTTTAAAAACAGCCGCGATCATTTGTCCTACTTGATATTTAGTTGTTAATAAGTAACAGTTCAGCTCTCAAATTCGCAAGCCTGCCGCAGCTTCGCTGCTCAAAGCTTTGCTCATTTGAGGGCGCTCCGCTCATGAAATAATCAGCAAAATGTGCATTGTGTGCAAGCACCCACGCACATATGCTGTTATTTCATGGCTGAACTGTTGTTAAACGTTGAAACAGCTTCCCCCTATAAATTCTCTGCATATGGAATTGTTGGGAACGTTCTGGCTGTCAATTCCCTGAAAATATTCAAGGAATTTAAGAAGTCTCTTTGCCTCGTAATATTCCGGCTCTCCCTTTTGGATGCCAAAAAGTAAAGGCTCCGCGTATTGTTTTAGTACTGCCAGTTCATAGATCAGCACTGAATTGAACATCTCATCGGCGCTTTCCTGATAGGGGAAAATATATTTTTCCTCCCCCCTTCTCACCGAAGGCCACATTTCTATGGTTCTTCTTGCGCAGGTTCCTCTTGTCCGGGCATCCCTTACCATTCTTCGGATCAGTCTTCCGTCCGTGGTGGGAATCCTGTTGTGCTCATCAATATTAAGGCTGGTCAGCGCGCTGATATAAATTTTAAATTTATTTTCATCCGGCAGGGAAAATGTTGTAGCCGGATTCAGTCCATGAATCCCTTCAATGACCAATATATCTTCGGGGCCTAACTTTTTAAAATTCCCGTGGTATTCCCGCTTGCCTGTTTTGAAATTAAACTGAGGCAGCTCCACGCTTTCTCCTGAAAGAAGTCTGTTCATATCCTCGTTGAACTTCTTAATATCAATGGATTCAAGACATTCATAGTCGTAATCCCCGTTTTCATCCCTGGGGGTATCTTCCCTGTTTACAAAATAATCATCCAGCGCAATGGGATGGGGAATCAGGCCATAGGTTCTAAGCTGGATAGACAGCCTGTGGGAAAAAGTGGTCTTTCCCGAAGAGGAAGGGCCTGCAATCACTACAAATTTCGTATTTCCTCTGTCCACGATCTCCTTGGCAATCTCGCCGATCCTTCTTTCCTGAAGGGCCTCCTGTACCAGAATCATGTCACTGATCTGCCCCTGACAGATGGCATCATTCAAATCCCCTACAGAATCAATCCCCATCATCTCACCCCAATGGGAGGACCTTATTAAGGTCTGGAAAAATTTTTCTTTGGGTTCAAAATAATCTAACTTGTCAGGCTCCTCATGTCCCGGTATCAACAGCAAAATACCATTTTCATACAGCATCACATCATAATATTTCAGATACCCGGTGCTTGGAAGCATATATCCATAGTAATAATCATAATATCCATCCAGACAATAAATATTTACAAAAGAACTCCTGCGGTAACGAAACAGTTTTTCCTTATCATACATTTTGTGCCTGCGGAATATCTCCATAGCCTCATCTATAGGATAGGATTTCTTGGTGATGGGCATATCCGCCTTTGTAATCTCCATCATCCGCTCACGGATTTGCCTGACATGCTCAGCGGTCAGTTTTTCCTTCATCTTGACACTGCAGTAGTAGCCCTGTCCAATGGCAAACTCTACCTTTACCCGCTGGACATTTTCTGTTCCCAGCACATCATAAACTGCTTTCACCAGCGTCATAAGGCCTGTTCTCACATATGCCTTGTGTCCGATATTATCTTTCAATGTCAAAAAGGAAAGTTCACAATCCCTGGTAGCCTTTTTGATCAGCTCTCTGATTTTTCCGTTTTCCAGTACCAGCGCGATCATATTATCGTACTTTGGCTGATATTCTCTGGCAATTTCTTCAAAAGTGATCCCTTCGGGATACTCTTTTTGAACTCCTTCAATGGTAATCGTTATCATGCAGTCTCTCTCCTTTACGGTTCACAGCCACAGATTTTCATAGCTTCCCTTAAAAAATCAAGTTCTTCCTCCAATTGTGCAGACCTTTGAAGGACGCGCTCACTGTCCTTTGCGGTTTTCAGTACTTCCTTAAGTTTCAGACTGTTCTCCCATTCCTTCTGTAAATATTTTATAAGAACAGGATGCTTATTTGCAAGAAGCACCGGACCAAACCGGTCAGAAAGCTCATGGTCATACCGGGTCTTTTGTTCTTTTCCGTGAACCGCTTTCATAATGGGATAATATTTATCCTCTTCCAATATCATATCTTCCCAGTCTATGGAATATCCCATATTTCTCAAAAATTTTCTAAAAGCCGGAAGTTCCGATTGGGGCTGAAGGATCAGTTCCTGAAAGCTTTCCGTCTTGAAAGGCTCCTTTTCCAGAATCCTCTGCATGAGCCTTCCCCCCATGCCTGCGCAGATAAGTGTACCAGCCTCTCCCGGCCGGTAGGCGGAGAGCCCGTCCGAAATCCGCAAAGTTATGTACCTGGAAAGTCCCGCCTGATCCACATGCTCTCTGGCCCGTTCCAATGGGCCTTTATTAATGTCCATGGCAATCACTGCCGGCGCTATTTTCTGCTGTACCAGATAAATAGACACATAGCCATGATCACAGCCCACGTCACAGACCTGGCTGCCCCTTGTTACCATGTCTGCCACTGCCTGCATTCTGGCAGATAAAACAACATTTCCCGCCATTAGTCCAGATAATCCTTTAACTTTCTGCTTCTGCTGGGATGACGTAATTTGCGCAGCGCCTTTGCCTCGATCTGCCTGATACGTTCCCTGGTAACATTAAATTCCTTGCCTACTTCTTCCAGGGTTCTGGCCCGTCCGTCATCCAGACCAAAACGCAGCCGCAGTACCTTCTGCTCCCTTTCCGTCAATGTGCCAAGCACTTCTACCAGCTGTTCCTTTAACAGGGTAAAGGCGGCGGCATCTGCCGGAACAGGTACATTATCATCCTGTATAAAATCGCCCAGATGAGAGTCCTCCTCCTCACCGATAGGCGTTTCCAGTGACACAGGTTCCTGGGATATTTTCAGTATTTCACGGACGCGTTCTACAGGAAGACTCATTTCCTCCGCAATCTCTTCCGGGGTAGGTTCACGCCCCAGCTCCTGCAAAAGCTGTCTGCTGACACGGATCAGCTTATTAATTGTTTCAACCATATGCACAGGAATACGGATCGTTCTTGCCTGATCGGCAATAGCTCTGGTGATTGCCTGACGGATCCACCATGTTGCATAAGTAGAAAATTTATATCCTTTACGG
>USJG01000156.1 GCA_900554925.1 uncultured Lachnospiraceae bacterium
CCGGACGGGAGTATAATACCCTTGTCTAAAAGTACGTTTTTCATGTCGTCCTCCTTAATTTTCGGTGTTGCGCTTGACGCTTTTTTGCCGCCCGCGCTTACAAAACGAGATTATGTGGAGATACGGAAAGATAAATGACGATATGCGGAAAACCTTGATTTTAAGCCAGTTTCGCAAGGTTTTATAAACATTTGCGAGGACTTATAAGAAGATTTCCGTCTATAAAATCAATAAAAAATAATTTAGACTTTACCGGAAATTTTCTGCCTGTTGTGTGGGAAAATAACCTGTGCTATAATAAAGTGGCGAAAAGAAAACCGGGCGATGCCGAACGGAAAATGTTTGAGAGAGGTTGTCATGGAAAAAGAAAAATATGTAGCTTATGTATCTACGTATACATCAGGAAATAAGAGCAGTTTTGGAATAAGAATTTATGATGTGGATCTGGAAAAGGGAAGATTTTCCGAGAAGGATCAGGTTGAAATTACTAATTCCTCTTATGTTACAATATCTCACAGCCGGAAATTTTTATATTCAATTACAGATTTTGGCGTAGAGTCTTACAGGATTTTAGAGGACGGAAGTCTTGAAGTGATCAATCATGCTTCTATTAACGGAATGAGAGGATGTTATCTGTCAACAGATTATGATGACAGGTTTTTATTTGTGGCAGGATACCATGATGCAAAATTGACAGTGCTCAGGATAGAGGAAGACGGTTCTATCGGAGCGATTACAGAGGAGATATTTCATAAGGGGCTTGGCAGTATTGCAGAGAGAAATTTCAGACCCCATATTAACTGCGTAAAGATGACAAGAGACAATAAATTTTTGTGCGCGGCTGACCTTGGAATGGATCATGTAGTAGTATATGAACTGAATCATTCAAACGGAAAGCTGCGGCAGGTGGATATTATAAGAAGCGAACAGGAATCGGCGCCGCGCCATTTGAAGTTTTCCAGGGATGGTAAATATTTATATATTGTACATGAACTGAAAAATTATATAGATGTGTACACTTATTCCGTAGATGAGCACGGAAATCCTGTGTTTGAGAAAATACAAAATATTACTACCCTGAATTCATACCATGCGAAGGGGTCTGCCGCAAGCGCACTTAATTTTTCCGAAGATTTTAAGTATCTGTGCAGTTCCAACGCGGGAGATAACAGCGTAATCGTTTATTCCATCGACCAGGAGACCGGACTGCTTACCAAGAAATTCTGTCTGCCGGTCAGCGGAGATTATCCTAAGGATGCCGCTTTGTTTCCGGATAACAGACATTTGGTTTCATTAAATCACGAATCAAATTCAATGACCTTCTTTACTGTGGATATGGAAAAGAAAACCCTTGTCATGAATGGCAGGGAGATGAAAGTGGATCAGCCCAACTGTATTATATTTTACCGGCTGAAATAATTGGAAAAGCGCCTTCGGGCGCTTTTTTTTACAAAGCTCAGTGATTAAAATGGGGATTTTCTGGGAAAGATGATAGGGAGAAATCATAGAAGGAATCATGTTTCCGGAAAGAATGGTATGATATATGATAAAACATACGCCCCGACATATTGGAATAATACCGGATGGAAACCGCCGATGGGCCCAAAAGCAGGGGATGGATAAGCAGGATGGTTATGAGCATGGACTGCTGCCGGGATTAAAGCTGCTTCATCTGGCAAAGGAAAAAGGAATTGATGAAATCACCTATTATGGATTTACAGTGGATAATTGTAAACGCCCGGCCGGACAATTCCAGGCATTTCAAAAAGCATGCGTAGATGCTGTAGATTTACTGGCAAAGGAAGGCGCTGATCTGCTGGTGATCGGCAACTATGAATCAAAATGTTTTCCACAGCAGCTGCGTCCTTACACAACAAGGACAGCGGTAAATGGCGGCGGGATCAAAGTAAACTTTCTGGTGAACTACGGATGGAACTGGGATATTTCTCACATTTTGGTGGATGGGAAACCATACTCCTTTGATATTTCAAGAATCGATCTGGTGATAAGATGGGGAGGAATGCGGAGATTATCTGGCTTTTTGCCGATACAATGTGTTTACTCTGATTTTTATGTGATAGATCATTACTGGCCGGATTATCGGGATGATGATTTCACAGAGGCCTTAGAATGGTATGCAAAGCAGGATGTTACCCTGGGTGGATAAATTAAAAAACCTCCGCCTTTGGCCTGTGGGATATGGGCTGTCTGACGGAAGTTTTCAAAAGTAACAATTTTTGCTGACATTTATTTATAAAAAGATTTAAGATATTCAAGTCTTGCGGTCATGTTCAGCATACAGGCATCTAAAATGGTAAGTGCCATCATGGCCTCCACCACAACCACAGCTCTGGGCACAATGACAGGATCATGACGTCCCTTGATGGCAACTTCTATATTTTCATGATTTTTATTTATAGTTTTCTGAACAGAAAAAATAGAAGGAGTGGGTTTGACAAAAGCCCTTAAAATAAGCTGGGAGCCGTCACTGATACCGCCCAGAGTGCCGCCGGAATGATTGGTCCTTTTTGATACTTTGCCATCAATACAGATGAAAGCATCATTATTTGCAGAGCCAGTTGAACCGGCAGCCTGTATGCCGTCTCCGATTTCTACTGCTTTTACGGCTCCAATGGACATCACAGCTCTGGAAAGATTTGCTTCCAGCTTTTCAAACACGGGATCACCGATGCCGGCAGGGAGGCCCTCAACGATACATTCTATGACGCCGCCGCTGGAATCTTTATTCATCATACATTCGTTCAGATACTTCATAGCCGCCTGATCAGCCTGTTTATCAGGCATACAGGTAGCAGTAGAGAAAATGTTTTCCTTTTGAAAATTGGACATATTTATTTCCACAGGACCGATGGAGCGGGTATAAGCAGTAAGAGTAATTCCCATTTCTTTCAGGATTTTAACAGCAACAGCGCCGGCAGCAACCCGGCCGATGGTTTCACGCCCGGAAGAACGGCCTCCGCCTGTGTAGTCACGAAAACCATACTTGGCGTCAAAGGTATAATCCGCGTGACCGGGCCTGTAATAAGAAGCAATTTCACTGTAATCTGAGGATTTTTGTGAAGTGTTTGGAACGATCAGGGAGATGGGAGCGCCTGTGGTTTTTCCCTCAAAAACCCCGGAGAGGATTTCCACCTGATCGGATTCCTTTCTGGGAGTAGAGATAGAAGACTGGCCGGGTTTACGCCGGTCAAGGTAGGGCTGAATATCCCTTTCGCTTAAGGAAAGTCCCGCAGGGCACCCGTCGATCACAACGCCCAGTGCTTTTCCATGAGATTCGCCCCAGGTAGTTATCTTAAATATATTTCCAAATGTTGAACCTGCCATAGCTGCTCCTTTCAGAACTAAATTTATATCAGATTATATCTGAAATAATATAATTTTACAATTATTTTTACAACCCCTATTGTAGAATATCAAAGATTTGTGTAAAATATTATGTAAATCATTTTACAGATGACTATATATTGGGGGAGAAATGAAAAGGAAGTTGTACGAAAGAGCCAAATCGTTTTTCATAAATATGGGACGGCGCAATAAGCTCCTTAGGATACCAGCAGTTATGGGACTGGCAGTGAGTATGCTTTTACATAAAATTTATATGTATTTCAGGACAGGCATGAAACGTTTTGCCTGCACCAGTTTTATTCTGCTTTGCTTTATGGTAGGGAACAGCTTTGCATATCCTGTTTTTCAGGAAGAAAATGGTTTTGTGTCCGGTGAGGATAAGAGTATCAGTATGGCGGCTGCGACAGATTCAGATATTACGCTGGCAGACCAGCAGCAGGTAGAATATGATGAACTGGAATTGCTTGACGATGAAGATGTTGCTGTGAAGTATGAGGATATAGAGTTCCATGGCATGGAGGATGCGGATAAGTACTTTCTGGATGAGATTTTAGATGAAAATGAAAAGATATATTCTGAAACCACACAGGAGGCTGAGAAGGAAGCAGACCAAACCCCGGGGGCAGCATCGGCTGAACCGGTAGTCTTTGACGCAGAAGACTGGAGATTGCTTCTGATCAATAAACAGCATCCTGTACCGGAGGATTATTCTTTTCCTCATGGTACAATTAAGACTGTCAAGGGCGATATGGAATGTGATGAACGAATCATAGACGATCTGCTGCAGATGATGCAGGCGGCCAGTGAAGACGGGGTAAAGCTTGGGATCTGTTCTCCCTATCGCGATTTAAGTTATCAGGAGTTCCTCTTTAATCGGAAGGTAAAAGCATATATGGAAAAGGGAATGTCGTATATGGAGGCTTACGCTCTTTCTTCCCAGGCAGTAACAGTGCCGGGGGCCAGTGAGCATCAGCTTGGGCTGGCGATAGATTTCGTGTCCGATACCTATGTGACCCTGGATGAAGGCTTTGCGGAAACTGATGCGGGAATGTGGCTGGAACAGCACTGTGCTGAATATGGATTTATTTTGCGGTATCCCAAAGGGAAAGAATATGTGACCAGTATCGAATTTGAACCGTGGCATTTCAGGTATGTAGGAAAAGAAGCGGCAACAGTGATCATGGAAGAAGAACTTTGCTTAGAAGAGTTCTGGGATAAATATTTATAATTTGCGGAGGAAATTATGTACCGACTGTTAAAGCAGGAAGGAAGAGCCAAGCGGGGGGAATTTACTACCGTTCATGGCATAATACAGACACCGGTTTTTATGAATGTAGGGACGGTGGCCGCCATTAAAGGCGCAGTATCCACAGAGGATTTAGAACAGATCCATACACAGGTAGAATTATCCAATACTTATCATTTGCATGTGAGACCTGGTGACAAGATTGTAAAGCAGCTTGGAGGGCTTCACAAATTTATGTCATGGAATAAACCCATCCTTACGGATTCCGGCGGGTTCCAGGTTTTTTCCTTATCAGGGCTCAGGAAAATAAAAGAAGAAGGTGTGTATTTTAATTCCCATATTGACGGCCGGAAGATTTTTATGGGGCCGGAGGAAAGCATGCAGATCCAGTCAAATCTTGCTTCCACCATTGCCATGGCATTTGATGAATGTGCGCCAAGTCTTGCAGACAGAGCTTACGTACAGGCATCGGTTGAAAGAACTACCAGATGGCTGGAGCGCTGTAAAAAAGAAATGAAGCGTCTCAATGGTCTGGAGGATACCATTAATAAAAACCAGCTGCTGTTTGGTATCAACCAGGGAGCTGTTTATGCGGATATCAGGGTGGAACATGCCAGGCGGATTGCAGAGATGGAAATGGATGGTTATGCGATCGGAGGACTGGCAGTAGGCGAGAGCCATCAGGAAATGTATCACATTATAG
>USJG01000157.1 GCA_900554925.1 uncultured Lachnospiraceae bacterium
CTTCTTAATACCCCGTTTACAAAAATGCCCAAACCGTGGGGCAAATTGGAAAAAATATTCTGTGAAAAAAGCCCCTGCCTAAACTGTAAAATACTGTTAATATTTTTTCCCGTATAAATAATGTTATCGTTTTCATTTACAATGACCGCGGGAGGCGTAATTGCCGCAAATGCCTTTTCGATAATTTTTTCCACGGAGATACCCCGTTCTCCCCGCTCCCGGCTGCGGTAATTCTGAATTGCGTAATTTCCATAAACGCCAAAAGGCATTCCCATAACCGGAAGTCCCTCGGACACTTCTTTTTTCTGGTAAATTTTGTATTTGCGGCTCTTACTCTGAAAGGCATTATTCATATCCCCAATGGATTCGCTGTTTCCCATAAACAGATAACCATTGGGATTGAGAGAATAATAAAACCGGCAGAGCAGATTCTGCTGTACCACCTGCTTTAAATAGATAAACAGATTGCGGCACACCAGAAGATCCAGTTTGGAAAAGGGTGGGTCCATCAGCACGTCGTGTACGGAAAAAATAATTTTCTTGCGGATATGGGACACGATTTTATAGCCGCCCTCCACCTTCACAAAATATTTCTGGAGATATTCGGAAGGAATTGCGGATGCCACGCTCTCCGCATAGATTCCGGTACTTGCAATATTAAGCGCAGCCTGATCAATATCAGTGGCAAAAATTTTAAAATCCTTATCAATGTGGTTTTTTTCAAGGTAATCGGCAAGAATCATTGCAAGCGTATACGCCTCCTCACCTGTTGAACAGGCCACTGACCAGATACGGTAGCCTCCTTTTTGCGGATCCAGGTCGGGAAACACATGGCTCTGCAAATAATCAAAGGCATCCTTATCCCTGAAAAAGCCTGTAACCCCGATTAAAAATTCCTTCAGCAGACTCTCCTTCTCCTGAGCGGAATTAGAAAAGAAACCATAATAATCCGAAAAGGAATGAAACTGCTTGATACTGACCCTGCGCTCTAACCTTCTGCGTATCGTCTGTTCCTTGTAATCCGTAAAGTCAATACCGCTGCGCTCCTTTAAAATATCCAGTATCTTAAGGTATGCCTCCTCCTCCTCGAGCACCTCCACAGGCTCCTCCTTGCCAAAAGGATGTTTGATGTAGGAATTCATGGCTGCCCCCATCAGTCCGGGGGCTAATATATAGTCCGCAAGTCCCGTCTGGATTGCGTTCATTGGCATACTGTTAAAGGTGGCTGTATCGGGCTCCTGCACCATAACCATACCACCGTTTTCCTTGACATAGCGGATTCCCAGGGTTCCGTCGCTGCCTGCCCCGGACAGTACGACCGCAATGGCGTATTTTCCGCATTCCTCGGATAAGGATTTCAGGAAAATGTCAATAGCAAGATTGACATGATTCGTGCGCCCCTGATCATTTAATATCAGACGCTTACCCTGCATCGTCATTTCCTTTTTCGGAGGAATCAGATAGACGTGGTTTGGCTCCACCACCGTTCCATCCTCAACAATCATCACCGGCATATCGGTACATTTTGCCAAAAGCTCATCCATAATGCTTTTATAATCCGGCGACAGATGCTGAATTACCACATACGCAGCCCCAATATCCCCCGGCGTCTCCTTAAAATATTCCTGCAGAGCTTCCAGACCTCCGGCCGACGCTCCAATGCCTACTACATAAAAATTTTCGTTTTCCATCCTTCGCACTCCTTACCTATCATTTGAATCAAAACAATACAGCTTAAACACTGGTTATCTCAGGAATCCTGACGCCCCTTCCCCTGACGCCGAACCTTTAGTTGGGGTGAAGAAGCTATATTCCAAGCAGTGAACGGAGCCTCCACCCCCCCCTGTCTGACAATTCCATAATTTTATTTATTTTTTTCTGAAAATCGTTGTTTTTTTCTGCCAATTCCTTATTGGCCGCTGTAAGCTCACTATTTACCCTGGCAAGCTTGCGGTTGGTAGCCTCCAGTTCGCCGTTGGAAATCTGGAGTTCATCATTAATGACCACAAGCTCCTCGTTTGCACTCTGCAGCTTTTCATTGCTTACCTCATATTTATTCCTTAACATTTCCAGTTCTTCCAATGCCTGCAAAAGACTTTCCTGAGAAAGCCGAAGCTCCCTTTCAAGCTCTGCGCGCTCATAATCCTCTGTCCTCTTTTTCCTGGCTTCCTCTTCACTCTTTTCCTCAAACCAGACAAGGTAATACCATGATTCCAGGATAAATTTTCTGATCACATGAATCGCAAGGGATCCTGTATTGCGTTTCATTACAGCAGACTCCCTGCTTTCTGCCCCCGCCTCCTTTTCCAGCTTGCGCACAAGCATATTGACATAGATACCAATTTCCTTATCCAAAATATCAAAGAGGTTGCGTGAAAATTCACCTGCCTTAAATTCCAGATACTTTCCTCCCTGCTGCCCCACATAAATAATCTCGTATGCTTCGTCTGTAACAATACAGGAAGGGATGCCTGCTGAAAGAATTTCTTCGATGACCCGGCTGTTTGCCGAACGTTCCTTTTCCGGATTTCCACCAAGCGGAGGTTTCAGATAATGTACTCCCTTCTGCTTCCGGTACAGCGTATCATGACCTTCCAGTGGTGTAAACCACTGAAACATCTCTTTAATTTCCTGCCCTTCTCCCAGCATCAACAGTCCGCCCTGTTTCAGGGCGTAAGAAAAGCGTTTCATAACAGTCCTGCGGCTGTGAATCCTGAAAATATTCACAACATTCCGGCAGATGATCATATCCAGCCTGGAAAATGGGGGACTGGTCACAATATCATGCACGGAAAAAATGACCATATTGCGGATATTCTGGCTAATATTCCATCCGCCTGCAAATCTCTGAAAATAGTTTTCTCTCCACTTTGCCGGAAGCTCCTTTATTTCCTCCTCCTCATAAACGCCTTTAATAGCCTTTGCAATCGTTCCCTCATCCATGTCTGTAGCAAATATTTTAATATTGCTGTCTCGGATGTTTTCCTTCAGATAATCTGCCAGCAGCATTCCTACTGTATATGCCTCCAGCCCGTTGCCGCAGTCTGTGACCCAGATACGGATTTCGCGCATCTCTAAACGTGCTTCCGGGAGCGCTTGCTTTAACGCCAGAAGTCCAGTCACTCCCGGCATCTTTTTTCTCGTGCAGCGCATAATACTTTCAAAAAGGTACTCCTGTTCCTCCGGCTGGCTTTCCAGATAATCTACATAAAAATTGTTTGCCGGAAATGAGGGTCTGCGTCTTATGCTTTCCAGAAGCCCCATAATCACATATGCTTCCCTGAAATCCCCTATGGGCAGCGCACTCTTCTTTTTCAGCGCATATACAATACGCCTGCAATATTTTTCATCCAGAATATCTCCCAATCCGTTCTCGGATTCCAAAAAAACTTTTCTGACATAGCCTGCAATCCAATACCCCATGGAAAGAGGCTCCATAACATGCTCAAATTCCCCCTGCGGAGATGTATTCCAGACACTGTCTGCTTGCGTTGCTTCCGGCTCACAGCAGATCGTAATTCCACCGCCCCTTCGCAGGCGGGCAATTCCTGGCAGCTTCTTCCTGACTTGAGAAAGAAACACCCCGACGGCATCCTGTCCGTACTGCCGGGAAATATCCTCAAAAAATCCGTCTATCTCATCCTCACCACAAGCCATCAGATAGATACGGTTTGGTTCCAGCTCCTCCAGCACCGACTCTGTAAAGTATACCTTATGCCCCGTATACTGTTCTATCCGGCAGGCAAGCTGATTTATTTTCTCCCTGACCCCCTCCCAGGCAATCACGATACCTACCCGGTAGTAATCAAAGACATCCGGCGGCATCTCCCTGAAGAAATCTTTCAGTCTGTTAACATCCGCCTGTCCGGCAGATACTCCAATCACAACCGTTTTGTCCTTTGCATCTTTCCCTTTAGTGCCTTCCTCATTTCCCAGCAGCTCCCATAACTCACATTCAAAAATATCTGCAAGCTGTATAAGGTTTTTTCTTGAAGGCTCCGATAATCCATTTTCCCACTTTGAAATTGACTGACGACTGATGTCGAGCATTTCCGCCAGATATTCCTGTGAGATATTCTTTTCCGATCTTTTTTTCCTGATATTGTCTCCTAATGCGGCATGATTTACCAATGCGTTTTTACTTTTAGCGCTCATAAACCTAACTTCTCCCAAGCGTATATTTATAAAAGATTAACAGGCACTCGCCCTATCTCTCCATAACTCTCCATAAGTGCTACCCGTATTACCTTTTTGGGATTTCTACTTTCCCTAACTCGGCCTATCACACCACAGCACGCCGTAAGTTTAGTATTACGATAGTATAAAGAAAAGCCTTGACTGGTTTTAGTTCCTGTCAAGGCTCTCTTTGTTTCCACATTTATTTTAATGTAAAGTTTTCTGATGGGAAGTATCGTCCACCTGCTTCATTTTCTTTTATGCTGTCTTTGTCACATACGACCTTGCCAACATCTCCAAAATCAACTGTTATCGTGTTCCATTGACTGTCGTAATCAGTAAATTCAAGTATAGCGTCTGTGATTGAACTTGTACGAGAGATTGCCAAGTCCTCTATTGTAAGAGGGCTGGGGTCAGCTTTACTCAAATCAACTGTTACACACAAATCTTTGTCTTTCAACGCAACATCTGTGATTGCTTCATTGTCACTGTCAATAGCACCAGAAATAGCGGTTTTCACATCTTCAACGAATTTGTCAGATGTTGCTTGCTGTTCTGTTGAACTGATAGCGTCTTTTGCTCCGTCCTCAACACCGTTCTTTGCTCCTGTGTTTCCAAAGATAGCGGCCAGAATAACAACAATAATTACCCAAAACCACCACTTCTTGAAAATCGGTTTCTTGACATTGCTTTTGGTTGCTTTATCTTTCATAATGCCATACCTCCAAGTTTGGTTGATATTAGCATTATAGCAGAGTGTAACACAAAAGTACAGTATAATTTTAACTCACTATTGTGTCATAGTTTTGCACCTCTTGTCAATACTATAATGTAATCAAAACCAATGGAGGAATTGCATTATGGAGAAATTTATCGTAACACCCAAAGAAGATAAATCTGTCACCATGACGATACGCATAGATAGAGCCTTGCAAGAGGAATATAACGATTTAGCAGCTAAAACGAATCGTTCTCGTAATGAACTAATCAGCATGGCTTTACAATATGCCCTTGACCACATGGAATTGAAAGATG
>USJG01000158.1 GCA_900554925.1 uncultured Lachnospiraceae bacterium
TTGAAGTGCCAGCTCCTGCGCCTTTCTGGCTTCCTCCTCCGCCTTCTTGGCCGCATCAATCTGGGACTGCTTTTCTGCTGCCTGGGCCTCTAACTTTTTAATCTCATCATTTTGTTTCTTTATATTTGCTTTATAAACTGCTGCTTCCTGTTTCGCCTGTGCTAACTGGACTTCATAATTGTCATAGGTTTCCTTTTTTTCAGCCAGAATGATCTCCAGGCTCTCCTGTTCCTCTTCAAGCTCATGCTGCTGGGCCTCCAGCTCAGACATTTCTTCCTCAAGCTGCTCCTTTAGCACTTCCACAGCTTCTCTTGCCGCCTGATACTCCAAAAGCTGCTTTCTGTCATAGTCGTAAAGCTTTTCTATATATTCAGCTTTGTTTATCATATCACTGAAATTCTGGCTTGCCAGTAGAAGCTGCAAGTAAGTAGTATCGCCCTTTTCATACATAAATCTGATACGAAGCTTCATAGCTTCATACTGCTCCTTTTCAACCTCCTGAGCCGCTTCCAGATCTTCGGTGGTTTCTTCTATCTGTTCCTCCTTGACGGCAATATCTTCTTCAATCATCTCAACACTGGCAATGGTTTCCACCAGCGCCGCATCAATCTCGTCAATTTCCTCCGCCACCTCGTCCACATTGGATTGAATGGAACTTACTTTGCCAGAGGCGTTATCATATTTCTGCTGTTCCTGCTGCCTCTTTTCATCTGCCTGTCTCTTCTGCTCCTCCAGCTCCTTTTTCTGTTCTTCCAAATCTGAAATAGTGGTAGCACGCACTGGTTCTACCACTAAGACCATCATTATACATGATAATAAAACCGCTAAAATTCTGATCCGTCTTTTCTTAGGCATTTTACTTTACATCCATATCCTGTGAGTTTAGCCGTCTGCCGCACCAAAAACTCTTCCTGCCCGTTTACAGTCATAACTGTTTATGATGCGCCGCCGCTCAATACCGCATTTTCTCCAAGGAAGCCTGCAACCTCTTCTATCAGAAGATACTCTCTGTATGCCTCCTCATCAATTGTCTCTCTGTAGGCCTCTTCACTTTCAAAGCCATAATCTGCATATGCCACTGTCTCCTGCGCAATGCTTTCTTCCAGCTTAGCATCCGTAATCTCGATGCCTTCTGCCTGGGCAATGGCTGCCATCATAATATAACGCCGGGCCATAAGTCTGGCCTGCTCCAGCAAGGTATCCTCATAAGCGTCTGCGCTGCCGCCATAAACATATGCCACATAATCTCCTATCTCCATTCCGTACATAGAAGCATAGGCGGAAATATTGCTTGTCAGTGTTTCATTCATCCGGTTTAGCATTCCCTGCGGAACCTCTTCAAATACTGCATTTGCCTCCGCTATTTCCAGCGCAGCGTTTATTTTTTCATTTTGGAAATTTTCCTGTGCCTGTTCCATCAAAATATCATACGTATAATTTCTGAATTCTTCTACCGTGCTGCAGTCCTCTATCCCAAGACCTGCCACATATTCGTCCGTAAGCTCCGGTGTCTGCTCAACGGTAATACTGTTCACTGTCACTGTAAACACTACCGGTTTTCCTGCCAGATCCGGATTATTTTCATAAGGATCCGGAAAACTGAGTTCAAGCTCCCTCGTCTGACCAATTTCCATTCCGATAATACCGTCTTCGAAACCGTCTATAAAACGCCCTGAACCGATTGTCAGATCTGCTCCCTGGGCAGTTCCGCCTTCAAAAGCCACACCGTCCATTTTCCCTTCGTAATCAATATTGACAGTATCACCCATCTCCACACTGCGGTCGGTCACCTCCACTGATACCGCATCATAGGATAAAACATAGTCGATATATCCCTGCAGATATTCCTCTGAAACCTCCGGTTCATCAAGGTCTACCGACACCCCTTTATATTCTCCAAGTGCAACATAGTCTTTCGCGTCAAAATCCGCCAGGTATTTCAATTCACCTGTACCTTCGGTTTCCTCCGCTGTTTCTTTTGCCTCTTCACTGGTATCCTTACTTCCGCATGCCGCTAAAGCACCTGCCAGCATAAGTGTAAACATTACTGTTAAAATTTTCTTTTTCATAATAATTTGTTATTCTCCTTTAAATTTGCCCCAGAGGGTACCTTTAATTTTATATCATAAAATGTACCTGGGCGAAAGTATTTCAAAGGCTTTTTCATGGTTATTTAATGATTATTTAATAATTATATACCAATCTCCTTTGCAATTCAATGAAACCCCTTGCCTATTTTGCCCGAAAATGCTAAAATGAAACTTGTATCGCCGCCGGCTTAACTAAAATTTCCATACAGGCGGCAGGGAGGTTTATCGTGAGTAAGTTAGCTATTGTTTTACTGATTATACTTGCAATTTTAATCATTGCTCTGATCGTATTATATTTCCTTGGCAAAAAGGCTCAGAAGCGGCAGGAACAGCAGCAGCAGCAGATTGATGCCATGAAGCAGACTGTCTCCATGCTGATCATAGATAAAAAACGGATGAAGTTGAGAGATGCCGGACTTCCCCAGGCTGTACTGGAGCAAACGCCCAAGATGATGCGCCGGGCTAAGCTTCCTATTGTAAAGGCTAAAGTCGGTCCCCAGGTAATGTCTCTTGTATGCGACGAAAAGATTTTTGATTCCGTTCCTGTTAAAAAGGAAGTGAAAGCAGTTGTCAGCGGCATTTACATCACTGATGTAAAAGGCCTTCATGGAAAGCCTATCGCCGCGCCAGCCAAGAAGAAAGGTTTCTTTAAGCGTACACTTGAAAAAGTGCAGGAAAAAGCCGGTGCAAAGCCTGTCAAATAACCATATACGATTACTTTTGCACATTATCAAACAGCCATGTCCGCATGGCTGTTTTTTGTATAGCAGGATTCGGTGTCAAAAGGTGCCTGGTAAATTTGGAATCATCAGATTGCACAAAAGGAATTGCTAAGGGCACTTTCTAAAAGCACCTTTACATAAACTGAATACCGTTTTCACGGGACTGCAGCTCCAGCTCAATTTTGCAGTCTGCCAGGTGCTGATAATTGGCTTCCAGGGAATACTCTACCAGAAGCTTTATCTGTTCTTCACTTTCTTTCAGCAAAACAGACTCCGTATCTATCCCGATCATGATATTTCCATAAGGAGTCATGTAGCTGGTCATATTCTTTTTATTTTTTTCAAATATCATATGTACATTGAACAGCCCCTTTTTGGATACCTCAAGATAGGAATCCCGAAACTTGATCATATTTCTGGTTTTTTCGCTAAAGCCCTCTGTCATTTCCTCATAAATCACATAATGGCTGTCCTTCTTTCGGTAATATTCTGCCGGCGTGATTGTTTCCATCTCCTGAGCCTCCTGCCCGCTTTCCATCTGCAGGCCCTTAAGAGACAAAAATACCTCTTTTGTCATACTTCTTCTAATACTCCTCGATATTAATAATTTTCGCAGATAAAATACCATACTTAATTATGGAATTGGCAAAGCTTTTAAATTTTTCTGCCGCGTCACTGACATAGAAACGATACTTATTATCTCCAAGCTTTGGTTCCTCGTCATTCAAAAGCCCTTTAGACGCAAGCAGCTCCTTTAATTCCCTTGCAGTCTCATAGGCAGGGTTTACCAGTGTGACTCCTTCTCCCATAATGCGCCCCACAGTTGAACGGATCAGCGGATAGTGGGTACAGCCTAATATCAGGGTATCGATTCCAATATCAATCAATTCCGTAAGATACCGCTTGGCAATCTCGTCCGTAACCGGATCCTGCCAAAGCCCCTCTTCCACCAGTGAAGTAAACAGGGGGCATGCCTTGCCAACTACATTTGCTCTGGGATTGATTTGATTTATGTATCGGGAATAAATTCTGCTGCTGATAGTGCCCTCTGTGCCAATTACGCCAATTTTCCCGTTTTTCGTTGCCTCCGCCGCCATCTTTGCCCCTGGCTTTACCACCCCTATCATGGGAATATCCACTTCCTTTTCAATCTCATCAAGGGCATAAGCGCTTGCCGTGTTGCAGGCCACAACAATGGTCTTTACCTGCTGCGTCTGGAGGAAACGGACGATCTGTCTTGAATATCTGGTAACTGTTTCCCTGGACTTGTTGCCATAAGGCACACGGGCTGTATCTCCAAAATAAATGATCTTTTCATTGGGAATCTGGCGCATGATCTCCCGCGCCACCGTAAGTCCCCCTACCCCGGAATCAAAAACTCCAATAGGTGCATTTTTATTAATCATATCTATCTCCATTCCGGAGCGTTTTACGCGACGGGGCAAAATTTTCCTTCGGAAAATCGAGAAATTCGTACAGGCAGCCATAGGCTGGCTTGCGATTCTCTCTTCTGCCATCAAAGCTTATTTGTGACGCTCCGGCACAAATAGCTGTGTGAAAAATAAGCTATCAAGCTTATTTTTCACACTATCCCTCTTCTTTGCTTCTCTTCATTACCTGATATACATATTCCGCCGCCCGGCTTTTTATACGAAACTCTCCTATATTAACTCCTTCTTCCCAAAAGCTGGTTTCCCAGGCACATTGGTCTTCAGCGGTTTCTTCTCTTTCCGTCTCCTGCTCACAGGCATCTTCTGTAAGGCACAGCTCCGGATATACAAATCCCCACCAGCCTAAGGTACCGATCAATATTACAGCAGTTTCATATATTTTTCTCATTGATTCACTCTCATCCTTCCATGTCCTGCCCTTTGCTTTGGACAGTCTGGCCTTTTGATAAGAGTGTTGCCGCTTTAGGGGCGTTTATTCAGCAAACTTTTATTTTCCATCCGTATCTGTCTGATGATGGATTTTTCCTGATTATCAATATGTATACTGGCCGCTCTTGCCGCCCGCTCTTTGTCCCGGCTGGCAATGCTCTCATAAATTTCCCGGTGCTCCTCCACCAGCATATCATGTTGACTTTCCTCTTTAATATACACAAACCGGTATCTGTACATCTGCTCCGACAGATTGTTCACAAGCTGCTGCAGGCGCTTATTTCCTGTGGCTGCCACGATAATGTCATGCAGTTCCACATCTGCTTTGGCAATCACCGAAGCGTCCTTTCCCTTTGTGGCTTTTTCAAATGCCAGACAGGCTTCGTAAAGTTTTCTGGTATCCTCCTGGGTGATCCTGTCACAGGCAAGCTCTACGCTTAAAGCGTCCAGTGCGCGCCGCACCTCCAGCACATCCTTTAAGC
>USJG01000159.1 GCA_900554925.1 uncultured Lachnospiraceae bacterium
GTCCAACCTCTCATAATGAGAATTATCCCTTCTGAAAATGATGGATTCGTGCTTGGAACGCTTGATTTTCCCTGCCTTAATCAACCTTTCTTTCTCTGCACGGATACGTTCCAGAAGGACAGAAGCAGGCTCATCGTTAGGGTCTTGTGGTACAAGTTTGCCTTGGACTGCTTCCTGCAAGATGGATTTTTTGAGTTGTACCGGAAAGTCTCTGTTATAATCTTGCAGTGCTTTTTCCTTTGTACCATACACATCAACCATTGGTAAGACTTCAAGAAGTTTTGCTACAATTCGTTCCTGTTCTCCAATAGGTGGAACGGGAATAAATAATTCAGCTACAGTGGATGGGCGCAACTCCGTTTGGTTGGTTGAACCTTCACCCAACTTTTCAAGATAAGGTTGATGATATTTCAGGGCAAAAAACAAATAGTCCTTTATTATCTGATTTCCAGAACGGATAATTGTAACATGAGAATCTGGAACAATAACAAAATTATTTATTCTGTCACTATCACGAAATATTCCAACTCTTCCAAGTGTGCCTTTACCGGTTGAGTTAATAATTATATCTCCATCAACCATATATTCCTCAATAGGATATTTCTCGAATACGCTATTGTTTAAAAACTTAGCTAACGAAATATCAATTCCACCGAGTTTTACATTGCACTTTTGAGCAAAAACATAGACGATTCCACCATCAGCATACTTTGGAGATTTGCCACGCTTAATTTCCTTAATAGTAAGTTCTTTAAGTCGTACCCACTCCCAAGATTCCGGAATCTCAAACGGCACCTCATCTGCAATGCACACAGGCTCGTTTTTACCAACTTTCTCATAAGGCAAATTATCGGCAGCGGTAGATCTCAGCACCACAGTGCATGGTGTTCCCGATTTTCAATGGTAGTCAACTTCGGTGCAACTTACACAGAAGTTAAAATCATAATTTTTTATTCTGACTTTACCTGAATTTGAGTTGAAACGAAAATACGTTCTTTTAACTTCGCCGCAAGTTGCGTCAAGGTTAAAATTGCATTTTTATAGAAGTGAAATATGGCTTTGGACTTGTGGGCAACTTGCACAGAAGTCTAAATTTTAATTACTCGGCGAGATTGTGTTTAAGCTGGACACAAACGATAACGAAGCCCCATGTTTATTTCCAACCGACTTGAGTGGAAGTGATCTTAGGATGAGTTACGTAGAAGTTGGTATTGAACTTCCTGACAACTTGTCGGAAAGGAAAGTTATGAGTTTGAGTGTTTTAACTTCGCGCCAAATTGGCACGAAGTTATTCCATAAAAATTTCCAGGTCGGGAATGATTTTAAGCTGTAATACGGACATTCACATATTGGTTATCAGAAATTCTAAGTTATCAGGAACTTGTTGAAAATCCTCATAGTTCATAAGGGATTATGGAAAGAAAGTTCCTGATAACTTTTAGAATGTTTATGACTCTTAGATAACGAGATTATTTTATTCATTGAAAGAATTCCTGATAACTTTTACCTATTAACAAAACATGTTTCTCTATGTTGAAAAATAATAGATGGCTGATTTTGGTTTGTACAAAAGGAAATTCTTTTTTATCTGATTGAAAGAAAGGCTTCAATATGCTATGATATTAAAAGCAACGTAGCCAATAATTGATGATAGATAGGAGTATGCTTATGACCGCAAAAGAATGTATCAAAGAACGCAGAAGTATCCGCAAATTTAAAGCCGAGCCTGTAGACCATGCGCTGCTTTCAGAAATCATTGAAACCGCCTCCTATGCTCCCAGTTGGAAGCATACACAGATTACCCGTTACATTGCGGTAGAGAGAGAACTGAAAGACAGAATTGCCGCCGAATGTACCTCGGCATATCCCAAAAATGGAGAAATTATTGCTCAAGCTCCCTTATTGATTGCTGTTACGTATATTAAGGGAAGAAGCGGTTTTGAGCGTGACGGCTCCTTCAGCACCATAAGAGGCGCATCCTGGCAGATGTTTGACGCCGGTATTGCTGCCCAGACATTTTGTCTGGCTGCCTATGAGAAGGGACTTGGCAGTGTTATTATGGGAATCTTTGACGAAGCAAAAGCTGCTTCCCTGCTTAACATTCCCGAAGAAAGAGAGCTGGTTGCCCTTATTCCTGTGGGATACCCGGATGAAGCGCCCACAGCGCCCAGGCGTAAGAGCGTTGAAGATTTATTATCATATCAAAGTTAATTAAAATCGAAGAGATTTTCTCTTCGATTTTTTGTGGAAGGAGTAAAAATTATGAGACATCTTATGAGTCCCATGGATTTTTCCGTGGAAGAGTTAAATCAGCTTTTTGATCTGGCAAACGATATTGAGGCGCATATGGACAAGTATGCCCATGCCTGTGCAGGCAAAAAGCTTGCCACCTGCTTTTATGAGCCCAGCACACGCACCCGCTTAAGCTTTGAGTCAGCGATGCTGAATTTAGGCGGCAGTGTCCTTGGTTTTTCTGATGCAGGCTCCTCTTCGGCTTCCAAGGGAGAAAGCGTATCCGACACCATCCGCGTCATCTCCTGCTTTGCCGACATCTGTGCCATGCGTCATCCCAAGGAAGGCGCCCCCATGGTAGCCGCAGGCAAATCCTCCATCCCGGTGATCAATGCCGGTGATGGCGGCCACCAGCATCCTACCCAGACTCTTACGGATCTTCTGACCATCCGTTCACTTAAGGGACGCCTGGATCACTTTACTATCGGACTGTGCGGCGATTTAAAATTTGGACGTACCGTACACTCTCTGATCAATGCGCTGGTCCGCTATGAGGGCATTAAATTTATCTTTATTTCCCCCAACGAGTTAAGGGTACCTGATTACGTCACTGATATGCTGAAGGAGAAAAATATTCCCTATGAGGAAGTTATCCGCCTGGAGGACATCATGCCGAGGCTGGATCTTTTATACATGACAAGGGTTCAGAAGGAACGTTTCTTCAATGAAGAAGACTATGTACGGTTAAAGGATTTTTATATTTTAAATAAAGCTAAAATGGAATTGGCCGGACCTGATATGCTGGTGCTTCACCCTCTTCCCAGAGTGAATGAAATTTCCGTAGAGGTAGACGAAGACCCCAGGGCTGTTTACTTTAAACAGGTACAATACGGCGTCTATGTGAGAATGGCTCTCATCCTCACATTACTGGATATTAAAGTAGATTAGCAGGAGGAACATAAATATGCTGAATGTAGGAAAAATTGAGGAAGGTTTCGTTTTAGACCACATCAAGGCCGGAAAAAGCCTTTCTATTTATCATCATCTTCAACTGGATAAGCTTGACTGTACTGTGGCCATTATTAAAAATGCCAAAAGCAATAAAATGGGAAAAAAGGATATTTTAAAGGTAGAATGTGACATTGATATGCTGGATCTGGATGTACTGGCATTTATTGATCACAATATCACCGTCAATGTAATCAAGGACGGGGATATTGTTTCCAAAAAGGAGCTGCTGCTTCCCAAAGAGATCAAAAATGTCATCCGATGCAAAAATCCCAGATGCATCACCTCCATTGAGCAGGAACTTCCCCATATTTTTGTGCTTGCCGATGAAGAAAAAGAAATTTACCGCTGCAAATATTGTGAGGAGAAATATACGGAACCCACATAACAAAAGAACTGGCGAAAGGGCCAGTTCTTTTTATCTGTTTTATTATTTTAAATATGACTTGCACTCATTAACCTGTAAAATCTTTTTACGATTCTGAAAGCCAGGCTGATAATTGATACAACAGAAAATCCTACAATTACTGCGGATATGCTGACCAGCATTTCTTCATAGCTGTAATGTCTTGAAGGAATATATATTTTTAATTTTTCTGTGAGATATGCAATGCCCACCAGCACAACTGCTGTAATAGCTGTCTGTATTAACCAGTTATCCTTTCTGCAGGAAACATGAATCGTAATCGTTCCTACGATGCCAATCAGCACAAAGGCAATAATTCGTCCTTTCTGTCTGATCTCATAGGTAAGGGCATCCAATTCCTCCTGGGTAACCGCCTCTCCGGAATGCTGGGACTCAGCTATCTGGACAATTACCTGCATTCCCAGCTTCTTGGCATCTTCTCCATTCTGGAAAGAGAGATAAGCAACACAAGCGACCAAAAAGATAAATATTGTCCACAAAGCCAATACAACCGGCCATTTTTTCTTTTTTCTCATAACCTACCCCGTTTTAGTCAGAGTTAAAATTCAATTTGCCAATTCCTTGCTCATAATGACTTCATTATATTCTTATATTAGCGCAAATGTCAATTCCCAACTTCCAGTATTAAGAATAAATTCAAAAATAGCAGCTTCTCACACCGTTAATTTTCAAAGGGTGAATGGCTAAGCCTGATAAAATATCCCTGATCATGCTCACATACCGGACATTTTGCCGGAGCAGCCTCTCCTTCATAAATGTATCCGCAGTTTAAACAGATCCATCTGGTCTTTTCCTCTTCTTTAAACAGCTTCTTCTGCTCCATCCACTCTGCAAATCTGCCGAAACGGTCGCCATGGATCTTTTCTATTTCTGCAATCATAAAAAAAGAATTTGCCACTTGATCAAATCCTTCTTCTTTCGCCTTCTCTCCAAATGCTTTATAAACAGGGTCATGCTCTTCATATTCATTATGCTGCGCCATACGAAGAAGTTTGGAAACATCATCTGCAAGGTCTACCGGATATCCGCCATCCACATGGATCGTCTCTCCGGATAGTTCCTTTAAATGCTTATAAAAAATTTCCGCATGTTCCTTTTCCTGATTTGCTGTATAAGTAAATACAGCCTCTATTACATGCAAATGTTCCTTTTTTGCCTGGGATGCCGCAAAGGTATAACGGTTTCTCGCCTGGCTTTCCCCTGCGAAAGCGCGCATTAAATTGTCTTTCGTTACACTGTTCTTAAAATCAACTGCCATAACAAAATCTCCTTTTATTCCATATATTATTAACGTTGCTTAACCATATTATGGATATTAAAAGGAAATTTTATACATAAAATTTCTTAGGGAATCCGAAATTGTACCGGCTCCGTTTCATCTGTAAGAGGCTCCATTTTGTATTCGGGGAACTGATCAATCAGATCTCCAAGGC
>USJG01000160.1 GCA_900554925.1 uncultured Lachnospiraceae bacterium
TCATAATACCTGTTTTTTTCGCTATTTTAATAAGCAGATATCCTTTGGGCATGCTGCGCATTTCCTCCTCGGTCACTGCATCCCAGCGTATGATCAGAATAAAGTACAGCCCGCAGCCAATCAAAACCGCTATTGCAAGGGAAATTATATTGATCCCGCAAAGATAGTAGATCCCCTGATATACGCCAAAGGCTGCTGCTCCCATGACAATGGATGCTAAAATGGGCCTTATAAAGGTCTTATCCATTTCCTGCTGATAAGTAAGATACCGGTGCACCGAAATCTGATTTAATACGCACAAAATCAAAGAATACAGCACTGTGGAAAATACATAGCTGTATAAGCAGTATTTTTCATCCAAAAACATCATCAGCAAAATCATGATCCCCGCATGGATAATTACTGCCGCCGAAGCATTAATAATAGGTGTTTTCATCCTGCCAACTGACTGTAAAATCGCCTGCGTCAGGGTAGATAATCCGTAAAAGATAATACTTACTGCCATGCAGGATAAAAGGATGGAAGAAATATCAAGGGATGCCGGCTGATGGAAAATTATCATCATAACAGGTCTTGAAAGCACTCCAATACCTACTGCTGCCGGTATGGAGATCAGCATGGTAACCTTAACTGACTTAGCTACTTTATTTCTTACTTTTTCCAAGTCTCCCTGCACAAAATCGCTTGAAATTCCCGGAATCAGCGCTGTGGCCATGGCTGAGGCCATGGCAATGGGAATATTGGAAATTTTGGTTCCCTTGGCCACTGCGCTTAAATCAATTGCTACCGCTGCTTCCCCCAAGTTCTTTACATTTATCATAATCTGCTGGTAGATGGTATTATCCAGAAAATTATTGATGTTATAAATACCTGTGCTTAAAATGAACGGGGTAACCACCATAATGATCATTTTAAAAATATCCGCATAGGATTCATCTGTATGGGAAGTATCTCTCTCTATCCTTCTGTGTATTGTCTTTCTGTTTAATGCGTACACTGCTGCCATAAACAAAAGCCCTGTAAGTACCCCTGCGCCTGTTCCTATGGTTCCTCCCGCTGCTCCATAAGAAGCTCTGGTGGACGCATCCTGGTCTGTTACAAGCTGTACCATCATATAGGCCATGCCAATGCTGAATCCTGCATTGGCAAGCTGCTCAATGATCTGCGAAACAGAGGTCTGCACCATCGTCTTATGTGCCTGGAAATATCCCCGCAGCACACCCAAAATTCCACTGAAAAAAATAGTTGGTGCCAGCACCTTAAGGGGCAGAATGGCATTTTCCATTTCAACCAAAAGTCCTGCGCCAAAAAACACAAATAAGCTGGCAATACCACCAACTACCAGCACATAAATAAAGGCACAGCGAAAAATCCTGTGCGCATTGCGATATTCTTTTGTAGCAAGCCTCTGTGCTATTACTTTTGAAACTGCTGAAGGAATACTGTAGGAGGATATGAGCAGTATGATACTATATGCATAGTAAGCACTGTTATAATAACCAAATCCTTCGTCTCCAATAATTGCAACTAACGGTGTATTGTACAGAAGCCCAATAATGCGGACGACGATTCCGGCCGAAGCCAGAATCCCCGCCTGCAAAATAAAACTGTCTTTCTTTTTGTTGTTAGGCATTGCTGCTACGCTCCAAAACTTCTATCCAATCAGCCAGTCGTACATCTCCTGATATTTAGCTGCTGAAACATTCCATGAGAAATCGGCTGCCATAGCCCTGTCCACAATCTTGTTCCATTCACGTTTCCTGTCATAGTAAATCTTTTCAGCATAGCGAATGGCTCCAAGCATTTCATGTGCATTGTAATTGACAAAGGAAAATCCTGTTCCCGTACCTTCATATTCATTATAAGGCTCAACAGTATCCTTAAGTCCCCCTGTTTCCCTGACAATGGGTACGGTACCATAACGCAGGCTCATTAACTGGCTTAAGCCGCAGGGCTCAAACAGGGATGGCATAAGAAACGCATCACATGCCGCATATATCTTATGAGATAAAGCTTCTGAATAATAAATATTTGCAGAAACTTTATTATTATACTTCCAGTCAAAATGCCGGAACATATTTTCGTATCGCTCTTCTCCTGTACCTAATACAACGATCTGTACACTATCCTGACAAAGCTCATCCATTACATAAGCAATCAGATCGAATCCCTTCTGATCCGTCAGTCTTGATACGATACCTATCATGAATTTTTTATCATCCTGCTCTAATCCTAACTCTGCCTGAAGAGCGCGCTTATTTTTAATTTTTTCCTTGCGGAAATTCACTGCGTTATACTTGTACTCAATGTACTTATCGGTTTCAGGATTAAATTCATCATAGTCAATGCCATTTACGATTCCGCGAAGAGAATTGCTTCTGGCGCGCATCAGGCCATCTAGCTGTTCCCCGTAAAATTCTGTCTTAATTTCCTCAGCATATGTGTTGCTTACTGTGGTGATAGCGTCCGCATAAACCAGACCGCCCTTTAACAAATTGGCATCCTTAAAAAGTTCAAGCTTATCAGGCGTAAAGTAATAAGCGGGAAGTCCCGTAATATCCTGTACCTCCTTAATGCTCCATTTCCCCTGGAATTTTAAATTGTGAATCGTCATAACTGACTTGATGCCGCGATAAAAGTCACTTCCCTGGAAACGTTCCTTTAAGTATACCGGAATAAGTCCTGTCTGCCAGTCATGACAATGGATCAGATCCGGTCTGAAATCAATTACAGGCAAAATAGACAATGCTGCTTTAGAGAAAAATGCAAACTTCTCAATTTCAAAAAGCGCATTATCACTATATGGCTTAAATCCATTAAAAAACATTTCATTGTCAATAAAATAATATTTCACTCCATCTACTTCCGCATACATAATGCCTACGTATTCATTTTTCCAATGAAAGTCCATGTAAAAGTGAGTAACATAACTCATCCTGTCTTTCATTTCCTGTGTCATACAGGTATATTTGGGGAGAATTACTCTCACATCAAAATACTGTCTGTCAATGCATTTTGGAAGAGAACCTACTACATCGGCCAAACCGCCTGTTTTAATAAATGGAACACCCTCTGATGCGACAAAAAGAATATTCTTCATCACAAACCCTCCAACAATTATTGTTACTAAGTATTATACAACATCCACTCGTCCAATAAAAGAAAAATTTAGGGCTGTTACCATTTTATTTTCTCATTTTATCGGTATTGAAGCCTGATCTTATCTGCAATAAGCGCGATAAACTCGGAATTGGTCGGCTTTCCTTTGCCTGTATTTATCGTATAGCCGAACATGGCATCTAAGGTTTCCATTCTTCCTCTGTTCCATGCCACTTCAATAGCATGTCTGATCGCACGCTCAACGCGGCTTGCTGTTGTCTGATTTTTTCTGGCAATGGTTGGATATAAGACCTTGGTAATAGAGCCCAGCATATCCGGATCCTCCACAGACATCATAATTGCTTCTCTTAAATACTGGTATCCTTTAATATGTGCCGGAACACCTATTTCATGTATCATATCTGTGACATCTCTTTCCAGATTATAGCTTATCTTCTTGTCCGGTTCTTCTTTGTTTTCCTCCGTTAAAGTGCCCTGACTTGCGGAAGGCACCGTGATCATAATCTGGAATTCACGATTCATATGTATCAGTTCTCCCAGAATCTTGTATACCTTTTCCGTATCCCTGGTCATCGACAAATTTAACTGTTCCATCATTTTCCCTCCATATTTCACAAATATTGCTATGATTTTATTATAAAGAACATGATATGCTACTTCAACTGTCATTCATCGCACAAATTTTTGCGAACTAATCAGTGTTTTTGTCATTTATTTAAATTCCATCTGGACCGTCATCTGATTTTCCTCTGCATTTACCTTGGCAATACTGCCGCAGACTAACGGCATCATCGGCGGCAGATGACCGATATCCGCATCCATGATCACCGGAACCCTGTGCTTACGGACTGTTGGAAGCACCGCCTCATACTGGTCAAGTCCCATCATCTCCTGTCCGTGGCAGAGGGGCCTTCCGAAGATAAATCCCTTTACATACCGAAACCATCCTGCCTGCTCCATCTGCCACATAGCTCTGCGGATACCAAACACATTCAGATCGCAGGCTTCCAGAAACCAGATAAAACCATCTTCTTTATACTTTTCTGTAAATTCTTTTACCTGATCAAATTTTGTCCCAAGGAGATTTACCAGGCAATCCATACATCCACCGATGAGCCGCCCTTTCATGGCAATGCCGCTTTGCCCCATAGCCTGTCCATCCTGACGGTAAATTTTAAGCCTTAAATCTTCCGTACACTGATAAGGCGCAAGGGGATGCTCTTCATCCTTAATCCCTTCCCTCTCCCATTTGCCGTAACTGCACATTATCCTCTTTTCTCCCTTAAGAAGTGCCATCGCATCATAAAGAGAGGGATGCCACGGTTCCATTCCAAAGGCGGCTGCGCAGGGCCCATATATGGATGCGGTATCGCAAAGTGTCGTTAAAAGGAAGGTCATATTGGTATTGTCCGAGTACCCCATATACCATTTAGGCTCTGCCGTTTTTATGGCCTCAAAATCCACGTACTCCAGTATTTCACACATCAGTTCACCGCCGCCGCAGGAGATCAGCACATCATTTTTCTTACTTAAATAGTAGTCTGTAAGCTCCTCTCCGCACTTTTGTGGGGTATTGCTGATCCCGATTCCCTGGCTGGCATAGCAGTTAGGGCCCAAATCTGTTTTATAGCCCTCCTTTTCCCATTTGCTGACAGCGTTTTGAAAGCCTTCCCTGTAGGGCGATATGGCACAGCCGAAAGAAGGGGCCACAAAGCCGATGGTTCCTTTTTTATTTAAGTGATCAGGATATTTCATTCTTGCTTGCTCCTTAATATTTTTTATCATAATATCATATAAATCCAGATTTGTCATAATTCAACGGAATTTCCTCTACGGATTCAGGGGGCAAAAGGTGCTTTTAGAAAGTGCTCTTGTCAGATTGCCCAAAAGGAATTGCACGCTGTCAGTTTCTGAAAATGGATTTTCTAAATGTTCTTAAGG
>USJG01000161.1 GCA_900554925.1 uncultured Lachnospiraceae bacterium
GGACAAACGGTTTTCAAGACCGCCTCGTTATGACCACTTCGATACCTCTCCATGTCGTGCGCCTTTCGGTCAGCGCAATGATTATTCTAGCAAATCAATTTAACAGTGTCAACACTTTTTTCAATTTTTTCGGTACTTTTTTTCTTTCTAAGATTCGGGTGTCAAAAGGTGCTTTTAGAAAGTGCTCTTGACACCCGAATCTTTCTAAAAAACAGTGAGCCGGTTTATATTTTCAGCTCACTGTCTTTCCCATCCATCCACTTATAGTTTTTATTTTATTGCTGCGCTTCCTCCATTTTTTCTCTGATCAGCAGCATTTTTTTGTCAATCTTATAAATTGCTCTGGCACATTCCTTTAAGTCTTTGGCAAATTCGTTTTTCCCGTACTTGCTCTTTTTATATACGAAGTGGTGCTCTACCACCGCCCAAAAGTTCATGGCCTGGGTTCTGATTTGAATTTCAACCTTTCTCTTCTCCCCCTCTGACACAGGAACAGCTACAATCATGTGCAGACTTTGATATCCGCTGGCCTTGGGTTTTTTAACATAATCTTTGATTTTAACTATTTCCAGTTCCGGATCCTCATTCAATATCCGTGCCAGGCTATAAATGTCATCCAAAAAGTTGCACACTACCCTCACTCCCGCAACGTCACCCAATCGTTCCTGCACTGACTGCTGGTCTGGTGTACAATTCTTTTTAAGCAATTTATCCAGACAGCTTTGGGGGGTCTTGATCCTGTATGTGATCTGGGCAATAAAAGTCCTTCCCAGTCTTTTTGAATTTTCTGCATTGATTCTTTCCAATTTATGGTTTATATAATGGCAGGCATCCTGATATGGCTTTAAAAAATTATCATCACCTATCTGGTCTAAAAATACCTGGTATGTTTCTTCTACTGTGCTCATAATTCCGTATCCCCTTTCGGACTTATTTTATATGCTTTTTTATGTCCCGAATACCATTATTATGTGAAGCACAGGTAAAATATGAATAAAAATTATATTACCCCCTGAAAATCATTTCAAAAAATTCTCCGCAATGAATATATCCTCAGGAGTTGTTATTTTTATATTTTTATAAGAACCAACTGCCAGTTTAACCGGATGTCCGGTCAGGGCTTCCACCACCATGGCGTCGTCCGTAATTGCAATACCGTTTTCTGTCAGTTCTTTCTCTTTAAAGGGCAGCTTGCCATAAGCCTCCTTTATTAATGAATATGCAAAAACCTGCGGGGTCTGCACCATCCACACCAGATTTCGGTTAGGCGTGGAAGCAATATTTCCTTTTTGATCTGCAATCTTAATGGTGTCCTTTACTGGCATTCCCACCACACAGGCATCATATTTTTGAACGCATTCAAAGGCCCTTTCCAGAATTTCTTCCGTAAGCACAGGCCGGGCACCGTCATGGATAAACACATAGTCACAGGAAGAAATATAATCAAGTCCAATGGCCACCGAATGGTAACGCTCCCTTCCGCCTTCCACAATATGCTGTACTTTATTAAATCCGTACTTTTCAACAATTTCCTTTTGACAGTAATCAACATCGCCAGGCGACACTACCAGAACGATCTCATCAACAAAGCTGTCCTGAAAGGCTTTCAGCGAATAATAAATCACTGGTCTTTTGCCAATCATCATGTACTGCTTTTTTGTACTGCTGCCCATCCGTTTTCCACTGCCTGCCGCAAGCACAACAGCAGCTGTCTGATATTTACCCTTTTCCTTCATAATTATTAAACCCGTTCCCCCAGCTTTAGGTTTGGCACCGCATTCAAATCAAATCCGTGGCGCACCCCTTTTTGATATTCATAGTAGGCTGCCGCTCCGATCATCGCCGCATTATCCGTACAGTACACAGGCGAGGGATGGTAAAAAGTAATTCCTTTCTTTTCACATGCTTCCTCAAAGGCTTTCTTAAGTCCGCTGTTGGAGGCCACGCCTCCCGCGATTGCAAACTTTTTATAATGATATCTTTCAACTGCCTCCATGGAATGCTCTACCAGAACATCAATCACTGCTTTCTGGAAGGAAGCCGCCACATCTGGCACGTTTATTTCTTCGCCTTTCATCTGGCAGGAATTCAGATAATTTAAAACTGCTGACTTAAGGCCGCTGAAGCTGAAATCATATTCGGCATTTCCCACTCTGGCACGGGGAAAATGAACCGCATCGGGATTGCCCTTGCTGGAAATCTTGTCTATCTTCGGTCCTCCCGGATACCCCAGCCCGATGGCACGGGCTACTTTGTCAAAGGCTTCTCCCGCAGCATCATCCCTGGTCCTGCCAATAATCTCATATTCACCATAGTCCCTGACCACTACAAGATGAGAATGTCCGCCGGATACCACCAGACAGATAAATGGCGGTTCCAAATCTTTATTTTCAATGTAGTTGGCACTGATATGCCCCTCTATGTGATGCACCCCTACAAGGGGAATACCGGAGGCAAAACTGATCGCTTTCGCCGCTGACACTCCCACAAGTAAGGCCCCAACAAGTCCGGGGCCGTAGGTTACTGCAATGGCACTCATATCCTCAAGTTTTTTATCCGCGTCAGCTAAAGCCTGCTCGATTACCTGATTAATCTTTTCGATATGCTTGCGGGAAGCTATTTCCGGAACTACACCGCCATATTCGGTGTGCAGTGCGATCTGCGAATAAATCACATTGGAGAGCACCTCTCTTCCATTCTTTACAACCGCCGCTGCCGTTTCATCGCAGGAGCTTTCTATCGCCAGTATGTATACATCTTTTTCCATTTATATATCACGCCTTTCCCGTATGAACTCCGGTTTTCTTATTCCTCTGCCAGCTTCCAGCCATAAATCTTCCAATGTCCCTGCTCATCTTTACGCAGAAGTAAAATCTCCTGTGTAGAAAAAAGCTGCGTCCCCTGTCTTAAATTAAAGGTACAATAAAGCTTTGCCCAGCTAAAACCGTCCTTTTTATACTCCTCTACGTCCGTGCTGGAAGAGGGGGTGTAGCTGGAAATCACTATTTCCTTCTCCTTAAACTGGTCAATATCCCATTTGAGATCATTTAAATATTGCTCCTGGGTCTTGTTGGCAACAAGTTCCTCATCATAAAGCATCTGGATTTTCAGCGCCATCTCCTGAAATTCCTCTTCCGTATAATCCTCATTATACAGGCATTTTGCAATCTGGGCATAATAGTTGACCACTTCCCTGGGGGTAGGAGGATAATTGGTATCCAGATTGCGCAGCAAAGCCTCCTGAACCTCAGTTATTTCCACATCCTCCTCCTGCCTGTCCTCTGCCTTTCTGTTAGACAGATAATAGTAATAGCCTAATACCAGACAGATCAGAACAACTCCTATGATCAGCCCCTTCACTCCGGTTTGCTTTCGTTTCCTCTTCATAAGATGCTTCCTTTCAATGATCTTCAAATACCAGTTCAATGGTCTTTCCATCCTTACAGGTTTCTGCTGCCGGGAAAATTTTCCTTACTGCCGGCAGAAATTCTTCCGGTCTGTTTAAAGACGGACTGTAATGGGTCAGCCAAAGCCTTTCTACCTGGGCGCGTCTTGCAAGCTCCGCCGCCTCATAAAAGGTCATATGCTTATTTTCTTTTGCCTTGGCTTTCTGGTCCGGTTCGCCATACATCCCTTCACAGATAAAAAGATCGGAATGCATGGCGTTCCTGACAATCCCCTCCGTAGGTCTTGTATCTGTGCAATAGGTAACTTTCAGTCCTTTTCTGGCAGGGCCTAAAACCATTTCCGGAACCAGGGTCATTTCCTCTGTCTTAATTGTTTCCCCCTTCTGCAGGCGGTTCCAGTACTTTTTGTCTATTCCCAGCTCCAGTGCCCTTTCTACCTGAAATTTACCTGTTCGCTCAATAATAATACTATATCCATAACAAACCACACTGTGATTTACCCGGAAGGCTTCTATTTTAAATCCGTCAAATTGTATGGTCTGTTCTGCCTCTGTAAGCTCCAGGCAGTCAATTGCAAAAGGAAGCTCCGGCGCAATCACCCGAAGGGAAGCAACCACCCTTGAAAGCCCTTTAGGCCCCACCAAAAGAAGCGGCTCTGTCCGTTCTGCATTTCCCATGGTGAGAAGCATTCCCGGCAGTCCGCTGATATGGTCTGCATGAAAGTGAGTGAAACAAATTACGTCAACAGGTTTGGGACTCCATCCCTTTTCCTTCATGGCAATCTGTGTTCCTTCCCCACAATCGATCAATATACTCTGTCCATTATACCTGGCCATCATGGATGTCAGCCACCTATAAGGGAGGGGCAGCATTCCGCCTGTTCCCAATAAGCATATATCCAGCATAGTTCCTCCAAACTTAGCACTGCCTCTGCACATCCACCTGTAAGAGAAATCTGCTAAATCAATTCTTTTACCGCTTCCTCCTCTACCGGGATGGCAAAGCCCTTTATCATTTTATCATAACATTCCTCGCATAAATCAAAGGAATGTTTCCATCCATCCTTATTGCTGAAATATCCGAATTGAATATCTCCGTTAAAGCATCCTTCTTTTATAATGCCATTTTCCACATTCAATTCTTTTTTACATTTATTGCAAATTACAGCAGCAAGCTCTTTTTTATTTTCATCTGAATAAATTCGCATGGTCTTATCCTCCCTTGGTATTTTACACAAAAAACTCCTGTGTCCTCTAACACCATTATACATAAAAGAGAAATAAGGAACAGTGGTAATTCTTCCATGCTCTTCCTACCTTTTCCACATGATCAGGGCATCTTCTCTGGGCTTATCATAAAAATCCGGGCGAACCCCCTCCCCCTTAAAACCAAGACTCTCATATAGTCTGATTGCGGGCTGATTGCTGACCCTTACCTCAAGGGTACAATCCCCTATACCATTTGCCTTTGCTCTTTCTAACATATATTCCATCATTTTTCTGCCAATTCCTTTTTTTCTGTGATTGGCGGCAACTACCACATTGGTGATTTCCCCCTCACCTGTAATATCTCTTATTCCACAGCAGCCT
>USJG01000162.1 GCA_900554925.1 uncultured Lachnospiraceae bacterium
GCCATACGATGAGAATACTCTTTAATACCACAGGCAGCGCTGCCAGAACCGATGCTGAAATAATACCTGCCAGCCTTCCAAACATCAGACTGATTCCTGTAAATAAAAGGAAGATCCACAATATCTGCAGCACCGTCTGATAGACGCCGGCTGCTTCTATACGGTTTCCTGTAAACCTAAGCAGCACAGAGAGATTTTCTGTATAGACACCAGCAAGACCGGAATGAAAGGCCATGTCATTTTTCTTCATCTGTATCATAGCATTTGCAAAATATCCATAGGTATCAGCAATTTCCTGCTTTTTCAAAAAGAAATACAGCATCCGGCTGCCTGCAACCGCCAGCCCCCAAAAAAGAACCGGCAAAATCTGCCTCTTCTTTTTCATTATTATTCATCCCAATTGTGATATACAGCCTGTACGTCGTCATCCTCATCCAAAAGGTCAAGTATTTTCTGCAAGCTCTTTACTGCTGTTTCATCTGTCAATTCCACATAATTCTGGGGAATCATAGTTACTTCTGCGGAAGCAAGGGCAATGCCTGCCTCCTGCAGCGCTTTTAATACCGCGTCAAAATCATCAGGAGATGTAATCACCTCGTAGCTGTCCTCTTCCTCTGAAAAGTCTTCTGCACCTGCCTCCAGCGCAAGCATCATCAGTTCGTCAGAATCTCCTTCATATTCTTCCTTATCAATGATCAGTTGTCCTTTTTTGTCAAACATAAAGGATACGCAGCCGGGAGTTCCAACATTACCGTTTCCTTTGGAAAAAGCGTTTCTTACGTTAGCCGCTGTTCTGTTCTGATTGTCCGTAAGGGCGTCCACAATGATAGCAATGCCGTTAGGCCCATATCCTTCATAGGTAATATATTTATAATTTACACTTCCCACATCACCGGCGGCTTTTTTGATTCCTCTTTCAATGGTATCGTTAGGCATATTGTTTGATTTTGCCTTGGCGATCACCTGGGCCAGCTTGGAGTTGTTTGCAGGATCAGGCCCGCCCTCCTTAACCGCTACCGCAATTTCTCTTCCAAGAATAGTAAATATCTTGCCCTTTGCAGCATCATTTTTTTCCTTCTTATGCTTAATATTCGCAAATTTTGAATGTCCTGACATTTTTCTTTCTCCTCTTATTCCTGTTTATTTTCTGTTTCCTTTTCCTGTGTCTGTCCGCCTTCGCAAACCGCTTCCTTCCTTTCAGGCAGCTTCGTTACCAGCACGCTTTTGATCATTCTGTTTTCCACGCTCAGGATTTTAAATTCATAACCCTCCACAGCTATGGCAAATTCCTCGTTTTCCTCAGGAATTTTATCCATTTTGGATATCATAAAGCCATTTAACGTATCAAATTCCTCCTCATGGAAAGAAATCCCAAACCGCTCTTCCAGCTCTTCAAGAGGCGTAATTCCCTCTATGATATACTCATCCGCGTTCCCTGTCTCTTCAATATGCTCCTCATCCTCATCATACTCATCCATGATATTTCCCACGATTTCCTCAAGGATGTCTTCCATGGCTATAAGGCCGGTAGTCTGTCCATATTCATCCACCACAATCACCATCTGTGTTTTGGTATGCTGCATATTCTGAAACAGAGCATCAATATTCTTAGTCTCAGGAACAAACACTGCCTCCCGCAGCAGTCCGCCAATATCCCCTACCGGAAGAGCCAGGTTCCCTTCTTCCCTGTGAGCGCGCATGGCGTCCCTGAAGTGAAGGATTCCAACAATATTGTCAATGTTTTCCTCAAACACAGGGAACCGGCTTTTGCTTTCGCTGAGCATATAATCCAGCGCGTCTCCTAAGGTCATATTTCTGTCAATTGCAAGAATATTTTTGCGGTGTGTCATAATATCCTGGGCTTCCTTGTCACCAAATTCAAAAATCTTGGTGATCATCTCTGCCTCTGTAGCCAGCAAAACCCCCTGCTCGTGTCCCTCGTTGACCATGGATATGATTTCTTCCTCTGTCACATCCTCCGTACTCCCATCCCCATGGATGCCAAAAATCCGAAGCACCCCTCTGGCAGTCACGGACACCAGCCCTGTAATAGGAGTAAATATTTTCGTAATATAATAAATGGGATTGATACACGCAAACGCCCACCTGACAGCATATCTTTCTCCAAGTCTTTTGGGGATCAGTACGCCGAAGGTAAGTAATATGTATAAAAGCACCGCCCCTGAAAGCAGCAGCGACACCGTAGAAATCAGGGCCGGCGACAGGGAAATATCTGCCAGCCGGTCAAAAACGCCCTTTTCCAAAAGCTTTCTGCCCATGGAACCAAGTACTCCCAAAAAAAATCCCCCCATGATCAGATTGATCAGGGTGACAATGAGCTGTACTGTATTTATGTACTGTTCCGGATTTACTGCGATCCCGTAAAGTCTCCCTGCCTTCTTACTTCCTGTTTCCTCACTCTCATCTGAAAGCTCCTTGACATTTAGTTCCTTTACTGCTGCTCCAAATCCATAAAAAAGCATATCAATTAACAGCAACACCACAAAAATAATCCAACTGGCCATAGGCCCGCCATCATCCATTTTTTCATCCCCTTTTTGCATAAAATATCAAGGTAAACTATATCATTTCCTGTTCTTAACGTCAAGTTCCGCCTAAAACCCCAAAATTGGATTTACATGTATGTATCCAGTTCCAGACTGATTGCAAGTCCACGATTCACCAGTTTCATAATTTCCTCATCCAGATGACATACCTTATCTTTAAGACGCTTTTTGTCAATGGTGCGAAGCTGTTCAAGTAAAATAACTGAGTCTTTGACCATATCATACTTTCCAGCGCTTAATTCTATATGGGTAGGCAATTTTGCCTTATTCATTTTTGATGTGATCGCCGCGCAGATAACAGTAGGGCTATGCCTGTTTCCCACGTCATTCTGGACGATCAGTACCGGTCTTATCCCTCCCTGTTCAGAGCCTACCACCGGTCTTAAATCCGCATAATAAATATCCCCTCTTTTCACTGATGCAACCATCTTTTCACACCCCTTCATTCCAATAGGATATTTTCAAATTCAGTAAGTATTATAACCATATTGTCAGAAGGTATTCAGGTGCGGTCAGAAATCCTGATAATAGTCTTTCGTGTACAGGATTTTCCCGCCTTTTGTATAAACTCTCGGCACACGCTTTCCCAGGTCACAGGCAAACTCATAATTGAACCTGCCGGAAATATCTCCCAGTTCCTCCATGGTAATTCTTTCTTCCCCGTCCTTACCGATCAGAGTTACTTTGTCCCCCTTAGCTGCCTCTGGTATGTCTGAGACATCTACCATGAACTGATCCATGCATACTCTCCCCAAAACAGGAGCCTTTTTGCCGTGCAGCAATACATACCCTTTGCCGGATAATCCTCTGGCATAGCCATCTCCATAACCAACCGGAATGGTGGCGATCCGCATTTTTTTATCTGCGGTAAACGTCCCTCCATAGCTGACCGGAGTCCCTTTTTCAATCTCCTTTATATATACAATATGACTGTAAAGGGAAAGGGCCGGGGTCAGTGTAACAATATCCTTTCTCACCTGTCCGGAGGGCCATAATCCATATAATGTGATCCCTGCCCTTACCACATCCATATTGGCTCCGGGCAGTTCTATGATCCCTGCACTGTTAGAACAATGTTTTACCGGTATTTCCTTACCTGTCCTGTCCTTTATCATTGCAAGAAAGCCCTTAAATACCTCAAGCTGCTTATTAACTGCGGTTTTGTCTGCCTCATCAGCCCTTGCAAAGTGGGTAAAAATCCCTTCCACCTCAATGCCCTTCGTTTCCAATGCCTTCTG
The DNA here is from genome assembly GCA_900554925.1 of uncultured Lachnospiraceae bacterium. Taxonomy (GTDB): domain Bacteria; phylum Bacillota; class Clostridia; order Lachnospirales; family Lachnospiraceae; genus Suilimivivens. Next base: position 3,806 of record USJG01000162.1, read on the forward strand.
TACAAATAAAAGGCCTTCCTCATCGGGCTTTACGCCGATCCGGCTCATTCCTGTATCAACCTTAATATGGACCCTGGCCTTTTTATCACTCCCTTTTTCTTTCAGACTATCTGCTGCTTTCGATAATTCTTCTAAGGTATCATACCGAAAGACTGTCATTCGTATTTCTTCCCGAATCAGCCTTTCATAACTATAAGGAAACGTATATCCCAGAATTAAGATCGGCTTTGCAATACCGCTCTGACGCAGAATAAAAGCTTCCTCCGCTGTGGCAACCGCAAATCCATACATATAGTCAACTGCTTCCAATTCCTTTGCAATGGGAAGTGCCCCATGGCCATATCCATCTGCCTTGATCACAGCAATCATTTTTGCTGCCGGTGAAATATTGGCTTTCATATGATCCATGTTGCTTCTTATTGCATCCAGATTTACCTCTGCATATACTCTCTGATACTCTTCTATCATACCCTTTTTCCTCCCTGCCCTCTGACAGCGCCTTGTACCTGGCAAGTATGCTTACTGCCCGTTCATCACCTTTGTAAGCTCCCTTATAATATCCGTTGCCATGACTCCCCGGCGTCCATAAGAGATACCTGCCCGTTCCCCTGCCAGGCCATGCAGATAGACGGAAAGGCAGGTCCCGTCAAATTCCTCCATCCCCTGTGCCATAAGTCCGCCAATAACTCCTGCAAGCACGTCGCCGCTGCCTGCTGTGGCCATGGCGTCGTTTCCGGAGACGTTAATATAAATTTCTGCTTTCCCCGCCTTAGCTACCATAGTCACCGCATCCTTTGCGGCCACAATACAGTTAAGCTCTTGGGCAAGGGTACGGATCAATCTCTCCCTGTCCTGAACATATTCCTTCATATCCGTTTGAAGAAGCCTGTTAAGCTCTCCCGGATGAGGGGTAACAACGGTTTTGCCCGGCCTCCTTAAAGCGGCCAGCTTAAACAGTTCTTCATGGGCTGACAGCAAATTCAACCCGTCCGCATCAATAACCATGGGACAGCTTTGACTTTCCAGTATCCACTTCATTAAGAGGTACGCGCTTTTATCCATCCCCATTCCGGGACCTGCCACCACCACATCGCACCATTTAAGGGACTGCCTTACTTTTGACTCCTCCGGTACCTCTTCATAAGTATAAAGC
>USJG01000163.1 GCA_900554925.1 uncultured Lachnospiraceae bacterium
TTTTCGGGACATCCATGTCCCGAAATTGCTGCGCTACTTAAGACCATTAAGAAAATCTCATTTTTCTTTGCAATGACAGCTTGGCAATTTCTTTTGGTCAATCTGCCGGTTTCAAATTTACCAGGCACCTTTTGACATCCGAATCATTATAAACAATAAGGAATAGTTACAGGAGGTAAAAAATGGAAGTTCTTAAGTATGGAAAAGCAATTTGTTATTCCGGTTACAGGCAGGGGCAAAGCCCCAGGACAGAAGTTCCCACCAGGGAGCAGATTGAAGAGGATCTTGAGATTTTGGTAAAGGAAGGTTATCAGTACATCAGAATGTATGACCCGAATCTTCACGCAAGAAGGGCACTGGAGATAATCAGGGAAAAGAAGCTTCCCTTAAAATGTATGATAGGCATTGATTCCGAACCGGAGGAAAACAACCCGGAATGTCCCTTTGTTAAGCAGGAATATACGAAGGAAGAACTGGACCGGAATAAGGAACGGAATGATGGAGAAGTAGAAAAACTGATAGAACTGGTAAAAGAGTTTGAACAGGAGGTCTGCGCTGTTTCCGTCGGCAATGAAAATACGCCTTCCTGGGGAGCGCGCATGGTAAGACCTGAGCGATTGCTTGCCCATGCAAAGCGGTTAAAGGAGGCCTTAAACAAGCCTGTTACATTCTGTGAAGGCGTTTTTGAATGGCCCCATTTAAAGGAGCTTGGAGACTATCTGGATTTTATCAGTGTACACAGCTATCCGCTGCACTATAGGGAAACAATTGATGTGGCAGTGGATTTAAACAAAAAGCACTACCATGATATTAAGGCAATTTTCCCGGATAAGCAGGTGCTGTTTACGGAAGTAGGCTGGACTACCAAGACCAACAGCGCGATGGTTCCCGGCCAGGCATGCGTGGAAAACCAGAAGAGATATATTACGGAACTGAACCAGTGGCTGGAACAGGATCAGATCATTGGATTTATCTTCGAAGCCTTTGACGAGCCATGGAAGGGAAGCAATCCCAATAAGTCAGAGTGCAACTGGGGACTTTATTATCTGGATCGTACACGCAAATGGTAAAAGATGAATGAACTTAAAAAGTACATCCCCAGAACAGCCAGGCACACACAGGTGATGAGCACGGCATATTCAGCAAACTGTGCCGGGTCCTTCAGGTATGCTCTGTTTAAAATGGGAACACCCAGCACCAGAGCAAAATAAAAGAATACCGGAGGCAGGCATTTGAAAAATGGCTGGTGGGCCACAATTCCGGCCAGATAATAAATAATAAGTAAGGAAGTAAAATACACGGAAGTTCCTATAAGTGTGTGAAGCCTTTCAGGTGTCAGTAAGCCACCTGAAAGGTTTTTCTGTTGTAAATAGAGCGGAAGGTAAATGGAAATAATGATCCGCAATGTATTGACTAAAATAGTCAAAATATAAGAGGACGCAAGGCTGGACATTGTCCAGCAAAATTTTTTAAATCTGGTGTTCATACGGTAAACAAAAGAGAAAATCAGTGTGGCAGCAGTGATGATCATAAACTGCATGCCGGAGCAGGAGGGCGCAATTACAAACTGACAGGTGTGGCTGACATACCCCTCCCAGGGATCATATACAAAGGAGATTCCGCTTAAGGAGCTGACCCACCATACAATGGGGGCCAGAAGCCACTTAAGATCACAGACGCCGGCTTTGCTGTAAAAATATTTCATTCCCAAAACCGTAAGGAAACCTGCCAGATAAAACAGCCCATTCTGTCTGATGATTTTTATAATCTTTTGATAAAATTCCTTTTTAAAAAACATGTTCATATATGACACTCCTGTCATTATTAAATTCAAAATACTGTTTTTAGTTATTTATGAGTCTTTGCTGTCAGTGCAGGTTTTGGTCTGCGGCGGTAAAATACACGTATAAGAAGTACACATATTATGGAAAGAATGAGAATCATTTCCCCAGGCTCTGAGTACGCTCTGTAGCCGCCGCCTACAGCAAGATTGGATACCCCAAGAGGCAAAGGATTGGGCTGGTCAACATCAGCTGCCTCTCCCTCAGGGTTTCTGACAGTATCTATGACTGCAACAAATGAGGTGTAGGGGGTCATCATGCTGTAAGTAAGGCCAAGCTGTGTAACCTCATCTTTTACCTCCGGGTCATCCTTGCTGTAGCCATAGTCCATAAGGCGTTCTGCCCTTGTGCGTGCCCAAAGATAGCGGACTGCGTCGCTGTCAGTCTGGGTTTTGACATCGGAGACGGAAATTTTCTGGACATAATCCTGGCTTCCTGTTTTGCCAGTGACCGTGATGGTTCCGGAAGCTTCACCTCTGTATTTGCCAAACAGGACAATAGGCTTTTGGGCAAACAGTGTAGGCAGTGAGGCAGGCTCTACGTCGTAAACATCAAATCCGTCATAGGTTACCTTTATATCCGTCAGAATAGGCGATTGGATATAAGTGCGGAAGCGCCGGGCGGTTTCCGCGGCATCGGCTTCATCTGTTACCACAAAAGACTCTCCGGCACCTGCATATGCAATACCGTCTATCAGGTAGCGGTTTACGGAGGTGCCTATTCCAAAGGAGAAAAAGCTGGTAGTTCCAAGATTCTGACTTATAAGGTCAAAAATATTCTGTTCGCCGGATATATAGCCATCGGTGATCACTACGATACTTCGTGCAGCAGCTTCCACAGTGGGAATATTGATGGCACTTTCAAGGGCAGGAGAAAGAGAGGTGCCGCCATATCCCTCCTGTTTATCGATCAGATCAACAGCCAGCCTGATATTTTCTTTGGTGGCAGGCAGCGACTTATCTGATAGCTGCTCAGAAGAACCGGAAAACAGGATCAGATTGAATTTGTCAGTTTCATTTAAATTGGACACCAGATCCCGGATCAGGGATTTGGCAGTGTCCATGGGATAACCGTTCATGGAGCCGGATACATCAAGGACGAAGATATATTCACGGGGAGGAATATCTAAAGGGGTATAGCGCTCAGGAGGCTGCACGGTCAGCATAAAGAAATTTTCACTTTCATTATTTGTGAGCACGAGGCCGCTGTTTACCTGATCGCCAGTCAGCCGGTAGTCAAGAATGAAATCCCGGTTTCCTGCAAAGTCCTGCGGATCTGCCAGCGTAATGCAGGCGGAGGAATTATTGTCCCATCCGATATTAATAAGGTGGGATTTGCTTTTTAAATAAGTAATGGGAACACCGGTGGAAAGATTAACGGTAATATTATATTTGCCCTTAACATGGCTGCCGCTTTCAAGGTAAGGGGATTCCACCCAGCCATTTGCATCTGCATCTGATGCGTCTGCAGGTTCCGCGTAGCGGGGGCCTGTAACAGTGGGAAATACAAACTGATAAGTTCCTTCTAAAGGGCTGATCAGTTCGGTGTAGTGAAGTTCAATGTTTACCGTATCGCCGGGCATGATATTTGCCACGTCCATGGTAAATACATTAGAACGCTTCTGCTCTAACAGGGAAGTGCTTTTTCCTTCACTTTTGGCCTGTTCAAATTCCTCCCGGGCTTCCTCCTTTTCTTTGATCTTAGCGGTAACGATATTGTTTCCAATCTGCATTTTCATACCGTGAACCGTGACCTTTGCAGAGGCAGGAAAAACATAACTTGCATTAATGGGTGTATTTCCTTCATTGGTATAGGTCTGCACCACGTAGATTTCAGCAATAGTGCCGCTTATGTTTGCGGTGACATCCGTTTCCTTTAAGGGGAAGCAGTCTACGGAGGAATCCGTATTTTCCACTATAAAGTAGGGCGCCAGGGTTACGTCCTCCGTCTCAGTTTGACTTTCCCTGGCATGGACAGATGCTGAAGGCGTAAGGAGCAAAAGGAATGCAGTAAGTAAGATGAGAGTGATTTTGTTCTTTTTCATTTGTACCTCCTAATAGGTATGTGGATTCTTTATCTTTAGCTTAAAACACCAAAGCATCAAATCAGCATCAAAATGCCATCAAAAGTGCATCAAATATGCATCAAAGTTGCATCATTTTTATTTTAATTTAATCTTTATACTTTTTTTATAATTTTGTTAGCACTCGGTGTTGACGAGTGCTAATTTTAGTGTTATATTTTGACTAGAACAAAAAAGAAGTTGATAGACGTTGAAATTGCCGGCAATACTGTAAGCAGAACAGGGAAATATTCCCAAAGGGATTACAGCTTCGGCAGAGAGGAGTGCTTATGAATATAAACAGGTTTACACAAAAATCCATGCAGGCGGTGGAAGGCTGTGAAAAGCTTGCATATGAGTACGGAAATCAGGAAATAGAACAGGAGCATCTGTTATACAGCCTGCTTACCATAGAGGACAGCCTGATACTGAAGTTAATTGAAAAAATGGAGATCAATACCCAATACTTTTTAAATAAGGTGGAGGAAGCCTTAAATAAAAGAGTTAAGGTACAGGGAGGCCAGGTCTATGTAGGCCAGGATTTAAACAAGGTTCTGGTTTCAGCCGAGGATGAAGCCAAGGCACTTTCTGATGAATATGTATCGGTGGAGCATTTGTTTCTGGCAATGATCAAACACCCCAACAAAGCAGTCAGGGAACTGTTTAAGGAATTTGGTATTACCAGAGAACGGTTTTTACAGGTGCTTTCTTCTGTAAGAGGGAATCAGCGGGTTACCTCTGATAATCCGGAAGCTACCTATGATACGCTTGCCAAATACGGGCAGGATCTGGTGGAAAAGGCAAGAGAGCAGAAGCTTGATCCAGTAATCGGCAGAGACAGTGAGATCAGGAATGTAATCCGTATTCTTTCAAGGAAAACCAAGAATAATCCGGTGCTGATCGGGGAGCCGGGCGTAGGCAAGACCGCGGTGGTAGAAGGGCTTGCCCAGCGTATTGTCAGAGGAGACGTCCCCCAGGGCCTTAAAGATAAAAAGATTTTTGCGCTGGATATGGGGGCG
>USJG01000164.1 GCA_900554925.1 uncultured Lachnospiraceae bacterium
CATATAAGGCTGTATAATAGGTTTTGGCAGATAAATAATAAATGATATTGACAAAATCGAACGTTTGTTTTATATTAATTAAGAACAGATGTTCCCAAAAGGAGAAATTATTTATGGAAAAAGACGAAAAATTAAAAGCATTGGATGCCGCTCTTGGACAAATTGAAAAGCAGTTTGGCAAGGGAGCGGTTATGAAATTGGGAGATTCTTCGGCCCAGATGAATGTGGAAACGATTCCCACCGGTTCCCTCAGTCTGGATATTGCCCTGGGCCTTGGCGGAATTCCCAAGGGAAGAATTATTGAAATATATGGACCGGAGTCCAGTGGTAAGACCACAGTTACATTACATATGATTGCGGAGGTTCAGAAAAGAGGCGGTATTGCAGGTTTTATTGACGCAGAACATGCCCTTGACCCTGTCTATGCCAAAAATATTGGCGTGGATGTGGATAATCTTTATATTTCCCAGCCTGATAATGGAGAGCAGGCCCTGGAGATTACAGAGACGATGGTTCGCTCAGGAGCAATTGATATTGTGGTAGTGGACTCTGTAGCAGCCCTTGTTCCCAAGGCGGAAATTGATGGCGATATGGGAGATTCCCATGTGGGTTTGCAGGCCAGACTGATGTCGCAGGCGCTGCGCAAGCTGACAGCAGTGATCAGCAAGTCCAATTGTACGGTAATATTCATAAATCAGTTGAGAGAAAAGGTTGGAATCATGTTTGGCAATCCGGAGACCACTACCGGAGGGCGCGCACTGAAATTCTATTCCTCTGTCAGGCTGGATGTGCGCCGGATAGAATCCCTTAAGCAAAGCGGAGAAGTAATTGGAAACAGAACCAGAGTAAAGGTAGTTAAGAATAAGATTGCCCCTCCTTTTAAAGAAGCTGAATTTGATATTATTTTTGGCGAAGGCATCTCTATGGTAGGCGATGTGCTTGATCTGGCAGCGGAAGTGAATATTGTCAATAAAAGTGGTGCCTGGTACGCTTACGAAGGCAATAAGATTGGGCAGGGCCGGGAGAATACCAAGCAGTATTTAAAGGACAATCCGGAAATCTTTGCAGAAGTGGCACGAAAGGTACGTGAACATTATAGTCTGCAGGATTCAAATTTAACCGCAGATCAGAAATCCGAGGCCGGTACTAAGGGAAGCAAGAGTGCTAAAAGCGAATAAATCCGGTTTTGACCGGAAACCCGTAAGATTTAAGGATGCAGATAATCAATGATCGTAACAGAAATTACAGAATTAACGAAAGCAAGAGTGAGAGTAGAGCTGGACGGTGAATTCGCCTTTGTGTTGTACAAAGGCGAATTGCGTGTTTATGGAATAGAAAAGGAACGGGAAATGAAAGAAGCAGCTTATAATGAAATAATGAACAGCCTGCTGCCCAAAAGAGCAAAGCTGCGGGCTATGAATCTGCTGAAAAACCGTTCTTATACCACCGCCCAGTTAAAAGAAAAGCTAAAGGCAGGAGAGTATCCTGAAAAGATAATAGAGGAAGCTATTGCCTATGTGACAAGCTTTGGCTATGTAGATGACAGCCGGTATGCTTTTGATTTTATAGAATATCATAAAGAAACAAAAAGCAAAAACAGAATTGTTACTGATTTGCTTAAAAAAGGAATTTCAGGAGCCATGATAGAGGAAGCCTGGAAAGAGGCGGCAGGGGATGACAGACAGGAACTGGAAAAAAAACAGATTATCCGGTGGATGGAAAAAAAGCATTTTTTGCCTCAAACAGCCGCTGCTACAGAAAAACAAAAGATGATGGCTTTTTTATACAGAAAAGGATTTACGATTGAAACTATAAGAAGTGTACTTTCACTTGACATAACTACTAATTAAGTTTAAAATTTAAGTGTTGTAATTTGCTTTTAGAATGTTAATACTACATGGGGTGGCATGTTGAGTGTCGGTAGTTGTTACATACATTCTATATAGATAAGAGTACAATGAAAATTAAATAAGGAGGTGCTCCTGTAAATGATGCAAGTTTTGATAGCAGTCATCGTTACACTGATCGTGGTAGCTCCTGTAGCATGGTTTTTGGCAACTGCTTACCATAAGAAGGTATCAGAAGCTAAAATCGGAAATGCTGAGGAAAAGGCACGGGAGATTATTGATGAAGCTTTGAAAACTGCTGAAACCAAAAAGCGCGAGTCCTTACTGGAAGTTAAGGAGGAGTCCATTCGTACTAAGAATGAATTGGACAAGGAGATCAAGGAACGTCGTGCGGAAGCACAGCGTTATGAGCGCAGGGTACAGCAGAAGGAAGAGAACATTGATAAGAAATCAGAAGCGATTGAGAAAAAGGAAGCCAGTCTTGCAGCTCGTGAAGAAGAGCTGGCAAAACAGCGGGTTGAAATTTCAAAGCTGAATGAACAAAGATTACAGGAACTGGAACGAATCTCAGGTTTAACCTCCGAACAGGCAAAAGAATATTTATTAAAAATTGTTGAAGATGAAGTAAAGCATGAAACGGCTGTGATGATCAAGGAAATGGAGAGTCGGGCCAAAGAAGAAGCAGACAAGAAAGCTAAGGAATATGTGGTTACAGCGATTCAGAAATGTGCTGCGGACCATGTTTCTGAGACTACCATTTCGGTAGTTCAGCTTCCTAACGATGAAATGAAGGGAAGGATCATTGGCAGAGAGGGCAGAAATATCAGAACCCTTGAGACGCTTACAGGTGTTGATCTGATTATTGATGATACGCCGGAAGCTGTTATCCTGTCAGGTTTTGATCCTATTCGCAGGGAAGTGGCAAGAATTGCGCTTGAGAAACTGATCGTGGATGGGCGTATCCATCCGGCCAGAATTGAAGAAATGGTTGAAAAGGCGCAAAAAGAAGTTGAGATCATGATCAAGGAAGAAGGAGAAGCCGCCACCTTAGAAGTCGGCGTACATGGCATTCACCCTGAACTTGTAAGACTGCTTGGTAAGATGAAGTTCAGAACAAGCTATGGACAGAATGCCTTAAAGCATTCCATAGAAGTAGCTCAGCTTTCAGGACTTTTAGCTGCGGAGTTAGGTTTGGATGTAAGAATGGCCAAGCGGGCCGGTCTTTTACATGACATAGGTAAGGCAGTGGATCATGAGATGGAAGGCTCTCATATTCAGCTGGGTGTTGAACTTTGTAGGAAGTACAAGGAATCACCTATTGTTATTAACGCTGTGGAATCCCACCATGGCGATGTTGAACCTCAGTCATTAATAGCATGTATTGTACAGGCTTCTGATACAATATCTGCTGCAAGACCAGGGGCGAGAAGAGAGACCCTTGAGACATATACAAGCAGATTAAAACAGTTAGAGGATATTACAAACAATTTTAAAGGTGTAGATAAATCTTTTGCAATTCAGGCAGGTAGAGAGATTCGTGTAATGGTAGTTCCAGAGCAGATTACTGATTCTGATATGGTGCTTTTAGCCAGAGATATTTCCAAGCAGATTGAAGCAGAGCTTGAATATCCGGGACAAATAAAGGTAAATGTGATCAGAGAATCAAGAGTAATTGATTATGCAAAATAGATTCATTCTATTTATGGACTGATGAGCAGCAGAATTCATTTTTGTGAGTTCTGCTGTTTTTTTGTATAACGGGATTCTTTAAAAAAGAGCTTTTTATAAAAATTAAAAAAAGAGCTTGTTAGACAGCGGATGTTATAGTAAAATGGTATGGGCATTGGATTGTATACAATTATCCAACAATACTATTATAAGATAAATACAGGAGGATATGCATCATGAAGGCATATAAGGAATTAAGCGAAAATGAATTGCTTGCGCTGAGAGAGAAGTTAAATAAAGAATATGAGGAAGCAAAGGCAAAAGGATTGAAGCTGGATATGTCCAGAGGGAAACCCTCACCGGCCCAGCTGGATATGGAAAGAGATTTCCTGGGGATGGTCATATCCGATACTGACGTAAAAACGGAAACAGGAGTCGATTGCAGAAACTATGGACTTTTAGATGGTATTCCGGAAGCAAAGAGATTACTGGCAGACATGCTGGGCGTTTGTGAGAATAATGTTATTGTATTTGGTAATTCCAGCCTTAATGTTATGTATGATACTGTTGCGCGCTCCATGATTCTTGGAGTGATGGGAAGCACTCCCTGGTGTAAGCTTGATAAGGTAAAATTCCTGTGCCCTGTTCCGGGATATGACAGGCATTTTGCAATTACAGAACAGTTTGGAATCGAGATGATCAATATTCCCATGACGGAAAACGGACCTGACATGGATCTGGTGGAAAAATATGTAAATGAAGATCCGGCTGTTAAAGGAATCTGGTGTGTTCCCAAGTATTCTAATCCTCAGGGATATACTTATTCTGATGAAACTGTAAAAAGATTTGCAGCGTTAAAGCCTGCGGCAGAAGATTTCAGAATCTTCTGGGATAATGCTTATGCCATCCATGATCTGTATGATGACAAATGTGATGAGCTTCTGGAAATTTTAAGCGAATGCAAGAAGGCTGGCAGACCCGATATGGTTTACGAATTTTGTTCAACCTCCAAGGTAACCTTCCCCGGCGCGGGTATCGCGGCAATAATAGCATCTACTGCAAATCTTGACTTTATAAGAAAGACAATGACCATACAGACCATTGGCTATGACAAGTTAAATATGCTTCGCCATGTAAAATACTTTAAAAATTTTGATGGTATGAAAGCCCATATGAAAAAGCATGCAGCTATAATGCGTCCTAAGTTTGAAGCTGTTTTAAAGGTTCTCGACAGTGAACTTGAGGGACTTGGAATTGGTTCATGGACCAGGCCAAGGGGCGGTTATTTCATCTCTTTTGACGCAATGGAAGGCTGTGCAAAAGCGATTGTTGAAAAATGCAGGGAGGCAGGCGTTGTTCTGACAGGCGCCGGGGCAACCTACCCT
>USJG01000165.1 GCA_900554925.1 uncultured Lachnospiraceae bacterium
GATAAATACCAGAATACCATTCTGTTTCCGATTGGCGCACCCAACGACGGTTTTGCCCAGTATTTTATTGGACAGAGCTACATTGCACCGGTATCAGGAGAGCAGGTAGGGATCTTCAATGTGACCTTTGAGCCGGGCTGCCGCAACAACTGGCATATCCACCACGCAGACAAAGGCGGCGGCCAGATTCTCATTTGTGTCGGCGGCAGAGGCTATTATCAGGAATGGGGCAAGGACGCTGTGGAGATGAAGCCAGGCGACTGCATCAACATTCCCGTTGGAGTAAAGCACTGGCATGGCGCCGCGCCGGATAGCTGGTTCAGCCATCTGGCTGTTGAGGTGCCGGGTGAGAACGGCTCCAATGAGTGGCTGGAGCCGGTGGATGATACACAATATGGAAGTTTAAAATAGAAAAATGACTGACACTTCTGCTGGTGGGAATTTCTCCTTAAAGGGCTTGTTTTTCCTGTAAAGCGGAAACCCCCTTTTCCAGCAGATCTCCGGTCAGTTGAATCACTCTGTCAAAAGGCACTTTTTTACCGCTGTTTATCTATTGCCGAAGTACATCTATAGAAGCCTCTGCAAGAAAAATGTTGATCAGCATTTGCTTATCTGTGGAAAACGTTTCAAATAGGTTATAGAAACTGCGGTTATGGCTTGGATTATCTGAATCATATCTTCGTACAAGCTTTCCCTGTATAACCAGAATCTTAAACATTTCCTGTATGAATTTTCGTCTTCCGGCTCTGGTACAATAAATCCGTAAAAAGAAACCACACGTGGATATTATAACCGAAACTCAGCCAGAGGACATTTTGATCCGTCAGAACTTAGAACAGGGTGGAAAAACGGTTGAATTAAAAGGAGGTCATTTTTTGTGCCGAACTATAAGCAAAAGATAAAACTTCTGCTTTTGTGTTGACACCGTGTCAGAATAATGGTATAGTAAATATAATGACACAGTGTCAGAACAAAAACAGAGAATTGGAGGTACTCAGAAATGAAAAAGAATATCGGCTCACAGCTTGCGCTTTACCCGATGCCGGTAACCGTCATCGGAGCAATGAACGGAGATAAGCCTACCTGGACATTGGTGGCTCATGTAGGCATCATCGGTCATGACCGCGTGCTTGTCAGCCTCGCCGCACCGCATTTTATCAACGACTGCATTAAAAAAACGCAGAAACTTTCCATCAACATCGTAAATGAAGAAATGCTGCCGCAGGCGGATTATAGCGGCTCTGTAAGCGGAGCGAAGGAGGATAAATCCAATCTGTTTGCCTGTGAAATAGACGAAGGCGGTACGCCGATCATCACGAGTGCACCTCTTACTATGGAATGTACGGTGGATGACGTTTACAACACACCGAACTTTGAGAGCTTTATCTGTAAGATTGACAGCACCTATGTAGAGGAAGAACATCTAAGCGAAGCGGGAAAAATCAATTATCAGACGATGAAGCCTGTGCTGTTTGAATTCCCGACCTATGAATATTTGAAAACCGGCGATGTAATTGGGAAGTGCCTTTCTTTCAAGAACAAGTAGTAAAAAATGCCAAAAGGATCAGCGACATTAACAAATGCCCGCTGCTACGAAATTCCTGGGAGGGATTCCTTTGCAGATAAGATTGCAGATTTTTGAAAGATGCAGAATCATAATAATTTTAGGAGGACGATACAATGAATTTACCGAAAATTGCAATGGGCGCCTGGGCATGGGGCGACACAGATGGTTACTTTGGAAATACGATGACCGGGGAAGAATTTTGCCCGATTTTCGAGGCTGCGATGAAAGCCGGTTTGAACCTGTGGGATACTGCAACTGCTTACAGCAACGGGGAATCCGAAAAAATCCTTGGCGGTTTTGTGAATGACGCAGGCCGGGAAAATGTGATCGTATCCACGAAGTTTACACCACAGATGGCAGCTATGTACGATAATAGCGTGGAAAAAATGTGTGATGCCAGCCTTGCCAGAATGAATATGGAATATTTCGACATTTACTGGATTCACAATCCGGTGGGAGCGCCGGAATACACAAAGCAGTTGCTCCCTCTGCTGAAAAGCGGGAAGGTAAAAACGGTTGGCGTATCGAACCATAACCTGGCACAGATCAAAGAAGCAGAAGCGATTCTGAAAGACGCAGGATTTCGGCTGTCAGCAGTACAGAACCATTACAGCCTGCTGAACCGTTCATCTGAGGAATCCGGTATTACCCGCTACTGTAAGGCAAATGATATTGTGTTTTATGGATATATGACACTGGAGCAGGGCACTCTCTCCGGCAAATACGATGCTGCCCACCTGTTTCAGGAAGGCAGTGCCAGGGCCAATGTGTTCAATCCTCTGCTGCCTCAGCTTGGAGCCCTTATCGAGGAATTAAAAAGGGTTGCGGCGGTGCATGGCGTCTCTGCGGCGCAGATCGCTACGTCCTATGTCATTAATAAAGGGGTACTGCCGATTTTGGGCGTTACGAAGCTGTATCAGGTAGAAGAGGCGGTTAAAACAGCAGAGATTGTTCTTTCCGCAGAGGAAGTGGCTTCCCTGGAAGCTGCCGCGGATGCGTCCGGTGTAAGTTCCATTCAGTTCTGGGAAAGTAAAATGGAGTAAAGATAGTGTATTTTAGTAATTCCGCAGTTTAATCGAGATGAATGATATACAATAGGGAGGTTTGAAATGAAAATGAAAAAGATGTTTACGCTCCTGTTGGCGGTGGTAATGCTCTTTTCCCTCACCGCCTGTTCAGGAGGAAATTCTGAGACGGAAAGTAACAGGAATGCGGATTCCTCACAGAGCATGTCAGAGGAAAGTACCGTGCCGGATACGGGTGTCCCTGACGAAACACAGGAGACAGAATCCTCAGAAAATTCGGAAGTGGAGGCAGAGTCCTCGGAAAATCAGGATCCGGAAACGGAGGGCAGCAAAATTCTTGTGGCCTATTTTTCTGCCACAGGCAATACCGAAGGAATCGCACAGCAACTGGCAGAGGGGCTGGAAGCCGACCTCTATGAGATTGTCCCGGAAACCCCGTACACTTCCGATGATCTGAATTACAGCGACAATAGCAGCCGATCATCGGTTGAAATGGATGATCCGGATGCCCGGCCTGGGATTTCCGGTTCTGTGGAGAATATGGAGCAATATGATGTGGTGCTGATCGGTTATCCCATCTGGTGGGGCGAGGCTCCGAGGATTATGAGTACCTTTATTGAGAGCTACGATTTCTCTGGTAAGACCCTTGCGGCTTTTTGCACTTCTTCCAGCAGCGGGTTCGGCAGAAGCGATTCGGCTCTGAGAGAGGCGACTGGTTCTGCCTCATGGCTTGATGGCATACGTTTTTCCAGCGGAGCTTCCGACCAGGAAATCCTAGAATGGGCAGACGGACTTGGAATCAGTGGGAGATAGGAGAACCTTATGAAGCAATCAAAACAAATCGTAAAACGGATTGTTGATCTTGCCATGACTGTTCTTCTGCCGCTTTTAATGGCAGAAATATTAATTGGGCAGGAAATACATGAATGGCTTGGCACAGGGATGCTGGTTTTGTTTGTTGCACACCACATCCTAAATGCAGGCTGGTGGAAAAGCCTGTTCAAAGGGAAATATACGCCCTCCCGTGCGTTTTCCGTAATCATTGACCTGTTGCTCCTTTTGGATATGGCGGCACTTGGAATCAGCGGAATCCTGATGTCCAATTTTGTCTTTGGTTTTCTCTCCCTGCGCGGCATGATGATGGCTGCAAGACAGCTCCACCTTCTGGCCTCCTATTGGGGCCTGATATTGATGTCGGCTCATCTCGGCATGCACATGGAAATGTTCATGGGCATGGGAAGAAAGCTGTTCCGAATTTCAGAAAAGAATCGGGTAAGGGCATGGATTCTCCGGGCAGCCGCTATGGGCATATCCCTATATGGCATTTATGCCTTTTTTACCCAGCAGCTTCCGGATTACCTGTTTTTGCAGACGCATTTTGTTCTGTTTGATGAGACGAAAGCGGCGGCGGTCTATTTTGCGGAAACAGTTGCCATGATCGTGCTGTTCGCAGCGATTGCACATTACCTGAATAAATTACTGCGAAACATTGGAAAAGGAAAAACAAATGATATTGGCTGTAAGATCGTGTCCTTTGCCGTTCCATTATTTGTCTGCCTGTTGGTTATAGCTGGTTTAAACAGACCGATGCAGAGTGCACCCTGGCAGGCAGAACCTTCGGTAAGCCTCCCGGAAACGGAAAATGGAGAGACGGAAGCCGAATCGGAAGCACCAGTCAGCCAGACGGTACCGGTGGAGGATGGATTTGTGCTGATACAGGGAGGCAGCTTCGTTATGGGAAGCCCGGAGGATGAGCCCTGGCGGTCAGAGGATGAAACCCTGCATACGGTAACGGTCAGTGACTTTTACATCAGTCCCTATGAAGTGACGCAGAAGGATTACGAAACAGTCATGGGGGCTAACCCTTCCAATTTCAGCGGGGAAAACCTGCCCGTGGAAAATGTGAGCTGGCTGGATGCAGCAGAGTACTGTAATGCACTTAGCAAACAGGCAGGCCTGACGCCGATCTACACGATTGACGGCACAAACGTGACCTGGGACAGAAGCGCAAACGGCTACCGCCTGCCCACAGAAGCAGAGTGGGAGTACGCCTGTCGTGCCGGAACCACGACACCCTTTAACACGGAAACCTCCATCAGCCCGGAGGAATCCAACTACTACGGGCATTATCCCTATGAGATTGAGGACAACTATTTTTCTCAGGGGAACCTGGCTACCAGACCCGGCGAGTACCGGCAGACTACGGTTGCTGTAGACAGCTTTTCTCCCAACGGCTGGGGTCTATATAATATGCACGGCAATGTGAGCGAGTGGGTGTGGGATTACTATGGCGAATATGGTATGGATG
>USJG01000166.1 GCA_900554925.1 uncultured Lachnospiraceae bacterium
CTGGCGGGAGTACCGGATATGGTCATAGACCGGGCAAAAGAAATTGTCGCCCAGCTCTGTGACAATGATATTCTGGAAAAAGTTCAGAATATTGCTGTGGAACAGAAGGAAAGCAGGCACAAGGCAGTTAAATATGACGAAGTTGATTTAAGTCAGATGTCTTTGTTTGATACGGTAAAGGATGAGGATATCATCAATGAACTCAAGGAGATCGATATTACCACCCTTACCCCTCTGGATGCGTTAAATACCCTGTACCGACTTCAAAATAAGCTTAAGAACAGATGGTAATAGTGTGAAAAATAAGAACGTTTCGCCGCATCAGGCGGCAGAATGAGAGGTATTATGCCGGTTATTAATTTATTAAGCCAGAGCACTGTTGATAAAATTGCTGCAGGGGAAGTAGTAGAGCGCCCCTTAAATGTTGTCAAGGAACTAACAGAGAATGCTATTGACGCGGGAGCAAATGCCATTACGGCAGAAATTAAAGATGGCGGTATTTCTCTGATCCGCGTTACTGATAATGGCTGCGGCATTGAAAAAGAGCAGATCAAAAGGGCTTTTTTAAGACATGCCACCAGCAAGATCACTTCCATTGAGGATCTGAATTACGTGGAAAGTCTGGGATTCCGCGGAGAAGCATTGTCAAGCATTGCGGCAGTTTCCCAGGTGGAGGTTATCACTAAAACAAAGGAGGAGCTTACCGGAATCCGCTATGCCATTGCAGGCGGAAAAGAGGAGGAATTGGAGGAAATAGGTGCCCCAAATGGAACAACCTTTCTGGTGCATAATCTTTTTTTTAACACTCCGGTCAGAAAGAAATTTTTAAAGCAGCCCCAGACGGAAGGCAGCTATGTCTCAGATATGATGGAACATCTGGCTTTATCCCATCCTGACATTTCTGTTAAATTTATCCAAAATGGCCAGGTCAAATTCCATACCTCCGGAAATGGCAGCTTAAGGGAAGTGATTTACCGTATTTACGGCAAAGATATTACGGAGGCGTTAGTCCCTTTCGAAATGGAAAATGAGAACTTTAAAGTAAAGGGCTTTTTGGGAAAACCGGAGATCAACCGTTCAAACAGAAATTTTGAGACTTATTTTGTAAATGGACGTTATGTGAAAAATGATATTATTACGAAAGCCATGGAAGAGGGGTACCGGGCTTATCTGATGCAGCACAAGTTTCCCTTCTTTGTGCTTCATTTTACCATGGCGCCGGAGCAGATAGATGTAAATGTCCATCCTTCTAAGATGGAAATCCGTCTGATACGGGGCAGCGAAATTTACGAGCAGCTTTCAAAGGAGGTTCAAAATCAGCTTCATGAAACGGAACTGATTCCTGACATAAAGCTGTCTGTGGAAAAGACAGCAGTTTCCGTACCTTTAAAAACCCCGGAGCCTTTTGAAACCCGGCGAAGTGCTATGCTACTGGAGGAAGAAGCCCCTGCCTATGCAGGCAGTCAGATCACAAATAAGATCATTGGCGGGAAAATCACCGATAATTTAAGCAGAAATGAAGGAATTCATGCAAATATTATCAAGGCTGAGGAACATATTCTGGTTGAAAAACCTGCGCAGCTTAATTTGTTTGAGGAAAAGTTCCTGACCAGGGAAGCCAAAGAAGAGTATCGTATTTTAGGCCAGATTTTTGATACCTACTGGCTGATTGCCTTTCATGATAAACTGTTTATTATCGATCAGCATGCAGCCCATGAAAAAGTAAAATATGAACGTCTTGTAAAAGAACTTGAGGCGAAAGCAGTTGCTTCACAGATGATAAATCCGCCTGTTATTGTTACTCTTACCGGAAGGGAAGAAAATTTATTAAAGGAATATCTTAAGTATTTTGAAGAATTTGGATTTGAGATCGAAGATTTTGGCGGAGGCTCCTACGCCATAAGAAGTATGCCTGTTGATTTATATGGATGCAATGAAAAAGAGCTTTTTACGGACATTCTGGATGAACTGGCGGATAACCCTTTAAAAGGAACCCCTGAAGTAATTCTTCAAAAGCTTGCATCTATGGCATGTAAATCAGCGGTAAAAGGAAATAACAGACTGGATTTTAAGGAAGCTGCCGCCCTGATTGACGAACTGCTCACACTTGAAAATCCTTATCATTGTCCTCATGGAAGACCTACCATCATATCCATGAGCAAATATGAAATTGAAAAGAAGTTTAAACGAATTATTTAAAACGCGATACATTGGAAAGGGCAACGTGATTCTATGAGTCAGAAAAATAAGATGATCATACTTACCGGGCCAACTGCAGTAGGGAAAACAGCGCTGTCCATTGCACTTGCCAGAAGTGTGGGCGGTGAAATCATTTCTGCTGACTCCATGCAGGTATATAAGTATATGGATATTGGTTCTGCCAAGATATCAACGGAAGAAATGCAGGGGATCCCTCACCATATGATTGATGTACTTATGCCGGAAGAAGAATTTAACGTTTGCTGTTTTAAAAAAATGGCGAAGGAGGCCCTCGCCGGTATTTATGAGAGAGGTCACGTTCCTGTTGTGGCAGGGGGAACAGGATTTTATATCCAGGCCCTTTTATATGATATTGATTTTTCAGCAGAAGAAGAGCATTTGGAGGTGCGCAGGAGGCTTGAAGAGATCGGAGCGGAAAAAGGCGGCAATTATCTTCATGAACGTCTTCAAATGATAGATCCCGTCTCCGCCAGGCTGATTCATCCCAATAATGTCAAGCGGGTCATCAGAGCACTGGAGTTTCATGAGCTGAACGGTTACCCGATTTCCCAGCATAATCAGAACCAGCGCCAAAAAAAAGCCGCTTATGATCATTGTTATTTTGTGTTAAATGATGACAGAGCAGTATTGTATCAGAAGATTGACGAAAGAGTAGATGCCATGCTTGACAGGGGGCTTGTAAAAGAGGTAGAGGCCCTGAAGGAGAGAGGGTATCATAAGGATATGGTATCTATGCAGGGGCTGGGATACAAGGAAATTCTCGCTTATTTAGACGGAGAATGCAGTTTTGATGAGGCGGTTTATCTGATCAAGCGTGATACCCGGCGTTTTGCCAAAAGGCAGCTTACCTGGTTTAGGCGTGAAGAAAATGTGATCTGGATCAATAAACCAGACTTTGACTATGATGATGGGAAAATATTAAATTACATGATTTCAAAATATGAAATGCTGTGATAAGAATTAAGGCTATTGAAATATTGAGAGGACAGAGAATTATGATAAACAAAAATATGGAAAAGAAGGAGCCCTCTACGCCGGAAATGTATACTTCCATGGGAATCAGCAGGGAAGTATATGACTATGGGGAGAAAATCTGGGAATCTTTAAGCGGGCGCTGGGCGGAGATAGATTCCTTATCGGAATTTAACCAGTTAAAGGTCATAGCTGCCATGCAGAAAAATAAGGTCAGCGAAGCATGCCTTTTAGGAACTACCGGTTATGGCTACAATGACCTGGGCAGGGAAACCCTTGAAAAGGTTTATGCAGATATTTTTCGTACAGAGGATGCTCTGGTACGTCCCCAGATCACCTGCGGGACTCATGCACTTGCACTGGCGCTTATGAGTAACCTGCGGCCGGGGGATGAACTGCTTTCCCCGGTAGGAAAGCCATATGACACGCTTGAGGAAGTAATCGGCATCCGTCCCTCCAAAGGCTCTTTAAAGGTATAAAACATCACCTACAGACAGGTGGATCTTCTGCCTGACGGAAGCTTTGACTTTGAGGGGATCGCCAAAGCCATTAATGATAAGACAAAGCTGATAACTATTCAGCGCTCCAAAGGCTATCAGACCAGACCGACTTTATCTGTAGACCAAATTGGTCAATTGATATCTTTTATAAAGAAAATCAAACCTGACGTGATCTGTATGGTAGATAACTGCTACGGAGAGTTTACGGAAAGGCGTGAGCCATCGGAGGCAGGTGCCGATCTGGTAGTAGGCTCACTGATTAAAAACCCCGGCGGCGGGCTGGCTCCCATCGGAGGTTATCTGGCGGGAAAAAGAGAATGTATTGAAAATGCCGCTTACAGACTGACCTCTCCGGGGCTTGGAAAAGAGGTAGGGGCATCCCTGCAGGCCCTTGGGGCCTTTTATCAGGGGTTGTTTCTGGCACCGTCAGTTACTGCCAACGCCTTAAAGTCCGCTGTCTTCGCGGCAAATCTTTATGAGCGCCTTGGCTTTTTGGTGGTTCCGGATGGAAGAGAGGAAAGACATGATATTATTCAGGCCATAACCTTTGGAAATCCGGAAGGGGTTGTTGCATTTTGCCAGGGAATCCAGCAGGCGGCATCTGTAGATGGCCATGTAACGCCTGAGCCCTGGGATATGCCGGGCTATGACAGTCCGGTGATTATGGCAGCCGGCGCTTTTGTATCCGGTTCCTCCATTGAATTAAGCGCGGATGGACCGATTAAGCCTCCTTATACAGTGTATTTTCAGGGGGGACTGACCTGGCAGCATGGAAAATTCGGAATTATGAAAACCTTACAGAAATTAGTTGAAAAAGGAATTATCGTGAAGGATTTTGGCAAACGAAACTTATAAATTTTCTATGAAATCAGTATACATAAATTCCCAACTGTGTTAATATAATTGTTGGCTATAGATTCATTTGGTCCATGCAAAAGAGAACCGGAGGTACTTAAATGCGTAAAAATAAATGGGCCTGTTTTCTGCTGATTCTGTCAGGCATTGTCATTGGCGGCTTTATTGGGAATCTGTTCCCAAGTACCTGGTTGAATTACGGACAGACTTTTGGATTTTCCACACCGATTGTTTTTGACATTGGCATTATGTGTATTACTTTCGGACTTACGATAAAAATCACGATTGCCAGCATCATCGGCATAGTGATCTCACTTATCATATACCGATTTATATAATGATC
>USJG01000167.1 GCA_900554925.1 uncultured Lachnospiraceae bacterium
CTCTTAACCTGTTCTTCGCTGGGAAGCTCACCGCTTTTTGCCGCCGGCGACGGGTGATGAACTGAGCCGCATACAGGGCATGGCGCTCCTTCTGACAAGTTATCGGCAAGAATCCCCGCTATACCATGCCTGTAAGCCTTCTCAGACTGCTCGTAAGAAAACTTTGCCCCTTCTTCCTCTTTCTCGGCTGCAAGATAATCCTCTTGCAGTTTACATAACTTTTCTTTCTCCGCAGATTTCTTCCCCTTCTCCTTCAAAAGCAGGCTTTTTGTCTCTGCCAGTTTCTTCTCCCACTCATAAACAAGGGCTGTTTCTTCCCGGTCAAGATAGAAAGCCTCCTCCTGCTTCTGCTGCTCTGTCAGCTTTTTTATTTCCTCAGAAATGTCCTTAATTTCCTGTGCCAGCAGCTCCACCTTTTCCTCCGCCGATATCAGTATCATTTCCGCCGGCTTAACAGAGACTGCCTGTTCCTGTTTTGATAAAAGCAGTTCTTTGTCTTTGATGATCTGTGCCTTTAAAAGCAGTTCTTCCCGCCGCAGTTTTTCCTTTTCCAGTTTTTCAAAAAGCCCTTTCACTTTCTCGGCTTCGGCTATCCTGGCAGTAAGCTTTTGAATTTCTTCCTCCTTTTCCGCACAGCTTTTCTGGCTTTCCTTCCACTGTCTCTTTAACTGCTTTTCTTTCTCCTCCAAAAAGGAAATAACGCCCTCATAAAAATAGCTGCCGCTGCTTTCTTCTACAAGACCGTCCCTTAAAAGAATATCAATATCCTCATCCATTTTGCTGCGCAATTCCGTGATCTGCCTGTAAATGGCGCCGGCTCTTGCCTTTAAGTAAGAAGCCATTCTTTCGTAGGTATCTGTGCCGAAAATCTCACGGAAAATTTTGGTCTTTTCGGAGGGCGGTGCAGACAAAAGCCTTGCAAACTCCCCCTGGGCGATCATGGACAATTGTTTAAACTGGCGGTAATCCAATTTTAAAAGCTCCTGTACCCTGCGGGTCACTTCGCTGCTTCCCTCAATGGATTTTCCCTCCGGCCCCGTTAAAACCGCCCTCTCCTTTTCCTTAGTCAAAGTCCCGGCTGCTGATTCTTCCGAAGCTTTCCGCTTTCTGGGACGTAAATATTCCGGATTTCTGTAGATCCTGTAGGTTTCTCCGTTATGGGTCATTAAAAGCTCCACATAAGTGGGCATATCCGGCTGCGCAAAATCACTGCGGACGCTGTTTTTCTCCCTCATTTCCCCACTCATATTTCCATAAAGAGCATAGGTAATAGCGTCAAAAACAGTGGTCTTTCCTGCGCCGGTAGGCCCGGTGATCAGAAAAAGCCCTCTCTTGTTAAAACCTGTAAAATCAATTTCCTGTTTTCCCTTATAGGGACCCCATCCGCAAATCGTCAACTTAACCGGCTTCATAATTTTTTACACTTTACCCTTCTGCTTCGTTAATAATGTCCGCTATTATCTTTTTGCCTTCTTCCGTAAGCTCACTTCCCCTGACTTCCTGATAAAAGGCTTCAAACAAGGCCATGGCATCCTTTTGCCTTACAAGGGCTCTGCTGTGCCCGGCCTCTGTGTCCCTTAAGGCTTCTTCCGCTTCCTCTCTTACGATCTGCATTACATTTGGGTATCTGCTGCGGATAGTGCCGATAGGGTCGATCAGTTCTCCTTTGTCTGTAAGGATCGCCTGTATATAGTCCTGTGCGCTCTCCTTTTCCCCAATGGCATTTTCCCCGGCCTTTAGAAGCTCCTTCAAACTTCCCTTTATCTTCCTCATTTCCCGTAAAGGACAGAGAGGCAGCTTTTTTACTTCTTTCAGTCCCTGGCCGTCCATAGTTACCATCAAAACTGATTTCGTCTGATTGGTTTCGCCAAAGGAATATTTAAGAGGCGAGCCTGCATACCATATGGGATGAGCCCCAATCTGCTGGGGCTTATGGATGTGCCCCAGGGCAACATAATCAAAGCCCTGAAAAAGGCTGGCATCCACATTGTCAAGTCCCCCTACGTGTATGGTGGTTTCACTGTCGGAAAGCTCCGGCTCTCTTCCGGCATCCGTCACAAAAAAGTGGGTAACAAGAACACGGTTTTTCCTAAGAGCGGACGCTTCTGTTTCACCTTCCCAATATTTGTTCAGCAGATATTCCACTGCCTCGCCGCTGGTTTTTACTCCCAGCTGCGCAGGCTTGATAAAGGGCAAAAGCAAAAGCTCCGTCTCACATTCCCGCTCCCAAAAGCTCACCCTGCACAAGGTATCTTTGTACATGCCCGCAATGTGAACTCCCTGCTTATCAAGGAGATTTTCTCCAAAGCAAAGCCTTTCCGGTGAATCATGGTTGCCGCTGATAATTGCCGTCTGAATCCCTGCCGTTGATAATTCAGTTAAAAAACCATCAAACAGCGTTACTGCCTCTGCCGGCGGTATGGCCCTGTCATAGACATCTCCCGCAATGACTACCATATCCACCTGATTTGCCTTTGCCATACCCGCTATCTGTTCTAATATGAATTTTTGATCCTCCAGCATGGAGAAATCATTGACGATCTTTCCTATATGCAAATCTGCTGTATGCAAAAATTTCATTTCAGCCTTCCTTTATTCTGTTACCCTTTTTATCAAACCATTCATCTCCATTGGTCAGAAGATAGTCCTCCCCACCTAAGATTGCCTGGCAATAATCTTCTATGGAGGAAAGCCTTCTTTTAAAAGCTACCCCTCCCCCGAAAAGCCGGGTGGTATGCACATCTGAGCCTGCACTCATGGGAAGCCCGTGCTCATTGGCATAAGCGATTGCCTGCCGGTCAAACTCAGGGTGATTATGACTCCGGCTTAAGGAGGACGAATGGGAGGCGTTGATTCCCTCCACTCCATCTACCTCTTCCGGAAAAAGACGGATTTGGGGAATATAGTATTCCTCTCTGAAAGGATGGGCATGAATGATCATGCCTCCTGCTTCCCGGATAAGGCTGTGCTGCTCTTTAACAGAAGCATCCTTTATCTGGGGATGCTGCATAAGCCACTGCTTATCCACACCGTAAATCAGAAATTCCGTTCCGTTATAGCAGGACTCATACCCGAAAAATACCTGAAGCCCAATCTGATCTCCCCAGCTTTTGGCATTCTCATAGCCCCTGCAAAACTGCTCGATCCATTCCGTCCATGGAAGGGTGCCATCAATACAGCTATTGCCATACCAGTTATGATCCGTAATAATAATGCCTGTATAACCTGCGTCCTTTGCCGCCTGGGCCATTTCCTTGCCTGTATTACGCGCACATGCACTGCCTTCACAGGTATGCATATGGGTCTCGTATAAATATGGGTAATCTTCTCTTTTCATTCCCTGTCATCCTCCAAACAATTCCATTCCCGCTACCTCGCCTATGACGATAACCGCAGGGGTTTGCATTTCTGATTGCTCCACCTTCTTATCAATGTCCGCAAGTGTTCCTCTTACAGCAAAAGCACTTCCGTCAAAATTACCATGTATCACTGCCGCAGGTGTTGCCGAATCCTTTCCATAAAGAACCAGCTTTTCGCAAATCTCCTTTAAATGAGCAAATCCCATCAAAAAAACCAGTGTTCCGTTTAGAGCAGCCAGCGCCTTTAAATCCTCTGCAAAAATTCCCCCGTCAGCGGTATGTCCTGTTATCACATGAAAACTCCCAGCCACCTTACGATGGGTTACTGGAATCCCTGCTGCCCCTGGCACCCCAATAGCAGAAGTGATTCCCGGTATCTGTGAAACTCTGATTCCTGCCTCCCTGAGAGCCAGGATTTCCTCGCCTCCCCGTCCAAACACAAAGGAATCGCCTCCCTTTAATCTGACTACCCGCTTGCCCTGCCTTGCCTTTTGAATCAGCAGCTCATTAATTTCCTCCTGGGGCATGCTGTGTTTTCCGCTGCGTTTCCCCACATAAATTTTTTCACAGTTATCCGGGGCATAGGCCAGCAATCTTTCATCAATAAGATCATCATACACCAACACCTGGGCTTTTTTCAAAGCATTTAATCCCCTGACCGTGATCAGGTCACAGGCGCTACAGCCGGCGCCTGCCAATACAACACTGCCCTGGTGAAAATCATCTCTTTGATGATCCCTATATAGTTCCTCTGTTTCCTCCTTTGAAAGCGGGCGTTCCTTCTCCAGGGAAAGAAGGGCAGCTTCCTTTAATAATCCGGTACGCTTTTCCTTATCTTCCAGCCTTTGCTTCGCCTGGGTGCGAAGCTGCATAAGACTTGCCAGAATCTGTTCCATGTCTCCTGGGATTGCCTGGACAACTTTGCCGCGAATCTCTGCCGCCACCTGAGGGCTTGCGCCTTCCGTTGATATTCCTACGGTCAGTTTTCCCTCTTTTACCAGGGCAGGAAAAATAAAACCGCATTCTTCTATTTCATCCACCACATTCACCAGAATATTTTTTTCCTGGCACAGCTTTGCTATTCGGGTGTTCAATTCCTTATCATCCGACGCCGCGATCACAAAAAAGCTGCCCTCTAAGTCTTTTTCCTCAAAAGGCCGAAGAGCACAATCAAGGGCCGGATTTTCTAAAAGCTCCGGCAGGATTTCGGGAGCTACGATCTTCAATTCCGGTTCAAACGGCAGCAGTC
>USJG01000168.1 GCA_900554925.1 uncultured Lachnospiraceae bacterium
TTTTTCAACCACTTTCTTGGGATAATATTTATTTTTTCAATTCCAGCAGAAAATCAATGGCTTCCAGATACCCGGCCAGACCATGGCCATAAATCTGCTTATCGCATACAGGCGCTGTTACGGATATTTTTCGAAATTCCTCTCTCCTGGTAATATCTGAGATATGAATTTCCACCTTGGGCAGTGGAATGCTTGCAAGAGCGTCCCTGATAGCATAGCTGTAATGCGTATACGCACCGGGGTTGATTACGATTCCGTCTGTCTTATCAAAATAAGCATCCTGGATCCTGTCAATGATAGCTCCTTCATGATTGCTCTGGAAAACCTCAATGGCGATTCCCTTTTCCTCTCCCTTTTTTCCGATCATTTTTAATAAATAATCATAATCCTGGGTTCCATACACATCTTTTTCCCTGATACCAAGAAAATTAATATTAGGGCCGTTGATCACTAAAATTTTCATTATGCGCCTGTCCTTCCTTCCATATATATATTCCTTATTCTCTGCTTTATTTTCAGGCTTTCAAATCATGGCTCCATGATCTGTCTTATAATTTCTTCAAAGGACCGGCCGGAAACGTCCACGATTCTGTCCGCGCATTTTTCATAGACAGGCGCCCGCCGGGCCATCAGCGCCTGAATCCTCTCCATCGGATCCTCCACCTGCAAAAGCGGTCTGGTGGTATCGCTTTTTAATCTCTCATAAACGGTTTCCGGTGTGGCTTTAAGATAGATTACCTTTCCCAGTTCTTTAAGGAGACTGTGGTTTTCCTCTTTCATGGGAAGTCCCCCTCCCACAGAAATGATCTGTTGATCTGCGGTGTTTAAAAGTTCCTTCAAACACTCTGTTTCCATCTGGCGAAATGCCTCTTCTCCCCGGGCATCAAAAATTTCAGCTACCGTCATTCTCTGCCTTTGCTCGATCCATTTATCTGTATCGATCATGGTACGCTTCATCTGGTAGGACAGCCTGATCCCTACGCTGGTTTTGCCGCTGCCCATGAAACCAATGAGTATTATATTGTCTTTCATCTCTTTAATCCTTAATTCCCATCTTTTCTTTCATTACCTCATATACCTTAAGCGCCAGCTCTTCCGGCACAGAGACCTGATTCCAAAGCTCATAGGCGATCACTCCCTGATATAAAAGCATCTTAAGGCCATGGAAAGCCTCTCCTCCCTGCTGCCTTACAAGCTGCATAAACCGGGTGGTTGAAGGCTTATAAATCAGATCATAGCCGGTATGAATCTTCCTGTAAAAGGCTTCATCCTCTATTACTGCCTGATCTGTATTGGGATAAAGGCCGACGCTGGTAGCCTGAATCGCCAGAAATTTTTGCTCCGGCAGTTTTTTATACTCAGAAACTGCCATTGGATAAATACATTCCCTGCCAGTCTTTTCATTTACCTCCCTGGCAACAGCGGCAGCCTTTTCTACGGAGCGATTCAGCATATAAACCCTGCTTACTCCCTTTGAGGCACACAAAAAGGCAACTGCCCTGGCCGCGCCTCCAGCTCCCAGCAGAATGACCTCCTGTCCCTCCAGCTCAATTCCTTCGCTGCACATGGCGCGATATAAGCCCGGCATATCTGTATTATACCCTTTGAATCCATCTTCCTTCCGCACCAGCGTATTTACCGCGCCGATCTTCTCTGCCAGTTCATCTATCCCGCAAAGGAAAGGAATTACCTGACTTTTATATGGCACTGTAACGTTAAGCCCCAGCAGGTTTAAGGAAAAAGCTCCCCTGATGGCCGCACAGAGCGCCCCCTCCTCTACCTGAAAAGGCACGTAAATGAGATTATGAGAAAGCTTTTTAGCCAAAGTATTATGTATTACCGGCGACATGGTATGCTCCACAGGATTACCAATCAGTCCACAGGTTCTTGTATGTCCGTCAATCATGATTCCTTATTCCTCCCAAAGGCAGGGCTTCCCCTCTTTTTTACAGTTGCGTCTGTAAAAGAAAAGTACGATCTTTTCCAGATAACGCTTCAGCACAATCTGTATCTCTTCCCTTTTATCTATGGGCTGTACCAATATTGAAAAGATTCCTGCGTTTCTTGCTCCCCAGACATCGGTAAATAACTGATCTCCCACAAAAAGCGTGGTATCTTTATTGCTTCCTAGCATTTCCATGGCATCCAAATACCCTTTTTTTGCCGGTTTGCCTGCTTTAAAGATATATTTAACATGAACTGCATCATTAAACATCTTTACCCTTGGCTCCTTATTATTGGACAGAAGAAGAATCTCAAAGCCAATTTCCTTTAGACGTCCAATCAACTCTATACTTCTTAAATCGGCAGGCGCCCCATGAGGAACCAGGGTATTATCTATGTCAAAAATAATGCCCCGGTAACCGGAGTCATAAAATTTCTGAAAATCTATTTTATAGGCAGAACTCATATAAATATCAGGGTAAAAGCACTTCAGCATAAAAATCCCTTTCTTCATGCATCATCCAAAATCTTCTCTTATTGTACAAAACACCCTGCCATTTGGCAAGCCCGCTTTCACTTCCTCTATTCTGTTGCCAACACATAACTGGCCTCTCCATAAAATCCCCGCAGGTCTGTGTAATCTTCCTTCCAGCTTGCAGTAAATTCATAGACCTGTCCCGGTTCAAGCTCTATCATCGGCGACGGATAATAATAAGTAATAACAGAAATTTCTTCTGCATCAGTATTTCCAATATCTGCCGAATCCCACTGTCTGATCTTCAATAAATCCGGTGCAACTGTGGCAGAAAAGGAGTAACTGATCGCGTCCATATGCTGATAGCGGGGCAGCTTCAATTTCTCCCTCTCATATACATCCAGTGGATGAGAACCGCAGGCTGTCACTCCCTGCATTTCCCCTTCATACATGCAATTCCATGAATAGTTTCCCGAATTGATTTCAAAGTCAGTATAGGCGCTTGAAAGTGGATCTCTTAAGGTGACTGCGGGCGGCTGCGTTAAAAGAATATCCACATTTGCCTGTATTCCATCTGCGTCTTCTCCTAAAATCAGAATATCCTTTGCCAGATATTCAGGAATGTCAGAAGTGCCGGTTTCTTCCTTATCCTGCATCAAAATCTGAATGGACATTCCGCCTGAAAGCTTTGTTATATCAAAAACCTCTTTTGGCACCTCCACATAAAATGCTCCTGGAAAATCGTTACTGTCGGAACTGATCAAAATCTTATCATCATTTATTTCTTTTATATGGGCATAAATTCCCACTGCGGTTCCTTCTGTTTTTGCCTGCTCTCCGTATGATTCCGTATCAGCCTGTTTTTCTGCTGTATCTGAAATAACCCCTTCCAAATATGCAGTTTCTTCCGCTGTATCTACTGCTTCCTTATCCTCTTTTGCTGTGCATCCTGCAAGCAGAGCAGATACAGCTAATGCCATGACTACCTTTTTAAACATTTGCATAGAGACTTCCCCTTTCTTATATTTATATATCCGTCAAAAAAGTTATCCCGCTCAGGCTGCTTTCCCTCCAAACTACCTTCTGGGGCTTTACCTTTGTACATACACAGAAGCAATATTGAGATAAACTGCCATACTCCTGAAAATATGCCGCTGCCTCTGACATATCTGTGCTTTTTTCAAGGATCAAATTCCTCTGCCAGTCGATTTCAAAGGTGTTAAGGCCCTTTGCCATTCCTCTTCCAGTCAGTTTCATATAGCTTTCCTTGATACTCCACATTCTGAAAAACAGCTTTTCCCTGTCTTCGTTGCTGCATAAAGACAGATTCCGGTTATCCTTATCCGTAAAAAAACGCCTGGCCAGCCCTTCCTTTACCTTCGTAATCTTCTGTATATCTGTTCCTACCGGCGTACTGCCCACTGCGCAGCATACATAATCACCGGAATGAGACAAATTAAAATGCAGCTTGGGATACCTGACAAGGTATGGCTTTCCCTCTTTTTCATATGCAAATTCAAAAGCAGGCTGATTTTCCCCAAAAAGCCCTAACTCCCGGCATAAAACATCATGCAACAGGCTCCCTGCTGTCAGACTGCGCAGCCTGGCCTTTTCATTGGTTCCCGCAAGAATTTTCTGCCTGCGCTTCTTTTCAATTTTATTTAAGTGTGCGAAAAAGGTGTTTTCCTCCATATGGGGAAACACCTTTGCATAATATACTTTAATCATGATTATCCTTACTTTAATGGATTTTTGTAAAATTCCTTAAAGGTAGTATAACCTTCTTTATTAAGCTGCTCCTTTTGAAATTTCTTATTCTTATTCATACGGACAACCAGCACCTGCTTCCCTGTTTTACGCTCCTGCTGGGCCATTGAGATCACCTTGCAAAGCTCTTCTCCTGGCAGGCCTTTTTCCAGAAGATATGCCACCTTTTCCGGCTGGGAGGGCACCTGAAAGCCACTTTCCATAAGCAGCAAAATAATCCTCTCAAATCCAATGGAAAATCCACAGGCAGGCACATCATTTCCGGTAAACTTGCCGACCATCTTATCGTATCTGCCGCCGCCTCCGCAGCTTCCGCCAAACTCAGGCATTGCCACTTCAAAAATAGTGCCTGTATAGT
>USJG01000169.1 GCA_900554925.1 uncultured Lachnospiraceae bacterium
GTTGAAAAATATCGTTTTTTATATTAAACTGGTAAAGAATTATAACGTGAAAATTTGAGGAGGAATATTTTTATGATTTCTGCAGGTGATTTCAGGAATGGTATTACAATTGAGTTAGATAATAATATTTACCAGATTATTGAGTTCCAGCATGTCAAACCTGGTAAAGGAGCAGCTTTTGTCAGAACCAAACTGAAAAACATCAAGAGCGGCGGCGTAGTGGAAAAAACTTTCAGGCCTACTGAAAAATGTCCACAGGCACGTATTGATAGAAAAGATATGCAGTACTTATATTCAGATGGAGAACTGTATAATTTCATGGACGTTGAAACATATGATCAGATTGCATTGAACGCTGATACAGTAGGCGATGCACTTAAATTCGTAAAAGAAAACGAGATGGTTAAGATCTGTTCCCATAACGGAAACGTGTTCTCTGTAGAACCTCCTTTATTTGTAGAACTGGAGATTACTGATACGGAACCCGGGTTCAAGGGAGATACCGCAACAGGCGCCACAAAACCGGCCACTGTTGAAACCGGTGCAGTGGTATACGTACCTTTATTCGTTGAAATGCATGACGTGATCAAAATTGATACCAGAACAGGCGAATACCTTTCAAGAGTATAATCTATAGAACGTTCAATCAATAAAAAGCCTCAAAGACAATGATTTTTATCATTGTCTTTTTTCTTACACATTTAAATTTCAGAGAAAGAAAGAGGTATTTATGAGTAACACATCTATTGATTTTGCATCATTTACACAGACAATTCTTAAAGAACTTCAGGAAAGGCTCGGAACAGATTATACTGTATTTTCACATTGCACTAAAAAGAACAATGGCCTGGAAATGACAGGCATTGTTGTAAGGCGCGCGGGGCACAGTACTTCGCCTGCCATTTATATTAATAGTTTTTACAGGGAAGATATTACCGGGGAGGAAATTAAAAAAGTAGCAGAGACTTTATATCATGAATTCCGGGAAGCGGAATTTGAAGATGATTTGGATTTATCAGATTTTGCACTGTTTGAAAAGGCCAAAGACAGGGTGGCTTTTAAGCTGATTCATGCCGGGAAGAACAAGGAGCTGCTTAATGTAGTGCCTCACAGGCTGTTTCACAATCTTGCGATAGTATTTTATTATACCATGCAGGAGGCCCCCTTTTATGGAAAAGCCACGATCCTGATACGTGACAGCCATATGAAGCACTGGGGAACAAATGTAAAGGAACTTATGCATCTTGCTTTACAAAATACACCCATCTTGTTTCCAGATGTGATCAACGATATAACGGACGTAATGCGGGAAATTCTTTCAGAAAGTCTTAAGCAGGACATTACAGGTGCCCGAATGGGAGAGAAGGAAAACACTGACCTGCTGGATGAGGAATGGTTTGATGATCTGATCGGTCAGATCAGCGAAGATACGGGAAGAGAGAAAATTCCAATGTATGTGCTTACCAATAGACAGAAGCTTTATGGCGCGGCCTGTATGCTTTATCCGGAAGTACTGAAAAATTTTGCGGAAAAAATGAGACAGGATTTTTATATTCTGCCCAGTTCCGTGCATGAAGTGATTTTAGTACCGGCTAATGCTGGAACCAATCAGGAGTCGCTGCGTGAAATTGTGACTGACATTAACAGAACCCAGGTGGCAGAGGAGGAAGTGCTGGCAGATTCTGTGTATTTTTACAGCAGAAGCAGAGATAAAATTTTATGGCTTTCCTGATCAGGACACAAAGGCTTCACAGTTTTTTTATAATTGATAACTAGACAATCCAGAAAGCATATGTTATTATATTCAAGGTGATGTAACAAATTTGTAATATTTATAATCCATGCACCCGTAGTCTAACGGATAGAACGAAGGCCTCCGACGCCTTTAATGCAGGTTCGATTCCTGTCGGGTGCATTTGCATCACCTTGATTATAAAAAAGAAAGGAAAGCTATGGAACATTCAAATCAGAACAAAATGCATATGCTGAAAGAAAAATTCATGACAGCCAGAGACTGGGTCATGGATCATAATAAAATTGTAATGCCTCTTGTTCTAGTTGTTTGCGTGCTTATTACAATTTTAGTTGCTGTAAATGCCAATCATCGGGAAGCCCTTGAAAAGGAAGCGCAGCAAGCCGCAATGGCAGTGGCCTTTGAGGAAACCTCCGTTTCCGTGGAAGGACTGGAAACACCCAATTTTGAACTGGAAGAAAATGCACACCCGGAGATAAACAGTCTTATCCGTACCTATTATGATGCGCAGGCATCAGGGGATATTGAAACAATATCTTCTTTAAATACGTATTTAAATGAGATTGAAACAATACGTGTACAGGAATTGAGCAAGTATATTGATTCCTATCCGGTATTAAATGTATATACCAAACCCGGCATGACTGAGAACGCATATGTGGCTTATGTGTATTCAGAAGTACAGTTTGTGGATGTAGATCAGCTCCTTCCGGGAATGCAGACCTACTATATCGGTTTAAACGAAAACGGAGATTATTTTATTAATGACGGTACTTATGACGATACCATCTGGAACTACATTAAGGAGCTGACACTTCAGGATGATGTAGTTGATTTAAATAATAAGGTGGTGGTAGAATACAACGAGCTTCTTGCAGAGGATGAAGAATTAAGTGAATTTATCGCTTATCTGAAAGAAAAGATCAACGAGGAGGTTGGTGAGATACTGGCACAGGCAGAACAGGCAGAGACCCAGGATACGGAGATTGAGACGGCGCAAGTCGACGAGGAAGCAGCAGAGCAGGATGAACAGACGGTGGTAAAGACAGTTCGGGCAACGGACGTGGTCAATATCAGAAGCTCAGACAGTGAGGAAGCCGATAAAATTGATAAGGCGCAGATAGGACAGGAATTTACCCTGCTTGAAGAAAAGGGCAATGGCTGGAGCAAGGTAGCTTATAATGATGGCGAGGCATATATTAAAAGCGATTATCTGGAGGCTGTTTTAGAGGAAATTGTAGTAGCGGATGCATCAGAAAGTATTTCCCAGGAGGAAACAGCACAGGAATCCAGTTCCTCAGACAGTTCATCGGCTGAAACGGTTTCAGGCACTGTGAAAGTAGTAGAAAGCGTAAGAGTCAGAAAAAGTGCCAGTACAGATGCAGAGTCTCTTGGCACCGTTTATGCCGGTGAAGAGCTTGAGCTTGTAATGAAGCAGGCAGACGGATGGACCAGAGTAAAGTACAAAGGCCAGACCGCATATGTTAAGTCGGATTATGTAGAATAAGCAGCGCAAATAAGAATATGAGCACAGGAAAGCATTTTATTTTGCAGGGAATTGTAGTATACTGACAAAGTAAAATGCTTTTTTGCATGCGCATCCGCTCGCGCGCGAAGTGTCGCAGGCGACACTTTATTTGAAATATGGGAGGAGAAGGATGATTGGGAAAGTGAATATAGGTATTTTAGGGACAGGTAATATAGCGGCAACAATGGCAGATACCATTAAAAAAATGAAAGGCGTTAAGCTTTATGGCGTAGCCTCCAGACAAAGGGTAAAGGCAGATATTTTTGCCGGAAAGTACGACTGCAAGAAAGCCTATGGTTCTTATGAAGAACTGGCAGCAGATAAAAAGGTGGATCTTATTTATATTGCCACGCCCCATTCAGAGCATTTTGCGAATGCGAAAATGTGTATAGAATATGGGAAACCGGTGCTTTGCGAGAAGGCGTTTACTGCAAATGCATATCAGGCCCAGGAAGTAATCAGACTGGCGGAAGATAAGGGCGTATTTATCACGGAGGCAATGTGGACACGCTATATGCCTATGCTTACTACCATCCGTGAGGTAATTGGAAGCGGAGTGATCGGAGAGCCTAAAACCCTGACTGCAAATCTGGGCTATGTGATAAATCACATAGAAAGACTGAAAAATCCTGCGCTTGCAGGAGGGGCGCTTTTAGATGTGGGCGTATATACACTGAATTTTGCGCTTATGATATTTGGAAATAATATTGGCAGGATCATATCAAGCTGTACCTATACAGATACCGGTGTAGATGAACAAAACAGCATTACGCTTCAATATCTTGATGGCAGAGTGGCTCATCTGAACAGCTCCATGAGCTCCTTAAGCGACAGGATGGGAATCATATATGGGACAAAAGGATATATTATTGTTGAAAACATAAACAATTTTGAAAGTGTTTCTGTTTATGATTCCTCTTATAAGAAAGTTGGAATTTACAGATGCCCTAAGAAGATTTCAGGCTATGAATATGAGGTTGAGGCAAGTATCAGGGCCATACACAACCATCAGCTTGAATGCGTGGAAATGCCTCACAGCGAAACGATCCGCGTAATGAAAATGATGGATGAACTCAGGAAGCAATGGGGAATCGTGTATCCCTTTGAAAAAGAAGATACATTGGAACAGGAATAAAAAATATAAATA
>USJG01000170.1 GCA_900554925.1 uncultured Lachnospiraceae bacterium
GGTAGAACACCAGCCTTCCAAGCTGGATACGTGGGTTCGATTCCCATCACCCGCTCTTTTTTATTTGAGCGCCGGAGCCTTATTTTATAAGGCTTTCCGGCGCTTTTCCCATGCCTTGAAAAGGCCGTTAAGTGGATAGAGTTGGATAGAGTCAAAGTGCGGCATGTTGTTGGCTGCAAAATAATTTTGCCAGGGTAATCAGGTTGCTTGTGCTGGGATTGTTCAGTGAAATTTCCCAAAATCATTTCTTAATTGAATCATATCGGAATTCATATTTTTTGTGGTTTTTATCTGACTGCTATAAACGTTCTGTATCCCCCCTCACATTTTTATATAAAGGAAAGGAATAGGAAAACTATGGACAGAGAAAAATAAAAGATCAGACAAATAAAAATGATGAAAATGAAATAATAGAAAAAAGCTATTTTATATATAAATATAATGAATTGTTAAATAATTCATAATCATTGACAATATATTCTTATCTGTTATCATTAAGACATAGAATTCTATAAACGATAACTATTTTTTATTAAACAGCAAAGGAGGAGAACGGTGAAGCTTGCATTAGTGCAGATGACTGCAGCTGAGGTAGAACAGTATGAGGAGACAGCGCAGAAAATTCTTTGCCTGGCAGAAGAAGCCTGCAGTCAGGGAGCAGAGATGATTCTTTTTCCAGAATGTGCTTACCCAGCATATATGATAGGAAGAGACCCACAGCGCCATTTCCTAAAGTGTCTGCCAGAATTGTTGGAAGGGTTGTCAGGCATTGCGGCAAAAAATAAGGTTTATATTGCTGTTGGAGCTGCGTTTCCAGAGGGGGAGAAATTATACAATAGTGTGATCGTATATGGCCCGGATGGAAAAATGCGGGGAAAAGGGTGTAAATCAAACCTATGGCATTTTGATGAAAAATGGTTTACTGCCGGCGGAGAACCATTTTTGTTTGATACAGAGTTCGGACGCATTGGTGTCATGATATGTGCAGATGGGCGTGTTCCGGAGGTTGCCAGAATGCTTCGATTAGGTGGAGCGCAGTTGATATTGGATGCAGTGAATCTGGTGGCGTCAGCGGAAGCTCCCGATAAGCTTACAAATCAACAGTATCAGTTTATTCTGCCTATACGAGCCTGGGAAAATGGTGTGCCGATTGCTGTTTGCGGAAAGGCTGGAGTAGAAAGCGGTTCTGTGTGTGGGCTGGGGCGCAGTTTTATTGCCTCGTCTGATGGAACAATTATAGCGGAATGTTCTCCGGACAGGGAAGAAATATTAGTGAAGGATATACAGCTTCCGGCACCGGCACCTTTGACGCTCCGTCGGCCGGAATTGTATGCCCCATTATGCAGTCCGGTGAGATTGCAGGAGCAGACGAGGTGGCTGGACAATCCAGAACAGGCTGAGGTGTTTGCGGCGTTGATTCGTTTTTCGGCAGGCAGCAGGAAAGAGTATGTTCTACGGGCTGAGGAGGCGCTGAAACGCTGCGGCATGATGGATGTCCGGTTGGCGGTTCTTCCTTCAACGCAGGGATTCGTGTTAGAGAGCGAGGATCTGAACGCGATTGGAAGCGCAGTGGTGCAAGGAACAGCCGTTGTGGACTGCGAGGATAAAGACGGAAATCGCAGAGCGATGTTCCTGAAAAACAGTGGCTGCGCGGGAATGCTTGCACCTACTCATTCAGGACAAGAAGAGGGGGCAGAAATCTGTGTATTGGAACTGCTTCCAGGGTGTCATGCGGCGGTGATGTTCGATGAAGAGATGGCGGTACCGGAAATTGCACGGGTGGCTATGCTGAAGGGCGCAGACGTAATTCTTTGGCTGGATCGTAAAGGATGTGGGCCGGATAAACTGTTGGCCCAGACCCGTGCGGCGGAGAATAAAGTGTTTATTCTGCGCAGCGGACCACATGGTGAAAATGAGCGGAGCTATGCGGTTTCCCCAGATGGAGCGCAGCTTTTTACATCTTTTTTTACTGAAAGCCAGATTACATCGGGATTGATTAATTTATCGCTGAGCAAATGCAAGACAGTTGTGCCGGGAACACATATTTTGCGAGGACGTCATCCGGAAATTTACTGGTCACTGATACAAACATAAAAGGAGAGGATTAGATGAGACTTGGAGATCTGTTAATTCAAAACGCGGTAGTAGTAAATTCAAAGACCTGCACTCCGGCAGATATTTTGATCCGTGATGGAAAAATTGAAGCATTGCTGGCTCCGGGAAGCGGAGCGGAGGCTGCTGAGATAATAGATGCCTGCGGAAAATATGTTATGCCGGGATGTGTGGATGGACACACACACATGATGGATCCGGGATTTACGGAAAGGGAAGATTTTACTACTGGCACAATGGCTGCGGCGGTAGGAGGCATTACTACAGTAGTGGATCATCACCGCACAACGCCCGCGGTTTATTCCATTGGTCCGCTGCTGGAGAAAATAGAATATTTGAATACAAAATCTTGTGTGGATTTCGGTCTGAAAGGGGGAATTTCGCCGGATAATGTTAATGAGCTGGAGGCAATGTGGGGAGCAGGAATTACAGGATTTAAAACGTTTACCTGCAATTTGCACGGTGTAAAAGCAATGCATTCTGCGTTTTTAATCCGGAGTCTGACGGAAGTTGCGCGTATGGGAGGCACTGTATTGATTCATTGTGAGGATGATGGTATTTGTCAGTACAATGAGGAAATCCTAAGAGCAGCCGGACGTACAGATTACCATTCGCAGTGGGAATGGCGTTCTAAGCTGGCAGAGTATGTGGCGGTACAGACTGTCATTTCCATAGCAAAAGAAACACGCTGCCGTACTGTTATCGCGCATGTCAGCCAACCGGAATTGCTGGATCAGATTCGTGCAGCCAGAGAAGAAGGATATGAGATATATGCAGAAAGCTGCCCGCATTACTTTAATTTGACTGTTGAAGATCTGGAGCGTCTTGGCCCATGGGCTAAATTTACGCCTCCCATGAATACGGAGGAAAAGCAGGCGGAGCTGTGGAGACGGTTTAATTTAGGGCTGGTAACTACTATCGGTTCGGATCATTGTCCATATCCGAAAGAACAGAAAGCGGTAGGAGAAAAAAATATCTGGGATGCTCCAAACGGCATACCGGGTATAGAGACATCGCTGCGGCTTATGCTGAACGGGGCAGCTACGGGAAAAACAACAATTAATCGGGTAGTGGAATGCATGTGTGAGAATCCAGCCCGTGTATATGGACTGTATCCGCGAAAAGGGCATCTAAATCCGGGTGCAGATGCGGATCTGATTATTGTTGATCTGGATCGTGAAAAAATGGTACGCAATGAAGAGATAGTTTCCAAATGTGGCTGGTCACCATTTGATGGCCGTATTTTGAAGGGTGTGCCGGAGAAGGTTTTTGTCCGGGGAAAACTTGTAGCAGAGGACGGCAATTTTGTGGGACAGCCGGGCTATGGGCGTTTTGTCAAACGCATTCAGCCATGTATGAAATAGTCTGACAGGACTGTTTAGTATAAAAGATGATAAAAGGAGGAAGTAAAATGAAAAAACGTCTGGTTTCAATTCTGGCTACGGTGGTTATGGCAGCATCTATCCTGGGAGGCTGCGGCGGAAGCGGAGGAACTGCTTCCTCGGCTGGCGCGGAGTCTGACGCAGGGGGAGCGGCACCTGTTAAGGAACAGGAAACGTCTGGAGAAAAAATTATTATGAAGATCAGCCATGTGTCTTCTCCAGGAAGTGCACGCGACCTGGCTTGTCATAAATTAAAAGAGGTGGTCGAGGAAATGACCAGTGGACAGGTGGAATGTCAGGTATATCCGTCTTCACAGCTGGGCGGGCAGCGTGATCAGGTAGAGGGAGCGCAATTCGGCACGATTGAGTGTGTGGTTGTACCCACCTCCTATCTGGGCGGAACTGTACCGATGATGACGCTGCTGGATACACCATATTTGCTCCCGGAGGATCCGGAACAACTGTTTGAGCTGTATCAGTCAGATGCGGTAAAGGCTTTACTGGATACAACGCAGGAGAAGGGAATTCTGACGTTGGGAATCTGGCAGACAGGATATAAGCAGTGGTCTGCAAATAAACCTCTGTTGGATCCCTCCGATATGAAGGGATTAAAGATCCGTGTAATGAATTCGCCGATCTTATTTAAACAGGCAGAGGTTTTAGGCGCTACGGGAATTACCATGGATTTTGGAGAGACCTATGGTGCATTGCAGAATAAAGCAATCGACGGACAGGAAAATCCCATCGACACTATTTATGACATGAAATTCCATGAAGTGCAGACTGATATTACGATTACAAACCATTCGGGTCTGGATCAGGTAGTCATGTTTAATAAAGAATGGTATGATGGCCTGCCGGAAAACGTGCAGGAGGCTATTGTAGAAGGCGTTAAGCAGGGGGCCCGTGTCTGTCTGGATGAAAC
>USJG01000171.1 GCA_900554925.1 uncultured Lachnospiraceae bacterium
GTTCTAAACTGCCGGCTTCTTTTAATGGTTACAAGATCGTTCTGCTGACAGACTTTCATTTAAAAAAATTTGGCGACCACGAAACGGAATTGATACAAAAAATAACGGACTGTAACCCGGATCTGATTTTATTTGGAGGCGACTTTATCGATGAGAGCCACGCCTCCCTCTCCCCCTTGAACGATTTGCTGGAGGGAATCCATACGCTGGCTCCTATTTATTTTGTCAGCGGGAACCATGAATTCAGTCATTCTACAGGGGAGCCCCTCCTTCAATACGGGGAGATGCAGGCGCTCTTCTCCCAATACGGAGTTCAAGACATAGATGATCGGACGGTCACTCTCACCAAAACCTCCGACAGCATTAAACTCAGCGGCCGGAAATGGCGCTCTTCCAATCCAGCCAACGGACTTTCACCCGCTGATGAAGAGTCTTTTCATCTCTTGTTATTTCATGGCGGAAATTTTTTCGATCAGCTGGCACCTTACGGATATGATCTCATCCTGTCCGGCCATACACATGGGGGTATTATACGTCTCCCCTTTTTTGGCGGCGTTTTCTCAAACACAGGCTCACTTTTCCCAAAATATGACGCAGGTTTGTTCCAACAGGAAAACAGTTCTATCATTATCAGCCGTGGGCTTGGAGATGCCCGTATTCCCCGCTTTAACAACCCGCCGGAGGTCGTCTGTATTACCCTTTATCAGAAATAGGGAAAATATACGGCAGCATTTCTAAAATCTGTTCCCCGTGATAATCGCCTAATTTTCCATGCGTTCCATGGGAATTTTCATAAAGGAAGACGCTTCCGCCAAGCGACTCTGCGTCTGCTTTGTAGTCTCTCACCAATTCAATTGACATGTACTCATCGTCTGCACCGTTTACCATGATAACAGGAATCTGCGCGAGCTTTTGTGTTAAAACAACTGGGTTGTTGTCTTCAGCCCACAAAATCTCCTTCTCTTTTTCCTCATCGCTGAGTCCCGCAAGGTTTTTCTCCACCACAGACCATTTTCCAGGGACATAATCCAATGCACGGCAAAAAATATCTTCCAGATCAGGAGATGCCGCCATAGAAATTATAATCTCCGGAGCAGCATCCCCAAATGCTCCCATATAAAAGGAAACCATCCCTCCTAAAGATACTCCATACATCCCAAAGCGGTCCGCATTACAGACTTCCATCTGCCCGACGTCTTTTAAGATTTCTTCCACTTTTTCCGTACTGCCCGTGATCATTTCATGAATATAAATATCCCTGCCATAATCCCGTTCCTCATGACCGTAAAGATCAAATGTGATAACCGCGTATCCTCTGCTGTAAAAATTCTGCGCGGCCTGCTCCATATCCCTGTGGCTTCCACCCAGACCATGGCAGAGTATTATAAGCGGTTCATCCGTACGGCTGCTATGTTCATCCATATAATACACCGTATCTCCCGCCATTTTTTGTTCTAAGCAAAATTCCTCTTGTCCGCAGCCTGCCGTTCCCGCCATCA
Source organism: uncultured Lachnospiraceae bacterium (assembly GCA_900554925.1). Classification (GTDB taxonomy): domain Bacteria; phylum Bacillota; class Clostridia; order Lachnospirales; family Lachnospiraceae; genus Suilimivivens. The sequence goes on from USJG01000171.1 coordinate 1,500, forward strand.
CAAAAACGGTAAACAGTAAATACCGCCGTCTCATTTCGATAAAATCAGATTCTCGACGTCGCCCAGCGTATCGATCTGATTCAGCTCCCTCTCCGAAATCCGGATACCAAACGCATCTTCAATCTGGCATACAAACTGAAAGAATTCCAGCGAGCTCAATTCCATATCTGCTATAATCGATGTTTCCCTGCCATATTCAATCTCTTCCTGGCAACACATTTTTGCGATTTCAATAATTTTTTCTAACATTTTTCTTTCCTCCCGAAAATTTTTTTAAACAAATACATCCGCAAAATATAAAACATCCGCGAAGAATCAGCTGAAGCAGGCCTCCGGCAAAGCTTTCCTCCCCGACCAGTCGAAACAGATATTTCCACGGTATTACAGCCCCTTCAAATGAATGTATACACAAAATCCACATCGTATATCTGCCAATGGTCCCCAGCTTTTCGATGAATACATTTTCGACCCGGCTCAGCTGGACACCGGCTTTAATAATGAGAAACGAACCGCAAAAACTGCTCAGAACTGCGGGCATTCCGTTTCCAAACCGGTATGTTGCGAGATCACAAATTGCCTCCCGGCTGGACAAACACCCTGCAATCAGCCATATAAGCGCCAAAACGCCTGCCCAGATAACGGGCAGCTTTTTCTCCAGCAGTTTTTCTTTCTTTATTACATAGCCCACATATACGAATAATTGCGCTATCATTCCCTGTGCAATCTGAAAAGGCAGCTTATAAGGCAGCAGAAGAGTTCCCGCCCAGCAGATCACGATTGACGCAATTCCTCTTTCAAATTCGCTTTTTATCTGAATCAAACCGTAAAACATCATCCATCCCATCATAAGGGCAAACACAAACCACATAGCACCTATACGCGAATACTGTCCCGAGATCACAAGCAGCGACTGTTTCAGAAAGAGAGAGAACCATTCGTCCAGTTTATGTATCGCCATACGATGAATAAATCCCACCACATTAATCAGAAACATAACGATTAAATATGGCTTCAGCAGAGACCTGACACTAAAAATAATCCCATCTTTTAAGGGCCTTTTTTTCAGCCAGTATCCGCTTGTTATAAAAAACAGCGGCATTAATACAGAGTACATCAGCCTCCAGAAAATACTCTGTTCCACTCCCGCCAGTTCTGCATGAATGCTGTGCCGGAACACAACCATTAAAATTCCTATGCCCTTTATCAGGTCGAACATGGTCAGGCTTATTATCTTTTTTCTTACTTTCATTTTATGCCCGTATCATTCCTTTCATCTTATTCCAGGCCGATATAAATTCCTGTCTTCCCCAGAACAGATATATACCATAACCTGCCAGATAACCGCAAAACGCCGGTACAGGCGCCAGTCTCCAGCTGAAGAATACGAATGCGCTCACCAGCAGAAGCTCCTGCACCGTCATTTTTCCTGTTTTTATATCCAAATACCGTTTGACCATGCATTCCGTAAGGAAACTCTTTAGCGCATACAGGCCCAGAATGGACAGAACCGCCAAATCCACACTCCCCAGCAGGTACACGGTAATCCACGTAACAAATATGCTGGCTGACAGTGACGCCATATTCGCGTACAGCATATATTTCTGTCCTCCCATCACCTTCAAGTACGTACAGGAAAGCACCGCCGTCCGGACCTCATAAATACATAACGGCAGCAGCACCGCCAGATATTTTATGCTGTCTGAATATTGCGGCAGCCACAGGCTCAGAATACAGCTTGCAGGAACATAGGCTAAAAGAGTCCCCATCAGCGGTTTTGTCATTAATTCCCGCAGCGGCTGATACAGCTCCCCTGCCTTCCCCGGTTCCAGACGGCGCAGCACCGGAAAAATCACAATACTCACTGCCGTAATACACGTCACCAGCATATTTGCCATGCTGAAGGAGAGCGAAATCTTGCCGAAAATAATCGTCCCGTACTCCCTCTCAATCGCAAACCGCACCACTCCGATCATCATCTGTCCCAGAAAACTGGCAATCGAAATGCTGAAGCCTGTCCGAATCAATTCTGTTTCCAGCAGGAGCGCCTCGCGCAGCCCGCACGGTTTTGCCGCTGCAATTTCCCGGCACAGCCATGCCGCATATAGCAAAAAGACGCTGTTGCTGACTATTTCGGCGCATATAAACACGGAAAAGTTTTTTTTTCCTATTATTATGCAGACAGCAGATAAAATTAAAAACAGAATTCTCTCTCCGGAATATGCCCTGGCATATTCTACAATCCGGTTCGAAGCTTGAAGGATCGTCTGCAGCTGAAACCGCGTTACTCTCAGAACCATATAAGCCGCAGCTCCTGTTAAAATCACATATCTGTCTAAATCTCCCTTCACCTGCGGCAGAACAACACATAAAAACAACGCTGCAAAAATCAATTCATGCAGAACGATCCCTCTGACCTGGGAAGACAGAGCCCCCCTGTCCAACTCATGATAATCTGCTCCGCCATACTTAATATAAAGGCCTTCGCACCATCCCAAAGAAGAATACTGAAGATACGTGGTATAAAAATGATACAGCTGCCAATAGCTGTACGCCTGCACAGTCATAATCTTAGGCATTATCATGGTAAGGACCATAGTGGTCATAATCTGGCTCATGTTTGCCCCTACCGCAAATACTACATTTTTTATAAATAAAAGTGCCTGCTTATTCATGATTCTCTACTGCATTCCTGTAAAAATCATCTAATTTCCCCGCCGCTCTATGAATGTCGTAAGCCCCATGTATCATGGCTCTTCCATCGCATCTGATCCCGGATTTCAGCATCTCGTCCGCTTTTTCTGCCCACCGCTTCGGAGATTCATCAAGGCTCATAAAACATAACCCGCCCGTTACATCCGTTTTGCGGTCTACCCGGTCCGATACCAGAAC
>USJG01000172.1 GCA_900554925.1 uncultured Lachnospiraceae bacterium
GGTTCATTGTATGTAACACATTTCTTTCCGACAATGCGTTTTCCCTCTTCCATTTCCTCAATGCGGTCCACCAGTAAAAACGGACTTCTATGAGGAATAATTTTCATAATATCTTTTATATCTAACATCCTGATTTCTCTCCTATTGAATCACAACCAGCGGCTGACCGTACTCTACCATCTCACCATTTTCTACAAGAATTGCTGCAACAGTTCCGTCGTATTCGCTCTCCACTTCATTCATAAGCTTCATAGCTTCTACAATTCCGATAACCTGCCCTTTTTTAACCGTATCACCTACAGATACAAACGGATCTGCTCCCTCAGATGGTGCACAATAAAAGGTTCCGACTAATGGAGCTTTGATTGTATTTCCTTCGACTGTATCTTCCTTACTCTCTGCCTTTTCTACAACCTGTGTCTCAACAGGTACAGAAGATGGAATTACCGTCTGAACAGGCATTTGAGAAATTTCCGCAATTTTTGCTTTTTTCTTCGCAATGCGAACAGAAAATTCATCATTTTCATATTCAAATTCATCGATCTCAGCTTCTGACACTGCCTGGATCAACTCTTTCATTTCTTTTATTTTCATCGTCAAAGACCTCCTAATCCTCGAATTTTTTCACCAGAAGTGTTGCATTATGTCCGCCAAATCCCAGAGAATTGCTCATAACATAATCAACGCTGCGGTCTGTCACCGGCTCTAATGTATAATCAAGATCACACTCTTCATCTGCAACCTTTAGCCCAACCGTCGGGTGAATATAATTTTCTTCGACAGACTTCACACAAGTAATAAATTCGATTGCTCCTGCTGCTCCGAGTCCATGTCCGATCATAGATTTTGTGGAACTGATTTTCACATTGTATGCGTGTTCCCCAAGAGCTTTCTTTATTGCCATTGTCTCAAACAAATCATTGGCATGAGTACTTGTTCCATGTGCATTAATATAATCAATCTGTTCCGGTTTTATATCTGCTTCTTCCATAGCAAATTCCATAGCTCTTGCAGCGCCTTCTCCGTCTTCTGCCGGAGAAGTAATGTGATAGGCATCGCTGGTACATCCATAGCCCAGCACTTCCGCATAAATATGAGCGCCTCTTTTCCTGGCGTGCTCCAGCTCCTCAAGAACAACCACGCCTGCACCTTCTCCCATAACAAATCCACTGCGGTTTTTATCAAAGGGAAGGGAACAGCGGTCAGGATCATCCACACTTGACAAAGCAGTAAGCGCACAAAATCCTCCTATTCCAATGGGTGTAATGGAGCTTTCCGTTCCTCCCGTCACCATTACATCTGCCTCTCCGTACTGAATACTGCGGAACGCCTCGCCAATGGAATTGGTTCCCGTGGCACAGGCAGTAACCACATTGATGCTTTTGCCTTTCAGTCCAAACTGAATGGATACATTTCCTGCCGCCATATTGGAAATCATAAGTGGTACCATAAGCGGATTGATCTTAGAAGGCCCTCTGTTTACTAATTTGTCATGTTCTCTATCCAAAGCCTGAAGACTGCCTATCCCTGAACCTACGGCGCAGCCTACACGGTATGGATCCTCCTTTTCCATTTCAATGCCTGCATCCGAAAGCGCCTCTTTCGCTGCAGCTACCGCATACTGGCTAAAAGACTCCATACGTTTTGCCGCCTTAAAATCCATGTAGCTCTTTGCATCAAATCCTTTTACTTCTGCTGCCACATGACATTTATAATCTGTACTGTCAAATTTGGTAATAGGGCCAAAGCCATGCTTCCCCTCTTTGACCGAATGAAAAAATTCTTCTACATTTAACCCGATGGGCGTTATTACTCCCAAACCGGTCACTACTACTCGTCTGCTCATATTAAGCTGCTCCCTTCTACTTTTATACTGCCATTCCGCCATCTACGCTGATCACCTGTCCGGTAATATAATCTGCCGACTCAGAGGCCAGAAAAGCAACTGTCTCTGCCACTTCCCTTGCTTTTCCTGTTCTTCCTAACAGGATCCTGGAAACGAGGCTTTCCTTTACCGCATCGGAAAGGCTCTCTGTCATTTCCGTATCGATAAATCCAGGAGCCACCGCGTTTACCGTAATCCCTCTGCTGCCTAATTCCCTTGCCGCGCTTTTGGTAAGCCCGATCACTCCGGCCTTAGAGGCACAGTAATTGGCCTGTCCCGGATTTCCCATAACTCCCGACACGGAAGAAATATTGATAATTTTTCCGCTTTTTTGCTTTAACAGATAACGGGACAGGTGCTTTATGGTATTAAAGCAGCCTTTCAGATTCACGCTGATCACCTTGTCAAAGTCCTCCTCGCTCATTCTCATAAGCAGATTGTCTCTGGTAATACCTGCGTTATTTACCAGAATATCTATATGTCCGTATTCTTTAATAAGGTCAGCAATCATTTCACCGCAGGCGGCAAAATCCGCTACATTACAGCCATAAGCTGCCGCATTTCCTCCTGCTGCTTTGATTGCTTCCACGGTTTCCTTTGCCTTTTCTTCTGAGCCATTGTAATTTACGATCACAAAGGCGCCCTTTTGCGCCAGGGTAAGCGCAATTTCTCTCCCGATTCCCCTGCCTGCTCCGGTCACAAGGGCCACTTTTTCATTCAGCATTTGAAAGCACCTCCAGACATTTGGAAAAATCTTCGTATTTATCTATATTAAGAACGGTTACTTCCTTGTTGATCTTCTTTACGAATGAACTTAAGGTTTTGCCGGGCCCAATCTCTACAAAAGTATCCACACCGTCAGCAAGCATCCTCTCCACAGACTGCTGCCACTTAACCGGAGAGGAAATCTGCAATTTCAGCAGCTCCTTGATCTCATCCGGGTTTGTCACATAATCTGCTGTAAGATTGGCCACATAGGGAATGGAAAAATCAGGAATAGAAATCCGGTCAAGGTCTTTTCTAAGCCTTTCTCCTGCTTCCGTCAGCATCTGCGAATGGAAAGGACCGCTTACATTCAGAGGCACCACTCTCTTAGCTCCCTTTTCCTTTAAGGTTTCTCCTGCTGCCTGTACTGCCCCGGCTTCTCCTGTAATAACGATCTGTCCGGGACAATTATAGTTTGCGATGGACACAATTCCCTGTGTATTTTCACAGACTTCCTCTATCACACCTGCCTCCAGGCCCAGAACTGCTGACATGGCGCCTCCAACCGGCACTGCCTCCTGCATGTAAATTCCTCTTCTTCTTACAACCGCAAGAGCATCTGCTTCTCTCATAGCTCCCGCTGCCACGATCGCTGCGTATTCCCCAAGGCTTAACCCTGCTGTTACGTCAGGAGAAAACCCTTTATTCTGAAGGGCTTTTAAAATGGCAATTTCTACTGTTACCATGGCAATCTGCGTATATTCCGTAATAGAAAGCTTCTGATTTTCCTCAAAACAAAGAGCCGGAATATCCAGCCCTGTAATGTGACTTGCCAGATCGAAGATTTCCCTGGAAACTTCTTCGTTCTCATAAAAGTCCTTGCCCATTCCTATGTACTGTGCTCCCTGTCCCGGAAATATAAATGCTGTCTTACTCATTTTTCCTCCCTTTACTCAACCTTTATTCTGTTCGTCCCAGAAGCTTTTCAGCTTCCTCCATAATCTCTTCGATCATTTCCTTACAGGTCTGCTCCTTTTTCACAAGACCTGCAATCTGGCCTGCCATCAGAGTTCCGTTTACGGTATCTCCTTCTACTACAGCCTTGCGAAGGGCTCCCAGTGTAAGCTTTTCAAGCTCTTCAAAGGCTGCGCCTTCCTTTTCCAGCTTCAGATATTCTCTGGTCATCTGATTACGGATCTGACGTACCGGATGTCCGGTGCTCATTCCTGTAACCTCTGAATCAATATCCTTTGCCTTTAATATTTTTTCTTTATAGTTTCCGTGGACAACAGACTCTCTGGCTACTACAAAACGGGTTCCCATCTGTACTGCTTCTGCTCCCAGCATAAATGCCGCCGCAACCCCTCTTCCATCGCCGATGCCGCCTGCCGCAATAACCGGTATCTTCACCGCATCCACCACCTGGGGAACCAGGCACATGGTAGTCTGGGAACCGATATGTCCGCCGGATTCTGTTCCTTCTGCCACCACAGCATCTGCACCAGCCCGTTCCATCATCCTGGCCATAGCCACGCTTGCTACTACCGGAATGACCCTGACGCCGGCTTCTTTCCACATGGCCATATATTTCCCTGGATTTCCGGCGCCGGTAGTAACTACCTTAACCCCTTCCTCCACAACCACCTGTGCAATCTCGTCCGCTTCGGGGTTCATCAGCATAATATTGACGCCAAAAGGCTGATCCGTCAGCTCCCTGGCTTTCCTGATCTCCTCCCGGACCACCTCCACAGGCGCGTTCGCCGCTCCGATCAAACCGAATCC
>USJG01000173.1 GCA_900554925.1 uncultured Lachnospiraceae bacterium
GTATCTGGTAAGCGCTGATGAAATTCAGATCAAGATGGCGCAGGGCGCAAAGCCCGGCGAGGGCGGACATCTGCCTGGCGGTAAAGTTTATCCCTGGATTGCAAAGACCAGACATTCCACGCCCGGCGTAGGACTTATTTCCCCTCCGCCTCATCATGATATTTACTCCATCGAGGATTTGGCGGAACTTATCTATGACTTAAAGAATGCAAACAAAAAGGCAAGAATCAGCGTGAAGCTGGTTTCCGAGGCCGGCGTGGGAACAGTTGCGGCCGGCGTGGCAAAAGCAGGCGCACAGGTAATTCTGGTGTCGGGCTATGACGGCGGCACAGGCGCGGCACCCAGAAATTCTATTCACAATGCAGGGCTTCCCTGGGAGCTGGGGCTTGCAGAAACCCATCAGACACTGATTATGAACGGTCTTAGAAATAAGGTCAGAATTGAGACAGACGGTAAGCTCATGAGCGGGCGTGACGTTGCCATTGCAGCGCTGCTTGGCGCCGAGGAATTTGGTTTTGCAACAGCTCCGTTGGTAACCATGGGATGTGTGATGATGCGTGTCTGCAACCTGGATACCTGTCCGGTAGGCGTGGCAACTCAGAATCCGGAGCTCAGGAAGAACTTTAAGGGAAAACCGGAGTATGTTGAAAACTTTATGCGCTTTATTGCACAGGAGCTTCGGGAATATATGGCTAAATTAGGCGCCCGCACGGTGGATGAACTGGTAGGGCACACAGAGCTTTTGAAGGTAAAGGATAATCTTACAGACAGCCAGAAGCAGATCGATTTAAGTCTGATCCTCACCAATCCTTATGCAGGCGGCAGGGAAAAGGTTACCTTTGATCCCAAACAGGTTTATGACTTTAAGCTTGAAAATACAGTAGATGAAAAAGTGCTCTTAAAGCAGCTTAATAAATCCATCAATGAGAAAAGCAGGCGGAGCATTGAAGTGGATGTAAAGAATACGGACAGGGCCTTTGGCACCATTTTAGGATCGGAAATTACCAGAAGACTGGGAGATGAACTGGAGGAAGATACCTACCGGGTGCTTTGCAGCGGCGCAGGCGGACAGAGCTTTGGCGCCTTTATCCCTAAAGGGCTGACCCTAGAGCTTGTAGGTGACAGCAATGACTATTTTGGAAAAGGACTTTCCGGCGGAAAGCTGATCGTTTACCCTCCTAAGGGAAGCCGCTTTAAGGCGGAGGAGAATGTTATTATCGGTAATGTGGCCCTTTATGGCGCTACCAGCGGTAAGGCATTTATTAACGGTGTGGCAGGAGAGCGTTTCTGTGTGAGAAATTCAGGAGCCATTGCAGTTGTGGAAGGCGTGGGCGATCACGGATGTGAATATATGACAGGCGGACGCGTGGTAGTGCTTGGAAGAACAGGCAAAAACTTTGCGGCCGGCATGAGCGGCGGTATCGCCTATGTACTGGATGAGGACAATGATCTTTACATTCGTCTGAATAAGGAGATGGTTTCCTCTTATGAAGTGACGTCCAAGTATGATGTGTTAGAGCTGAAAGAGATGATCAAAGAGCATGTGGCGCTGACCAATTCCGAAAAAGGAAAAATGATATTGGATAACTTTAAGGAATATCTGCCTAAGTTTAAGAAAATCATTCCTCATGACTATGAAAAAATGATTGCCACCATCGTTCAGATGGAAGAAAAAGGCCTTAGCGCGGAACAGGCACAGATCGAAGCCTTTTACGCCATCAAGGCTAACGGTTAGACATCCGGAAAGCAGCAAAGGAGTAGTGAAAATGGGAAAACCAACAGGATTTATGGATTATAAAAGAGAAGTATCAAAAGATGTAAAACCTAAGGAGAGAATTAAAAATTTTAACGAGTTCCATGAGCATCTTTCAAAAGAAAGACAGCAGCTTCAGGGTGCACGCTGTATGGAGTGCGGAGTTCCCTTCTGTCAGGCGGGAATGAATCTATGCGGTATGACCAGCGGATGCCCCCTGCACAATCTGGTGCCGGAGTGGAATGATCTTGTTTATACGGGAAACTGGAAGCAGGCTTATAACCGCCTTGTCAAGACAAATAATTTTCCGGAATTTACCTCCCGCGTGTGTCCGGCGCTGTGTGAGGCCGCCTGTACCTGCGGACTGAATGGGGATCCGGTATCAACGAAGGAAAACGAATATGCAATCATTGAAAATGCCTACGCTGAGGGTTATGCAGATCCGAAGCCGCCCAAGGTAAGAACCGGCAAAAGGGTGGCAGTCGTAGGAAGCGGCCCCTCCGGCCTTGCTGTGGCGGATCAGTTAAATAAGAGAGGGCACAGCGTCACTGTGTTTGAACGTTCCGACAGGATCGGAGGCCTGCTTATGTATGGGATTCCCAACATGAAGCTGGAAAAGCATATCGTTGACCGTAAGGTAAAGGTGATGGAAGCAGAGGGAGTAACCTTTGTAACCGGGGTAGACGTAGGCAAAGATTTAAAGGCAGAAAAGCTGCTTAAGGATTTTGACAGAGTAGTGCTTGCCTGCGGGGCTTCTAATCCCCGTGATATTAATGTACCAGGAAGAGATGCAAAGGGAATCTACTTTGCAGTGGACTTCTTAAAGGCAAATACCAAGAGCCTTCTGGATTCTAACTTTGAGGATGGACAGTTTGTAAATACCAAAGATAAAAATGTGGTGATCATTGGCGGTGGGGATACAGGAAACGACTGTGTGGGAACCAGCATCCGCCATGGCTGCAAGTCCGTGACCCAGATAGAGATGATGCCTAAAGCGCCGGATAGAAGAGCTGAGAACAATCCCTGGCCGGAATGGCCCAAAATCTGCAAGACCGATTATGGCCAGGAAGAAGCCATTGCTGTGTTTGGCCATGACCCCAGAATTTACGAATCTACCGTAAAAGAATTTGTAAAAGATAAAAACGGAAGTCTCAAGGCGGTTAAGATCGTGAAATTAACATGGGAAAAAGACGAAACGGGACGCATGAATATGAAAGAGATTCCAGGCTCCGAACAGACGCTTCCCGCAGAAATCGTACTGATTGCAGCAGGCTTTCTGGGAAGCCAGAAGTATGTAACGGATGCCTTTAAGGTAGAGGTAAACCAGCGCACCAACGTAAATACAGCCCCCGGAAAGTATGAAACCAGCGTAAAAAATGTGTTTACCGCAGGAGATATGCACAGAGGCCAGTCCCTGGTGGTATGGGCAATCAGGGAAGGCCGGGAAGCTGCCAAAGCAGTAGATGAAAGTTTAATGGGATATACAAATCTGATGATACAATGAGCCGGGCGGGAACGATAAGTTCCCGCTTGGCATTGTTTTTAAGAAGATTTAATGATGTACCGCCTGCTATGCTTTTTCCACGATTTTCTGCATTTCATCGATCATATACGGTACAGTATTTTTATCTAACTCATCCAATTCTTTGGAAAGCATTGCCATCACCTCTTCTATATTTCAGCAAATGTCATAAGCTTCCTCATATATCTCTCTAAACTCTGGATATGCTTTGATCAGCTCTTGATGATCTCCGGCTCATCTACTGCAAACATGGTAAGCCATGCTTCCTGTTTAATGGAAAGTACGCTTGACATTTCTACACTCTCTGTTATAATAAGGTTATGGAAAGTTTGCTTTCCATAGAAAGGAGGCGCGCCGTGAAAAACCGTTTAGAAAAAATTCGAAAAGAACGGGGAATCAAGCAGGAAGAACTGGCTGCCGCACTGGAAGTATCCCGGCAGACCATTGGCTCATTGGAAAACGGAAGATACAATCCTTCGATTGCATTGGCATTTAAGCTTGCACGGTATTTTGATATGAGCATTGAAGATATTTTCATTTACGAGGAGGGAAAGCAATGAAAAAGAAAACCGGAGTGTATCTTGTAATCAGCATAGTCGGCATTGCATTGGCTCTGATTGCAGGGGTTCTTTTGGAGAATTCTTTAAGCGATTCGCAAACCGGAACAATGATAGGGATTGGATCAGGATTGTTCGGTTATGGGATGGCAAAATGGTGCCTTGGCCTATGGGGCGCAAAGAATCCTGATTTGATGAAGATCAATGAGATTGAAGAAAAAGACGAGCGCAATCAATTCATTCGCAATAAAGCGCAGGCAATATCCGGCGAGATACTGCACTGGCTTCTGATGGCGGGCGCTTGGGTATGCATTTTTTTCGACCTGCCCATATTGGTTGTTATTGCCCTTGTAGGCGCTTTCCTGCTGAAAACGATCATGGACTTCATTTTAATGGCGTATTACCAGCATAAGATGTAACGGAGGAAATTATGAAATTTGTTATTGAGCATTTATCAAAAAGTTTTGAAAAAAAGGAAGTTCTCAGAGATATTGAC
>USJG01000174.1 GCA_900554925.1 uncultured Lachnospiraceae bacterium
AGACATCAGAACAGAACTTCTCGGGATGTCCGAAGGAAGGATCCTGTTTTGCGATATTTTTCCACAGGCTCCATACGCCGCTGGTGCGAACCTCCGCGTCACCGTTGGGTGCATGGTTCTGGTCACCGTAGATAGTACCCTCGGTACAGCTTCCGTTGGTAACGAATACCAGGTCGTTCTCGGTGAGGACAATGCCCTTCTCTACACCTTTTACCTTGCACTCGATAGCCTTTGCCACCTTTTTGCCGTCATTGATATCAAAAATAACATTTGTCACTTCGGTGTTGAACTGGAAGTCCACACCTGCTGCCTCCAGATACTTCTTCATGGGAAGGATCAGAGACTCGTACTGGTTGTACTTGGTGAACTTCAGTGCACTGAAGTCAGGCAGTCCGGAAATATGATGGATAAATCTTTGGAAGTAAAGCTTCATTTCCAGTGCGCTGTGCCAGTTCTCGAAAGCGAACATGGTTCTCCAATATAACCAGAAGGTGGAGTTAAATACTTCATCATCGAAAACATCTTCAATGGTCTTGTCATACAGATCCTCGTCCTTTGTCATGAACAACTTCATGATCTCCATGCAGCCCTTCTGGCTTAAGTTGAACTTGCCATCGGTATGGGCATCCTGTCCACAATCCTTCGTTGCACGGCACAGAGAATAGTTGGGATCTTCCTTGTTCAGCCAGTAATACTCATCCAGTACGCTGGCTCCGGGTACTTCCAGAGAGGGAATGCTGCGGAATAGATCCCACAGACATTCAAAATGGTTCTCCATCTCACGTCCGCCACGCATGACGTAGCCTCTGGCAGGATCAAAAATACCGTCACAGGCACCGCCTGCGATATCCATTGCCTCTAAGATGTGAATATGGGAACCGGGCATCTGTCCGTCACGTACCAGGAAGCACGCTGCTGCTAAAGATGCCAGACCGCTGCCTACGATGTAAGCGTTCTTCTCGTCCACTCCTGCGGGCTTCTTAGGTCTTGCGAAGGCTTCGTAGTTACCGTTGGAATAATAGATGCCCTTACTGTTCTTGTCGTATCTTCCAAGCTCGGTATTGCGGTAGTCTTTCTTGGCTGCCTTGACAGCTGCCTTTCTCTCCTCTTTCTTCACCTCTGCCTTATGTCCCTTGGTTACTGCTGCCACTGCGCCTGCACCTACTGCCAGCGCTGCCAGTCCCAGTCCGATATTATTCTTTTTTGCCATAATGATTACCACCTTTCTTTGATGACTCTCAAATGTTTTTCTGTTTACAAATAGTATCCTACTTCTTTTTTATAAGAAAACCAATTTACAAAAGAGGATAAATGATAAAGTTTTTATCATCCTGCCCTTTTTGTAAAGTACTTATACTATTTCAGAATTTCTTTTCCGTGTGCTCAAAATTCTCGATGGAGCGGCTGATGTTTCCGTAAAGAGTGATTGCCAGTTCTTCAACGATCTTATGATAATCGTCCTTCATTCCCCGATCAATCCAGTCTAGCATCACACCCACAAAACCGTATTTGTAAAATCCGGCAATGAATTCCTTGTGTTCCTCCGCTACCTGCATGCCGGTGCATTTTTCCTCCACCACGTCCGCAATGAGCTGGTAGGTCAACTTGTTTAAGTAGCTTTCGATCTTCTGGCGATCCACGCAGCGGTAGACATTCATAATGAAAGGTTTATTCTCCTGCACTGCCTCGAAAATCTGGCAGAAGCCTTCTTGCCAGTTCTCGTAGGTCTTCTTCCCCTGCAGTGCCTTCGTGCCGTCTTCCACGCAGACCCACTCTACCAGATCATAGATGTCCTTGAAATGATAGTAAAAAGCCATCCGGCTGATGCCGCAGTCCTCTGCAAGTTCGTTAATGGTGATCTTATCCAGAGACTTCGTGAGAAGTTCTTTTTTCAAAGCTGCTTCCAACGCCAGTTTCGTTGTATTGGCCATAGCCTGTCCTCCACTGTTTTATGTATTATTTTCTGTTCTTCCTCGATATAGCTTATGTAATTCTATTATAAGCTCACGCATTCGTACCATCGTACTCTACATCTTACTTCACAGGATATTCATTCGCTAAGGTTGTCGTTCGTCAATCATGTAAACATGTAGACTTCCTTATACTCATTATATTGTACGACAATAGACTCAAAATGAGCAAATTAACTTTTTATAAAAAAACTCTTGCTTTTTGTAAAATTCCATGGTATTATCTTACTTGCGTTTCGGGGTGTGGCTCAGCTTGGTTAGAGCGCCGTCTTAGGGAGGCGGAGGTCGCGAGTTCGAATCCCGCCACTCCGATTCATTGTAAAGTCCTTGATTTTCAAGGACTTTTTTTGTTACATTTCATGTTGTATCATGGTACTTTTTTGATTTCCTCTATGTTTCCTTTTGGTGTTTCCCTATAGCCACATATGCGTATTGAATCTTTCTGCTTGGAAGTCATCGGGGTATACTGTAGAATTTTGGTAGATTACGCCCCACTATCGAAACACTAACGGGGCTTATCTGAAACATTTTAAAGATTTACGCCCCGCTTTCAGAACGCCAACGGGGCTTATCTGAAACATTTTAAGATTTACGCCCCGCTTTCAGAACGCCAACGGGGCATATCTGAAACATTTTAAAGTTTTACGCCCCACTTTCTAAGTTTCAACGGGGCTTAGCACAAAGAAATTATAAATTAAGCCCCAGTACTCAAGATTTAGCGGGGCTTAACAAACACAATTTCAGCATGCTTATGAGCTCCACTTAATCATCCAGACACTCCTTTCCCATCTACCTCGCTGAAAAATTTTTCTATCAGTCTGTTTACTTCATCCGGTTGGTCAGTATTGGAATTATGACCGGCATTTTTTATCCATTTAAGCGGTAAACCTTCTCTCTGATGCCATTTCTTATTATAGCTTTTTGCTGAACCTGCTTTATCCTTTTCTCCACAGATAAGAAGTGCCGGACAACTGATACGATATGGCAGATCTGCTTTGATTGCCTCAGCAAGCATTCTGTACCCAAAACCGGCGAGCCTTGCATATTCTTCAGGATCTGAATCATAGGACATCATCATCTTCCGCATAAGATTCTGACCATAATCCGTCTCTGCGCACCCTCTTGACCCTGCCCTAAGAAGCACTTTCCATGGATATATCTTATATAATGGCTCTGCTCTTTCAAGAAGCCATATTTCCACTGCGGTCATATAAGACTTTTGAAGAGGTGCAGAATCAATAGAGATAAAGCCTTTTATCTTATCCGGATATAATTCCATATACATTTGAGCCAGATATCCCCCCATAGACTGACCGATAATTATGGGATTATAAATTTCTTCTTTTACTAAGATTTCATAAAGCCATTCTGCCATATCAGACAGACTGTAATTATTCGTAAATGGTCTGGATAATGCATGTGATGGTGCATCCCATACAAACACATTCTGTTTCTTCTCAAAATATTCTGTCTGCTTTTCAAAAAGCCTATGGTCTGCCGTAAGTCCCGGTAAAAACACTAACGTAATTTTCTGTTTATCTATTATATTTACAAAATAATGAATGCAGCCACAGGGTGTATTATAACTGTTTTCTGTCATTTCCCGTCCCCTTTCCATAAACCATTTCCCAATGATTTATCCTTCATATGCCACCTTCATATGCCACCTTCATTGACCGATTAACAGAAGACCTCATTGGATATCCCATTGACCTGCCTTAGCTTGTTTATAAAGCAGACCGCTTTTAATAAACAATAATAAGAACATTACGGTTATCGCATACGGCTCTCTTGCCATAGCCAAAAACAAAACAGCAATTATACTAAGTCCTACAGACAAAGCGGTAATTATCTTTTTGCCTTGTTCAAATTTGAAATAGACCATCAGTATTTTTACAATTCCTATAATCGTTAAACTAACAAACAATGCCCAATAACCACTGAAATGATGCTTAAATGAATGGCATTGGTCATTTCTTTATCCATGTGTTTTCTCCTCTGTTCTATACCTCATTGATTACTGATTTTTAAAATTCCGCAAACCTTTCCCGGCTTGCGGAATCTTCCAAACATATTATAATTTTTCCACGCACCGGATCAGTGCATCCACATTTTCTTCCTTCGTGGCCCAGCTGGTACAGAATCGCACGCAGCTGTGTGTGGCATCGATCCGCTGGTCATAGCTGTACTCGAACTGTTCTGAAATCTTCGCCAGGTGTGCATCCGGCACAATGACGAAGATCTGGTTCGTCCGGTTGGGTGCCAGATAGTTGTAACCCTTCGCCGTAAATGCCTCCCGCAGCTTCTCCGCCATGGCAATGGCATGGGCAGAGATCTCCTGATAGAGACCATCTG
>USJG01000175.1 GCA_900554925.1 uncultured Lachnospiraceae bacterium
GTGTTAAACATAGCCCAGTATGTTGCTTTTAAGCTGAATCAGACGGTGGCGATCTTCAGTCTGGAAATGAGCAAGGAACAGCTGGTAAACCGCCTTTTTTCCCTGGAATCCAGAGTAGATTCCCAGCATCTTCGCACAGGAAATTTATCAGATGCGGAATGGGAAAAGCTGATAGAAAGCGCAGGGGTTATCGGAAAATCCAATCTGATCATTGATGATACGCCGGGCATCAGTATTTCTGAACTGCGCTCCAAGTGCAGGAAATATAAATTGGAACATGACCTTAAAATTATAATTATCGACTATTTACAGCTGATGAGCGGGAGCGGGCGCGGCTCTGATTCACGCCAGCAGGAAATATCTGATATTTCCCGTTCTCTTAAGGCGCTGGCCAGAGAGCTTAACGTGCCGGTGGTTGCCTTGTCCCAGCTTAGTCGTGCGGTAGAGCAAAGGCCTGATCACAGACCGATGCTTTCAGATCTTAGAGAGTCGGGAGCAATTGAGCAGGATGCGGATGTGGTAATGTTCATCTATAGGGATGATTATTATAATAAGGACACTGAAAAAAAGGGAATTGCCGAGATTATCATAGCCAAGCAGAGAAATGGCCCTATTGGAACGGTGGAACTGGTCTGGCTGCCGGATTACACCAAATTTGCAAATCTGCAAAGATAAAAACTGTACATATAAAATTAATAATATTTACATCAATAATTACATTTTACGAAAGAGGACAAGCCTTGAGGCAGGCAAGTCCTCTTTTTGTTTTAAACTTATGACACCAATTAATTATAGAAAGGAGTTAATTTTTATGAAACAGGCGGAAAAGATTTATATGATTTCAGATGCAGCAAAGCAGGTACAGGTGGAGGCACATGTATTGCGGTATTGGGAGGAAGAGCTTGAAATGCCGGCTAAGAGAAATGAGATGGGGCATCGCTACTATACGGAAGAGGATATCAGGCAATTCCAAAAGATAAAGGAATTAAAGGAACAGGGACTTCAGCTAAAGGCCATCAGGCATATACTAAAGAGCGGGGGACTTCAGGGTGATGTAGGGAAACGCCATGTGGTTATGGTGAAAAAAGGGGAGTTCTTGCCGGTTCCGGAAAGCGACATCTCCGTTGCGGAGGAAACAAGAGAACAGAAGAATATGCGGCTTCAGCAGCTTTTAAAGGAAATGATCGTAGAGGCGGTACAAAGCAGCAATCAGGAGCTCTGTCAGGAAATTAAAGAAAGCCTTTTAAAGGAGCTGGATTATCAGTTCCGATTGCAGGAGGAAAGAGAGGATGTTAGAGAGGAGGAGAGGATAAACAGACAGGAGGAGCACTATCGTCAGCTTGACGAGATGCTTCGGGCAAGAAATACGAGGCGGAAAAAAGAACGCCGGCCAAAGATTGGGGTGAAAGAAGATGCAGTGAAGGCGAGTTCTTCTAAGGAGGAACAATCAGAACCGGAAAGAAGGAAAGAAAAAAGAGGCCTGTTTATGAGAAAGAAACAGAATGTTTAATGCAGCTAAAAAGGCTGTCACACAAACCATGAAGTGTGACAGCCTTTTAAAGTTCGCTGTAAATTATTCTTCGGAGATAGCGCCTACAGGGCATCCACCTGCGCAAGAACCGCAGCTGATACAGGTATTAGAATCAATTTCAAACTTTCCGTCACCTTCGCTGATAGCGCCTACAGGACACTGACCGGCACAAGCACCACAAGAGATACAAGCGTCACCAATTACATATGCCATAACCAAAACCTCCTTAAACATACCTATGTTTTAATTGATATAAAATTATCAATTACTCTTAATACATTCTAATATAAAATCATAGGGAATACAAGTAAAATATCCCTAAATTTCAAGGAAACTTACTTTTGTGCTTCTTCCCTGCGGGCTTTGATGCCCTTTAGAATGACTTCCTTTTTCTCGATAGCCTTATTCTTGTCCATAGCCGGGACTCCTGCTAATTTGTAAGGAATACCAAGCTTTTTATATTTGCTTTCACCCATTGTATGGTACGGAAGTACGTCAAGGGCTTTTAAATTGGAGAACTGTCCAATAAAATAGCCTAATTCATACAAATATTCATCGTCATCTGTAATTCCGGGAACCACTACATGGCGAATCCACATATCTACCTGCTTTTCATTTAAGTAAGCTGCAAATGCCAAAATGCCCTCGTTGGGCTGAGAGGTCAGTTCCTTATGCTTTTCAGGATCGATATGCTTAATGTCCAGCATTACCAGATCGGTGAGAACCATTAATTTATCCAGTTTTTCAATAAAAGGCTTGTTGTCCGGCTTAAATGCGATTCCAGAGGTATCAATACAGGTATGAACGCCTTCTTTCCTGGCAATCGTAAACAGGTCAATTAAAAAGTCTACCTGCATAAGGGGTTCGCCGCCGGTAACAGTAATACCGCCATTTTTATAAAAGTCTTTGTTTCTTCTATATTGTTCAAAAATTTCCTCCGGTTCCATCATGGTGCCGCCGGTCATAGCCCAGGTGTCGGGATTGTGACAGTAGGCGCAGCGCATGGGGCAACCCTGGACAAATACGACAAAACGTGTGCCGGGGCCATCAACAGTGCCGAAGCTTTCTAATGAATGAATTCTGCCTTGCATAATAAAATCTCCCTTCGTATTTCAACTATAGAAGCGTTAATAAAACCTCCAGCTGGAAAACCGGCTGGAGGTTTTGTTATACCCATCGGGGCTGTTTTGTACATTGAATATCATCAAATAATCAGATGGATTCGTGGAATGTACGAGAAATAACGTCAGCCTGCTGTTCAGGAGTTAACTTGATGAAGTTAACAGCATATCCTGAAACACGGATTGTAAGCTGAGGATAATTCTCAGGATGCTTCTGAGCATCTAATAATGTATCTCTGTTTAATACATTTACATTAAGATGATGTCCGCCTTTTGTTGCGTAACCATCTAATAATGATACTAAGTTATCTACCTGTGCTGTATTTGCTGCCATGGTTATTTACCTCCTTAATTATTGTCAGTGAAAATCATCCAAGCCATCTTCCAGGGTAGGTACGCTGCATGCCAGAGGAGTTCTGGAACAATCCGTACACCCCATGGTCTGAACATTTTTTGATTTCTCTTCTGTTTCGTCGTAGTCCACATTTACATGCCCTACGCCCATTGCCATGCCGGAATCCAGCATTTTAACAAGATCATCAATCATTTTTTTGTCGTCCATTACATTGTACCTCCTGGAATTGGATTATTATTAAGTATTGCTTAAAATTTATTTGTTCAGGTCAATTTCAATGTCGCCGGCGAAAATCTGATCTTCTTTTCCAAGAGCTCCGGGGATGATGGTGAAGGTATTGGAGATACCGTCCTGTGCATCATTGAAAGGAAGCTTGGATACGGAGGATAAGGATGCTACTGCACCATGAGTATCACGTCCGTGCATCGGGTTAGCACCGGGAGCAAAAGGCTGGCCTTTCTTACGTCCGTCAGGTGTATTACCTGTTGCCTTACCATAAGTTACGTTGGATGTAATGGTAAGAATAGATGTTGTAGGAACACCGTTTCTGTAGGTGTGATGTCTTCTGATAGCTGTCATAAACTTATGAACAACATCCTGAGCAATGCTGTCTACGCGGTCATCATCATTACCATATTTAGGAAATTCACCAGTTGTCTTGAAGTCAACGATAATTCCGTCTTCGTCTCTGATAACTTCTACCTTAGCATACTTGATAGCAGATAAGGAGTCAGCTACGATGGAAAGTCCTGCAACACCTGTTGCAAAGTAACGCTTAACATCTCTGTCATGAAGCGCCATCTCAGCTCTTTCATAGCAGTATTTGTCATGCATATAGTGGATGATGTTCAGAGTATTTACATATACATCTGCCTGCCATTCCATCATATCGATGAACTTGCTGTATACATCATCATAGTCGAGAACATCACCTTCAACAGGGCGATACTTGGGTCCTACCTGTTTCTTGGTAACTTCATCAATACCACCGTTTAATGCATAAAGCAGACACTTGGCAAGGTTTGCTCTGGCTCCGAAGAACTGCATTTCCTTACCAATAACCATGGAGGATACGCAGCATGCGATACCATAGTCATCACCATGTGTTACTCTCATAAGGTCATCATTTTCATACTGGATAGAAGAGGTCTGGATAGACATCTTTGCACAGTATTTCTTCCAGTTTTCAGGAAGTC
>USJG01000176.1 GCA_900554925.1 uncultured Lachnospiraceae bacterium
CACAGTGCCTTATTATAACAGCAAAAAGCAGCAGCTTTTGCGTCAGGGAATTATTTTGCTGTGGATAGGAATGGCCATATTGATCGGATGTATATTGGAAAGTTATGTAAACCCAATCCTCATTTCTGATTTAATAAAAATTTTTTAAAAAATTTTTTTACAATATGTAGTATTTACATAATCTGGTATTTTCGACATCTTGTATTTTGTGAGAGAAAAATGCGGAAATGTGCGAAAAACAGGCAAAAAATGCATTTGCTTTTCTACCTTTTTCTGATTATAATGGTTACTAAACACAGTTTATGTAAACAATGCTTGGCAATATTAAATGGGTGGGAGAAGCACTTTTAAGAATGGAAACAGAGATTAATTCATTTATAATTTATTTACATAATGTCAGGAAAACATCCGAGAATACAGAACTGTCCTATCGCCGGGATCTGGTTAAGGTAAAGAACTACATGGAGGCTCAGGGAATAGAGGATGTGAAAAAGATTACCTCCACGAATTTAAACTCTTATATTCTTTATCTGGAAAAAAATAAGTTTTCGGCGGCTACCATATCAAGAAACATAGCGTCAATTAAGGCGTTTTACCATTATATGTTCAGGGAAGGCCTGGTTTTTGAGGATGCGGCAGAAACACTTCATGCACCTAAAATAGAAAAGAAAATGCCGGAAATACTTTCCACAGAAGAGGTTGTAAGGCTCCTTGAGCAGCCTTCCGGAAGTTCGCCGAAGGAAATCCGGGATAAGGCGATGCTTGAACTTTTGTATGCCACAGGTATCAGAGTAACGGAGCTGATCAATTTAAAGCTTGAGGATATTAATCTGCAGATGGGCTATCTGGTGTGCAGGGACGGAGGGAAGGAGAGAGTCATACCTTTTGGAAACGAAGCAAAGAGCGCCCTGATACGTTACCTTGAGGGAACACGGGCAGCTATGATATCGGACCCGGATTCGGAATACCTGTTTGCAAATTGTTCGGGGAAGCCCATGAGCAGGCAGGGCTTTTGGAAGCTGATTAAGTTTTATGCAAAGAAAGCCGGGATTGTGGCAGACATTACGCCTCATACCTTAAGACATTCTTTTGCGGCTCATTTGGTAGAAAATGGGGCGGACCTTCGGAGCGTACAGGAAATGCTTGGCCATTCCGATATATCGACCACACAGATTTATGCCAATATGAATCACAGCAGGATCAGGGAAGTATACGCGAAAGCACATCCCAGGCATTGATCATACAGTAAAAAGATCATGAAATTGGAAACAGAATCATTTTTGACTTGCAGGAAGAAATAACATTGCGGTATACTATTGCCGGATACTATATACTATAAGAACGGAGCTTAGATGAATGAAAGAATTAAAACCAATTAAAGAGGGAAAAGTACGTGAGATTTATGACAATGGTGACAGCCTGATCATGGTTGCCACAGACCGGATTAGCTGCTTTGATGTGATCTTAAATAACGAAGTGACAAAGAAAGGAACTGTTTTAACCCAGATGTCCAAATTCTGGTTTGATATGACTGAGGATATTCTTCCCAATCACATGATTTCAGTGGATGTGAATGATATGCCTGAATTTTTCAGACAGGACAGATTTAATGGAAACAGTATGCTTTGCCGGAAACTTAAGATGCTTCCTATTGAGTGTATCGTACGCGGATATATTACCGGAAGCGGCTGGGCAAGCTATAAAGAAAATGGTACGGTTTGCGGGATCAAGCTTCCGGAAGGCCTTAAGGAGTCTGACAAGCTTCCCGAACCGATCTATACGCCTTCCACCAAAGCGGAGATCGGCGATCATGATGAAAATATTTCTTATGAGCAGAGCATAGCGCATTTGGAAAAATATTTTCCCGGAAAAGGAGAAGAATATGCCTCTAAACTTCGTGACTATACCATTGCGCTTTATAAAAAATGTGCGGAATATGCACTTGGCAAAGGGATTATCATTGCAGACACCAAATTTGAGTTTGGCCTGGATGAAAATGGAAACATTGTGGTAGGTGATGAGATGCTGACACCGGACAGTTCCCGTTTCTGGCCGGTAGAAGGCTATGAGCCGGGACATGGACAGCCTTCCTTTGACAAGCAGTTTGCAAGAGACTGGTTAAAGCAAAACGAAGGGCATAACTGGACGTTGCCCCAGGATATTGTAGATAAGACCATCAATATATATTTACAGGGCTATGAGCTGCTTACAGGAAAAAAACTGTAGGATATAAAAGCAGAAGCTTAACAGGAGTTGTTGGAATATAGCATTATAAAAGGGAAAATCGACATTAGCCGATTTTCCCTTTAAGTTTCTTTTATTCGTATTCAGCAATATCATAGATCAGCTGTCTGGAAGCTTCCCATCCAAGACAGGGGTCTGTAATAGATTTGCCGTAGATGCCTCCGCCAACCTTCTGGCAGCCTTCCTCAATATAGCTTTCAATCATAACGCCTTTTACCAGCTTGTGAATATCAGGATTTAACTTGCGGCTGTGCATGATTTCTTTTACGATGCGTACCTGCTGTTCAAACTGCTTGTTTGAGTTGCTGTGGTTGGTATCAATAATCGCTGCGGGATTTTTCAAATCTCTTTCGTTGTACAGGGTAAGGAGCAGGTTTAAATCCTCATAATGATAATTGGGAAGATTACCCCCATGCTTATTGGTTGCGCCGCGAAGTACAGTGTGAGCAAGCTCGTTGCCGTTGGTCTGAACCTCCCATCCTCTGTAAATAAAAGAATGAGGATGCTGGGAAGCATATACGGAATTAAGCATGACAGTTAAGTTGCCGCTGGTAGGATTTTTCATGCCTGCGGGAATATCAAAACCGCTGACTACAATCCGATGCTGCTGATCTTCTACGGAGCGGGCACCGATTGCCACGTAGGATAAAATATCAGATACGTAGCCCCAGTTTTCAGGATAAAGCATTTCATCGGCGGAAGTAAGGCCGGACTCTTCAATGGCACGGATATGCATTTTTCTCATGGCAATAAGTCCTGCAAGGAAGTCAGGCTTCTGCTCGGGATCAGGCTGATGAACGATTCCCTTGTAGCCTTCGCCGGTGGTTCTTGGCTTATTTGTGTAAATACGGGGAATCAAGATCAGTTTGTCCTTTACCTCTTCGTTGACTTTGGCAAGACGGGTCACATAATCACACACGGCGTCCTCGTTATCGGCGGAACAGGGTCCGATGATTACAAGAAATTTGTTGCTTTTGCCGGTGATGACATCGCGTATTTCCCTGTCTCTTTCTGCTTTTAATTTAACCAACTTTTCAGGTACAGGGAATTGTTCCCTGATCTCATCAGGAGTCGGTAATTTTTTAATAAATTCAAACGACATAATTTTATCCTCCTAAAGTAACCTTGTACATTATAATATACAAAAATGGGATGTGCAAGGAAAAACCGTGTAAATAGCAAGAAAATCACTGCAAGAGAGGGGAAAGAATCTGCAATACATCTTGAAATATAAAGTGAAAAAGTGTAAAATTGCAAAGAATATAATTTGTAACAAAGGAGTAAAGCTATGGCGCTTAGTAAGAAACCGGTTACCGGTATGAAAGACATTCTGCCAAAGGAGATGCAGATTCGTGATTATGTAATCGGAGTTATCAGGGAAACCTACGGACAATTCGGATTTACCTCTATAGAAACACCATGTGTTGAAAATATTGAAAATCTCAGCAATAAGCAGGGTGGAGAGAATGAAAAGCTGATCTTTAAAATTTTAAAAAGGGGAGAGAAGCTGAATCTTGAGACTGCGGAAAGAGAAGAAGATCTGGTGGATGGTGGCCTGCGTTATGATCTTACAGTGCCCCTTGTACGTTTTTACTCCAATCATGCAAATGAATTGCCCAGCCCTTTTAAAGCCCTTCAGATGGGAAATGTGTGGAGAGCAGACAGGCCCCAGAGAGGACGTTACCGTCAGTTTATGCAGTGTGATATAGATATACTGGGTGAGCCCTCTAATCTGGCGGAAATAGAGTTGATTCTGGCTACTACCACCACTCTTGGAAAACTTGGATTTAAGAATTTTCAGATCAGAATTAATGAGCGGAGAATCTTAAAGGCTATGGCGGCCTACAGTGGATTTGAGGAAGCGTCTTACGACAGTGTTTTTATTACTCTGGATAAGATGGACAAGATTGGTC
>USJG01000177.1 GCA_900554925.1 uncultured Lachnospiraceae bacterium
ATACGGCGATTATCAAAACAAAAAATTCAGAATATTATTGTAGACTTAATGAAGCCTTCTTCCATTTGTTTGATGAACCTGGAAAGCGCTATTTTCCCAATTTCGAGGAACTGCGAGAGACGTATGAAAGGCGGCTTGAGGTGCCCGGACAAAGAGATGGGGTATTGATTGTCCTGGATAGCGAAGCAGAATATTACTATATTGGAGCAACTTTTCGCTGCGGTGGTGAAAACATAGAAATTAGAATTCCGACTGTACATATTGGAACGTTTTGCGACTCGGTGCTTATAGGATGTCTTACAGGTAAGACAAGACAGGCTATTGACTATCGTTATTTTCCGTTCTCAGACAGAGTCGAATTCTACTCGTGGACGAATGAACTCGACACGTACATTACAAACGCGGGTACTAAAAAAATGAAAGTAGAAGTGAAGGGACAGGAAAACTTGATAGAACCGGGATGCACGCTGATGATTCCCGGTACGAAAGACAGAGGAGGTGATGGAGATGTCTGATTTTCCGACTAAGAATCCTTTGACGTTGGCGCAATTAGAAAAGATGGGAGTCCGCAACATGGCCGAATATGAGGAAAAAAGGGATGAAATCCGAAGCCGGATCAATTTTGTTATGTTTTTGGGGACAGGTTTCGAACCGGACGAGGAATTTGAGGCGGCTACTGAACGAAAAAAGGAGTGATTGTATGTCAACACTGAAAAACCTGTATTTTGATCTTGTACCATTTGCATACCATGCGGCATTTTACGAAGGCTTGAAGAAAGAATTAAAGAAAATCTGTCAAAGAATGCTTGAAAGCCGGGAGTACGAAAAAATGCTGGCGATTGCCTGTGAATATGCGGATCGTATTGGTTCCATGGAAGAGGTATTGCAGCTCCTTGGGATTAAAGAAGAACTGCCGGAATTGCTGGAACGTGACTGGGATCAGCAGACAGCGATCGGAACGGCAGTACAGTCGGTCTATGAGGACGGAGCTCTTGACGGAGCAGAATATGCCTGCTGCATGGCGATGTATGCCTGCCGCTCCCGGCATATTCCCTATGATGGCGATCCGCTTACAGAAATGGGGTACGAAAATTACGCGGAAGCTCCATACGAGATTCCACAGCGTTTCTGATTATGTTATCGGTGCTGTTTGATAAATTCAAGCACCTGTCGGATAAATATCTTCTCTTCCAGAGTGAGTTGTAAATACTGCTGTATGGCTTCCCAATCCCCTTCTTCCAGCTGATTGCGGGGAATGGCTACCAGATCCGGAAGGCGCTGGTCTGTCGTCCCACATATGTAGCCGACGTTCACGTTATACTTGGCGGCAATGGCGATTATGGCAGTATCGCGAGGTACGCGCTGACCGATTTCCCATTGCTGCCAGGTGCCCGTGCCGGCACCGACATAATCGGACGCTTCCATTTGACTGAATCCTTTTTCCTGCCGCAGTTTTTTCAACCGTTCCATCATTAGTGTTTTATTGATTTCCATATCACTGATTGACTCCCTAAATTATAAAAATAGTTTACCATGGCGAGAGGCAACTGAAAAGAACTTTATAGCATCCGATTTGAATTTTATTGTTGATACAGTCCAAGACTGTAAAATATAAAATTAAACATACAGATTGAAATGAAAAAGTAAAAAACTATTTATCTGTGAGGAAAACATAGGAAATTTTGAAATTGATAAATACTCAGTATTTACTAAAATCAAAATATTAAATTATATACAGTCAATATGAAAGCGTGCAAAAATAAAAATGATTGGATCGCAGATGACGCAGAAATTTTTTTTAGAAAGACTGCAAAAAAGGAATCAGGGGAACGCTCCATAATTACTATAGATAACTTTGCAGGAGATGATAATGTGAAAATGAAAAGCGATAGAACGAAGCTGGCTGAAAAGAGATGTCTTGGAGAAGGACCGGATTATACGGGATTCATTTTGGCAAGGGAGTCTGGCAGCATCGGAACGGCGGTAAGTGTTTATGATCCGATTGCCGGACGAAAAGTGGAACTGTTATCCCAGGGAGAGGCAGAGCTGTTCTGGATAATCCGATTCAGGGATGGGGTTAAAGAGATTAGGGAAC
This sequence comes from uncultured Lachnospiraceae bacterium, assembly GCA_900554925.1. Taxonomy (GTDB): domain Bacteria; phylum Bacillota; class Clostridia; order Lachnospirales; family Lachnospiraceae; genus Suilimivivens. The sequence goes on from USJG01000177.1 coordinate 2,096, forward strand.
AGATGATGCTGGCGCCGGAGATCGTCGCGGAAATTTGTACGGAATTTGGATTTCGAAGACCTTCCCATATCCTGAGTACGGATCTGCTCGTGGAGTATGAGAATGGGAATATGACCGCATACAGCGTAAAATCAGACCGATCCGCGCTCTTTCAGCCCAACCTCGAACCCAGGAAGCAGAGGCGCATTCTGGAACGGCAGAAGATAGAACAGGAGTATTGGAGACGACACGGGGCAGAGTTTAAAATCGTGTTCCGAACCGATCTGAATCCGGTATATACCCGCAACGTGGAAGCGGCAATGGCATTTTATGATCCCCGCTTTGTAAATAGTGAGGAGGATATGCTTAAATATCTGGTGGCTCACAAGAAAATCCGTATTGATATGGAAAACGGTCCTGTTCCCTATGCAAGATTGTGCAGGGAGCTTCCCGATATAAAGGCCAGATACCGGATGGCTCTGCGGGATGGGAATACCGGACAAATCCGACTGGAGGGATATTATGCTGAAGGAAATTAAAATTGGCGACAGAATTGTCCTGTTTGGAAAACTTTACCGTATTCTGATCAAACACAGGGGACTTATTCTGATGATAGAAATGAACGTGGATAAGATGATTTTCAAATGGGAGCATGAGACGGTCCTTTCCGCTTTTCTCAATAGGGATGAAGCTGTAATTGATACAAGTGAGGAAGCACGATATCCCATTGAACACCTTACCGACGATGAAAAAGCGAGTATTCGGATGAAGCGGGACTATATTGAAGATATGTTGGATAAATTGTACCCGAACTGGGATGACCTGGCAAAGAAAAGGACAAAACCGGAACTGTTAAAACTGATTGATCAATTTATCTGTACTCCTAAGTATGTCCGAAAAAAAGTAAGGGAATATCTTCAGTCAGGAAGAAATGAATACTCCTTGATGGATCGAAGGAAAATGATTGACCATAGCGGTTGTTCAATGGTTAAGCTTCGCGGCGCAAAACCAAAATACTATGATCCCAATCGTATAGAGAACGATGAAAAATTAAAATCAATTTATGATGAGTATTTTGCCCAGTTCCTGAACAGCAGCGAAAAGCTGACGATACAGGCCGTATATGATGAAATGGTAGCGGAGCATTTTGAAAATACGGCACTGGCACCTCCTACATATCGCCGTTTTAATTACTACGTCAATCGGAGACTGGAGGAAAATAACATGACCTTGAAGCAGGCAAAGATGAATGCCAGGGAAAGACGCAATAATCATCGGCTGCTCAAAGGAAACGCTCAGTCCGGAGTCTATTATCCGGGACAGATGCTGGAGATCGATGCAGTGGAGCTGGACAATTACAACGTATCCCTTCGGAACCGCAGCCAGCTTGTTGGGAAGGGCGTTATGTACTGCGCGGTGGATGTGTACAGCTGCTGTTTGGTGGCCTGCTGGATCGGATTTGAAAATAACAGCATTACGGGGATAACGGATCTTCTGTACACCCTGCTGGACGATCACACGGAAGAAGCGGCAAGATATGGAGTGGAGCTGACGCCGGAACTTTTCCCGTCCCGCTTTATCCCGACCTCCATCCGGACGGACCATGGCGCGGAGTATGAATCAAAGGAGTTTTCCCGTATGTGCAAGGAGATGGGAATTAACCATCATTTTGTTGCACCGGCTACCGGAAGCCTTAAAGGTACGGTGGAGCAGTTTTTCCATCAGTTCCAGACCCTGATGAAATCGCAGCTTGTGGATGCGGGAGAGACCTACAGACGGTACAATTCCAATCACAAGCAAAAGGCAGTCCTTACCATTGAGGAAAGCCGCAGCATGATGTACCAGTTCGTGAAATATTTTAACCGCCAGATCCGCCCGAATTATCCCTATACCAGGGAGATGATCGAAAGCGGAATTGCTCAATGCCCCATGGCAATCTGGGAATACGGCATTCGGAATATCCAATCGCCGAGGCAGGTGACGGATAAAAACAGGGACATGCTGTATTTCGCCCTGTTAAGAAA
>USJG01000178.1 GCA_900554925.1 uncultured Lachnospiraceae bacterium
GGATATTTACCGTCAGTACATAAACCGGTTTGATTATTTTGAGAAGAAAGAGTATCTCCAGAGGGAAACCGGAAAACGGGGATGGAATCGGATATGGAAAAGATGGAAGCAATTATTGAAAAAAATTGTGGGGTTGTCATGCCTGCTGCTTTTATGCCTTATACCGTCGGTCACGGCGCACGCGGAGCCAGAGCAGCCAGATCAGACCGTACAGACTGCACAGACCACAAACCCGCGCTGCCCGATTGTAATGATACCGGAATATGACGTGAACGGGGAAGTGTCGCCGGGGAGCGAATTTGAGCTGACCGTGCAGGTGAAAAATATGGATCCGGTATTGGCAGCGTCGCAGATGCGGACAACCCTGACAATCAAAACAGAGGGAATCTATCTGGCGGAAGGAGATGTAAATCAGAGGTATACGGAATGGCTGGAGGCGGGCGAAACAGAGACGCACGTGTTTCGGCTGACTGTATCCCGGAACGTGAAAGAGGAGCTGCTCAGTAATCTGATTTTGGAATGCAGCTTTAATTATGTTTCTCAAACGGGAACGATTGGAAGTAATTCCACAGCTTTTTCTATAGATATAGCAAAGCGTTCAGAACTAAAACTCCTGGAAGTAACTATTCCGGACCATGTGTATGCCTATATTCCTACGCTGATGGACTTGAAATATGAAAATACCGGAGAAAAACAAATTAAAGAAGTAAGCATGACCGTAAGCGGAAACGTAACGACCGCAGATCAGGAAATCACTTTGGAACCGGCATCGATTGGACGTCAGATGAACGATGAGCAGTACATAACCTTTACACAAGGCGGAGAACAGGAATTGCAGATACATCTATCCTATGAAGATGAAGATGGGAATGTGTATGAATTGCCGGTATTCGAACTTCAGACAGACGTATCCTATGATCTTGAGGTGGGGGAAACTGGGAAGGAAGAGACAGGAATACGCTCTGCGAAGATATTCTCATCTGCCGTAGCGCTTGCGATTGGTATTGCTTTAATTGGAATTTTAAGGGTTGGGGTCAGCTGCAGCAGGAAGCGGATGGAAAACGGAGGAGATAAGCATGGAATTGAACCGAATAATAAGCATTGATTTTGGCTATTGCCTGATTGTATTAAAAAAGAGTATTCCTCGTATTCTGACAGCGGCAATGGCGGGAACGCTGGTTGGAATTCTGACAGCGATGCTGTTTGTAAAACCCGAAAATTCTTATCGAGCGTTAGCTACCGTATACAGTTTTGCAGACGGTTCCTATGACGAGTCAGCGCAGGGGCTGAATGCCTTGAAAGTGTATTCGGAAATTGTAAAGTCCAGGAAAGTGGCTGAGCGGGCCAGAGTTCTCTTGGGGCCGACACATTTAACGGCAGGACAGATATATAATATGATCTCTACAGATGCGCGGGTGATACAGGGAAGCACCTATGTGTATGAGAATAATACTGCCGTATTAAAAATTTATGCAGACTCGCCAAGCCAGACGGATAGTGTGGCGGTCGTCAATGCAGTAGCAAACGCGTTTGTACAGGAGATTAATAACCTGTCGGATAGTAATACAATGCGTGTATTGGATTATTCCCAGGGGGCGGGAAAGACCTATGATGCGGCAAAACAGCGCAGCCTAACTGTAATTTCCTTTACAGTGGGAGGGGCGTTGGTTTACCTGATGCTCCGGATTTTAGCGGTAATTCTTTCCTCCAGGGTAGAGACTCTGAAGGATGTCCAGCTTTATGGGCAGATAGCGGTTCTAGGGGTCATTCCTAATTTTAAGGAGTAGGAGACAATGTATGTCTATTTGATTGTGGTTGCCATATCGCTAGGCTTTGCCCGGCTCGCCTGTAATGCCAGACCTTATCCCATGCTGAGAGGAACATACAGGCTGTTGGCGGTATGCTCTTTTCTGCCGTTCGCTGTAAATTCCATGTTCCGGGGACAGGTGGGAACAGACTGGCCGATATATGATTCATATTATTATTACATTAATCATGGTATCCGACAGTTTTCAGAGCCATTGTTTAACCTTTTAAATCGTGTGCTGTATGTTGTGACTCCGGATTCAGCGTTGTTATTTGCCACAGTGGGTTTTTTGACGCTGCTGTTTTTTTTCCTGGGAATTTATCAGCAGTCGGATATGGTCGTATTCAGCATATTGCTGTTTTTTCTGACGAATAAATATTTTACCTCTTTAAATCAGATACGGCAGATGTTGGCTATGAGTCTGTTTGTATTTGCTGTTAAATACGCGGTAGAGAGACGGATATGGGCGTATATGGGTTTAATAGGAATTGCTGCCTTGATTCATACGTCATCCCTGATCTATTTTCCGGTTTATTTTCTGGCTGGAAAAAAATATAGTTCTGCAGGGATTCTGAAGGGATTTCTCTTATATTGTATCAGCCTTCCGATCGTCAGGATTTTTGTGCCGCTGTTGGTTCGTTTTACCAGATTTGCCTGGTATTTTGACAGCTTATACAATCAGAATAATTTCTATTTGATTGGCTTTGCAGTGGCGCTGATTATTTTTGCGGTTCATTTGTGCTGCTTATGCCGGCTGGAACAGAGGCAGGGCATACCGAAAAAGGGAGAAAAGGAGAAGGCAGGATTTTTTACGGCAATGTCCATGCTGCCGTGTATGACCCTGTTATTGTCTGCCGTACTGCCGCAGGTTTTAAGAATTGCAGAAGGCTTTGCCGTAGTGCAGATCTTCAGCCTCCCCTTTTTTATAAAAAGGGAGGAAAATCCAAAGTGGAGGCGGGGGATCATGATCCTTGTAGCAGGGGTATATGCGAGCAAACTTCTGTACGACGTGTATAGAAATCAATGGTATGGGGTTCTTCCGTATCACACAGTTTTTTTGAATATTGACAGAGGGGTATAATATGCAGAGAACAAAGGTACTCCATATTGCAGAGGCTTTTGGCGGCGGCGTGTACACGATGGTAAGCTCGCTGCTGTGCAGGACCTGCGACGAATTTGATACGTATCTTTTATATGCGCTGCGTCCGCAGACACCGGAAGATTACAGGGCGCAGCTGGACAGCCGTATACATATTATGGAGATGCAGCATGCGGAAAGAAAAATAGGGTGGAAAGATCTGCTGAACTATGCGGAGATTCGCAGGGCAGTCAGAAAGGTTCAGCCCGATATTGTTCATCTGCACTCTGCCAAATCCGGATTTATCGGGAGATGGGCAATAGATATGAAAAAATATCACGTGCTGTATACGCCTCATGGGTATCCCTTTTTAAAAATGGACGATTCTGCCCTCCGGAGAAAAATCTATTATTACCTGGAAAAGGCCGCAGCGGCAAAAGGGGGACTTACTATTTGCTGCTCAAAAGGCGAGTGGGAGATTTCAAGGAGCGTAACTGTAAATTCTGTTTATATTAATAATGGAATAGAACTACAGCAGAAAAACTTTCCTGCGCCGCATTTGCCAGACCTTATCTCCGATTCGTTCAGAATAGCAACGATGGGAAGGATCTGCGTGCAGAAGCAGCCTCATCAGTTCCAGCAGGTTGCGGACAGGCATCCGGAACACCGTTTCCTCTGGATTGGGGACGGGGAGCTGAGAGGAGAATTAAAGTCAGATAATATTGAGATTACGGGATGGGTAAATCGAGAACGTGCGCTGAGGTATCTGAACGAAAGCGATATGTTTGTTCTGTTTTCGGCGTGGGAAGGCCTGCCTATTGCTCTGCTGGAGGCAATGTATCTGGAAAAGGTATGCGTTGCAGCTCCGATTCCAGGGATAAAGGACGTAATCTGTGATGGAGAAAATGGATTCCTGTGCGATTCAGCGCAGCGATTTGATAAGATTATCCAGGGAATACGGGCCGGGAAATATAACTGGAGAAAAATTGCCCAAAATGCCCGGGAAACGGTAATACAGAAATTTACGGCTGAACAGATGAGCGATTCATATAAAGCGCTGTATAAAAAAATCCTGAATGGAGGATTGTGAATGAACAGACCGTTTTTGAGTATGGTTATACCTGTGTATAAGATAAAGGAAAGTTATCTGCGGCAGTGTCTTGACAGTCTGAGAGAACAAAC
>USJG01000179.1 GCA_900554925.1 uncultured Lachnospiraceae bacterium
CCCTTAAAATCATATTTCGTCTTTTGCCCACTGGAAGATACAGGCAACTGCTTTTTTCCATCCTTTCAAAAGTTTTTTTCTTTTTTCTTCCGTAACGGACGGAGAAAATACCCTTTCCTGCTTCCAGTTTTTCTGTATCTCATCTACATCTTTCCAGAATCCCACTGCAAGTCCTGCCAGATAAGCAGCTCCCAAAGCAGTGGTCTCGATACAGCTTGGACGTACTACCTGTGCATCTAAAAGATCTGATTGGAACTGCATCAGAAAATTATTGGCACTGGCGCCGCCATCCACCTTAAGTCCCTCTATGGAAACCTCCGCGTCCTCTTCCATGGCCTTTAGCACGTCATAAGTCTGATAGGCAATGGATTCGAGGGTTGCCCTTATGAAATGCTCTTTCTTACACCCTCTGGTGATTCCCACTATGGTTCCTCTTGCATAAGGATTCCAGTAAGGAGCTCCCATTCCCGCAAAAGCCGGCACCACATAAACCCCTGTTGTATCCTCAGCCTTATCGGTATATTCCTCTGTCTGTGCCGCGCTCTTGATCATCCGCATGCCATCCCGAAGCCACTGCACCGCGGCGCCTCCCACAAAAACGCTTCCTTCAAGAGCATATTCCACCTGATCGCCTAAGCTGGCCGCAATGGTGGTAATCAGCCCATTTCGGGAGGTTATTGCCTCTGTTCCGGTATTCATAAGAAGAAAGCACCCGGTTCCGTATGTATTTTTTACCTGCCCTTTTTGAAAACAGCATTGTCCAAACAGAGCAGCCTGCTGATCCCCTGCAATGCCGGCAATAGGTATTCTGCCGCCCAAAACCGTGTTTTCCGTATATCCGTAAATACAACTGGAGGGCTTTACCTTTGGCAGCATACATGCCGGAATCTTAAGCAGCCCTAAAAGCTCCTCATCCCATCGCAGCCTGTGAATATCATAAAGCATGGTACGGGAGGCATTGGTATAGTCTGTCACATGAACCTCCCCTTTTGTCATGTTCCAGATCAGCCAGCTGTCTACCGTTCCAAAAAGCAGTTCTCCCTTTTCCGCCCTTTCCCTTACTCCCGGCACATTCTCCAAAATCCATGCAATTTTTGTGGCACTGAAATAGGCATCCGGCACAAGGCCGGTCTTTTCCCGTATCATATCTCCGTAGCCCGCCGCCACCAGTTCGTCAATTTTATCTGCGGTTCTCCTGCACTGCCATACGATAGCATTATAAACAGGCTCGCCGGTAATTTTATCCCATATGATGGTAGTTTCTCTTTGATTGGTGATGCCAATTCCGGCAATATCCTCCGGAGCGGCCCCTATCATCGCCATGGCTTCCGTAGTTACCGCAAGCTGGGAGGACCAGATTTCCATGGGATTATGCTCCACCCATCCCGGTTTGGGATAAATCTGTCCAAATTCCTTCTGTGCCATACTTAAGATTTCACCCTTTTTGTTAAAAAGGATGCATCTTGAGCTGGTAGTCCCCTGATCCAATGCCATTACATACTTGCTCATATTTAACCCTCTCCTGTTATGATTTTATTCTTTAGCCGGCATATTTCCTGTAGCGATCACAGGAACAGACGTACCTGCCACATTTTCAATCAAAACATCACCCACCCCGATCGGTGCCTTAGCGGCTGCCTTCTGAATCTCTGCCATGCATTCGCTTATTTTCCCTTTGGGAATTTCTGTGGCTGTCTTAACGGGAACCACTTTCCCCTTTCCCCCCTGAACACGGATCATGGAAGTTACCGTCCTTACCGGCGCTGTCATCTCGCTTCTTGCGTAAGCCTCCCCTTTCTGACAGCTATTTCCCGTAATCTCAAGGCTTCCGTCCTCTTTCCTTCTGGCTGTGATCAGACAGCCTACCGGACAGCAAATACAGATAAGCTGGCTGGATAAGTCCCTGTTTTCAGGTAACGTGCATTTGGTCTTGGCCGCAATTTTGGGACGCAGCGCTTCTCCCCAGTCCTGTTCCCCATTTAAAATATAATCGGCAGCAAAAGCCCCTGCCCTTTCCGATTCTCTGGAAACATTGTCCACCAGATCATGTACATGAAGCACTTTTCCGCAGGCAAAAATCCCCTTTACAGTAGTTTCCAGTCTTGCATTTACTACGGGGCCCTGTGTCACATCATCCATTTTGGCGCCAACGCCCTGACTTAACTCATTTTCCGGAATCAGGCCGCAGGACAAAAGAAGCGTATCACATGCCACAAATTCCTTCGTGCCGGGAATGGGCTTTAAATTCTCATCCACCCTTTCCAGGGTTACTCCCTCCACTCTGTCCTTTCCATGAATTTCCGTGACAGTATGACAGAGCTTTAAGGGAATGCCATAGTCATCCAGACATTGCACAATATTCCGTCTAAGTCCCCCGGAATAAGGCATGATCTCTGCTACCAGCTTCACCCTGGCCCCCTGCAGCGTCATACGCCTTGCCATAATAAGTCCAATATCACCGGAACCTAAAACCACAACCTCTTTTCCCGGCATTCTTCCTTCTATGTTCACATAACGCTGGGCTGTTCCTGCCGAATAAATACCAGCCGGACGGTATCCCGGTATGTTCATGGCCCCTCTTGCCCGCTCTCTGCAGCCCATAGCCAGAATTACTGCCCTGGCCTGAATCTGGAACATCCCCCGCTCCTTATTCATGGCAGTTACCTGGCAGGGGCTTCCGCCCTGTATATCCACCACCATGGTGTTTAAAAGACAGGGTATCTTTTTTTCTTCTACCATATCTATGTAGCGGGCTGCATATTCCGGCCCGGTCAGCTCCTCCTTAAAGGTATGAAGGCCAAAACCGTTATGAATACACTGGTTTAAGATACCTCCCAGCTCTTTATCTCTCTCCAGAATTAAAATATCTGTAACTCCCTTTTCATAAGCGGACAGCGCTGCCGCCATTCCTGCGGGGCCGCCCCCTATAATAACCAAATCCGTTATTTTCATACTATACCGTGACCTTTCTCTTCCTCAAGAGGCAGAATATACCATGAACCTTCTCCCGATTTTCTGATGTCGCTTTCATCTACCTGTAGCTCTCTGGATAATATTTCCACCACTTTGGGGTTGCAGAAGCCTGACTGGCATCGTCCCATTCCTGCCCGCGTGCGTCGTTTGATGCCGTCTGTTGTAGTTGCTCCTAAGGTTCTGTGTATGGCGTCTAAAATTTCCCCCTCTGTTACCATTTCACACCGGCAGATCACATTTCCATATGCCGGATTGTCCTTAATCAGTCTCTGGCGTTCTTCATCAGATGCAAGGGCCATGCTTGGAATCCCTTTGCGGGTACTTACAAAATGTTCTTTTTCTGATGGTGCAAGCAGCTTTCTTACCAAATCTGCCACATATTCTCCTATGGCCGGCGCACAGGAAAGCCCCGGCGACTCAATACCTGCCACATCAATAAATCCGGGGGCGTCCTCAACCTCCCCGATCACGAAATCCTCCTTCCCCTCCATAAGGCCGGGCATTTGGGAAATATGCGCCCGAAGGCCTGCAAAGGAAGTGATAACAGATCGTCCCGGAATGTCACCCACGCTAAGCGCCGCCTTCTGCACCACCTGCTCAATGCCTTCCCTGGAAATATCCGTTCCTTCTTTGTCCTCAATATCTGCCGCTGTAGGTCCTGTAAGCAGATTTCCGTGTACCGTAGGGGTTACCAATATTCCCTTGCCAAGGGCTGTAGGCAGTTGGAAAAGAGTATGGCTTACCATACCTCCCAGCATCTTGTCATAAAGAAGATACTCCCCCTTTCTGGGAGTGATCTCCATCTTATAATTGCTTATCATATTGTGAATTTCATCTGCATATACGCCGGCTGCATTGATTACCACCTTTGCCTGATACTCCTGGTCTGCAGTATGAATCTGATAACCATTCTCAAGCCTTGTGATTTTCTCTACCTGCTGGCCAAATTTAAAAACAACCCCATTATCCGCAGCATTTTCAGCCAGCGCAATGGTAAGTCCAAAAGGGCAGACGATGCCACCGGTTGGCGCATAGAGTGCCGCAGCCGCCTTTTCACCTGCCAGAGGTTCTTTACTCAGA
>USJG01000180.1 GCA_900554925.1 uncultured Lachnospiraceae bacterium
GGCCTAATAGAGTAAAAGTACTACCAATATTATGGGCAAAAGATTGTGCAAATTGAATAAAAAATAAGTACCAAAGTACTAATATGCGGAAGTATAAAAGGTTTTGATTTGGAAAATACTACTCCTGTAACCTAAAGAATCAGGAGGAAACAAATATGTCTAAGAATGATTATCAGAACAACCAGAACAATCAGAATCAGGAAAACAAATCCAGTCAGAACAGCCAGAACAGTCAGAAAAACAGCTCTTCTAATTCTTCTAACTGCAAGGACAGCAATAACAAGAAAAACAACGAATACTAAGTGGATTTGGCAAAAAGGCACCTGCAAGGGTGCCTTTTTTCTATACAAAAAAAATGAATTATGGTATACTCTTCGAAAAGAGTTTTTACGGCACAGGAAAGTATGGATATAAGCAGAATGAGGTAATTATGAAGAGATATGAGCTGATTGCTCCCTGCCATTTCGGACTGGAATCCGTTTTGAAACGTGAAATTACTGATTTGGGATATGATGTTACAAAGGTGGAGGACGGAAGAATTACTTTTGTCGGTGACGCTGAGGCTATTTGCCGGGCCAATATCTTTTTGCGCACCGCTGAGAGGATCCTGCTTAAGGCAGGAAGCTTCCGGGCGGAAACTTATGAGGAGCTGTTCCAGGGAACAAAAAGCATTCCCTGGGAGGAATTGGTCCCTTCCGATGGAAAGTTCTGGGTTACTAAAGCTGCCAGCGTTAAGAGCAGGCTCTTCAGCCCTTCTGATATTCAGTCGGTTATGAAGAAGGCCATGGTGGAGCGCCTTAGGGAAATCTATCATGTGGAATGGTTTCAGGAAAGTGGAGCTTCCTTCCCCATCAGGGTGTTTCTCATGAAGGATGAAGTGACGGTGGCATTGGATACCACCGGAGAATCCCTGCATAAGAGAGGGTATCGGAAGCTGACCGCCAGGGCGCCTATTGCAGAAAATCTTGCAGCGGCCCTTATCATGCTTACTCCCTGGAAGAAAGATAGGATTTTGGTGGATCCTTTCTGCGGAAGTGGAACCTTCCCTATTGAAGCAGCTCTGATGGCAGCAAACATTGCTCCGGGCATGAACCGCACCTTTACTGCAATGAGCTGGACTCATCTGATTCCTGCCGGGGAATGGCAGGATGCGGAAGAGGAGGCCAGAGAGTTGATTGCTCCGGATACCTATACGGATATTCAGGGATATGACATAGATGACGCAATGGTGTCCATCGCCAGGGAAAATGCCAGGCTTGCCGGGGTAGACAAATTGATCCATTTTCAAAGGCGAGGGGTTGACCAACTTAGTCATAGTAAAAAATACGGTTTTATTATTACCAATCCCCCTTATGGAGAGAGAATAGAAGAAAAGAAGAACCTGCCTCAGCTTTATGGAATTATAGGAGAGCGTTTTAAAGCCCTTGACAGTTGGTCTCTTTATCTGATCACGGCTTATGAGCAGGCGGAAAGCGCCATGGGACTGAAAGCGGCAAAAAACAGAAAAATTTATAATGGGATGATGAAGACTTATTTTTATCAGTTTCCGGGGCCTAAACCGCCCAGGAAGCATCAGTAAAAGGAAAGAATGCGGCAATTGCAGGCTTGTAATAGAAATGGAAAGGTAAAATGCAGTTTGATTTAATGAAGAAGGCGGCTGTCGGCAGCGTGATTTTTTCGATAGCGGCCATGGGGACGATACTATATTTATCTGGAGGGAAGGTTATTACGATTTCAGATGTGGCCCAGGATGAGGTGCAGAGGACCACTTCGTCTGCCAGAGAGGAAGAAAAGCCGGATACACAGGAGCTGACTTTTGTGCTTGGGGAAAGCAATACCAGTTATCTTCGCGTTCCGCTGCCCGAAGAATGTAAAGCCGAGGATATCATCATAGAAAATCATTATATGGATCAGGAGCTTTGTGTGCTTGTGAGCAATGCCGGAGATGATTTTTATGAAGAAAATGCAATATCCGGAAATCGGGAAATGATCAGCCAGGGAAACTATGAAAGCACGAAGGATGGTATAAAATTAAGATTTCAGTTGACAGGAATTTTTGAATACCGTACTATTTTGGAAAATAGTGATTTATACATAAGCTTTTTAAGTCCAAGGGAAATGTTTGACAAGATCGTGGTGATTGATCCGGCCTGCGGCGGGATTAACAAAGGTTATGAGGCAGATGGCCTGCTTGAGAAAGAGATCAATCTTCTGATAGCCCAAAAATTAAAGGAAAAGTTGGATGAGACCGATATTAAAGCATATTACACCAGAATGGATGATGTAAATCCAGGGGAGGAGGCAAGAGTAAAGCTTGCCAATGAAACAAAGGCCGATATGTATATCAGGATTCAGACAGATGCCAATGAAGACAGTTCCGTATACGGGACTACAGCAGTGTATAACGGAGATTTTTTTATTCCCGGATTTGGCAGTGTGGAGCTGGCCGATATGCTTGAGAGAGAAGTGGTGACCAGTATCAGGGGAAAGGCACTGGGACTTAGTGAAGCCGGGCCCCAGGAGTATACGCTAAAACATATTACGATACCGGCGGCTGCCATTAAAGTGGGATGCATCAGCAATAAACAGGAAGCGATCCTTCTTGGCAGAGAAGAATATTGTGATAAGATTGCCGCAGGTATTTATAATGCCATCGTAAATGTATATGATGAGCAGAGCGTAAGATGAAAGGATACAGACATGCAGAGGATTATTTTTGCCACAGGGAATCCCGGAAAAATGAAAGAAATCAGGATGATCCTGGCAGATCTTAAGATTAAGGGCGAGCCGGTGGAAATTCTTTCCATGAAGGAAGCAGGAATTGTTCTGGATATTGAGGAAAATGGAAGCAGCTTTGCGGAAAATGCCATTATAAAGGCAAAGGCGGTCTGGACAGCAGGAAACGGAGCAATTGTTCTTGCCGATGATTCCGGGCTGGAAATTGACTATTTAAATAAGGAACCGGGGATTTATTCTGCCCGGTATCTTGGTGAGGACACATCCTACCATGAAAAGAACAGTAATTTAATTGAGCGCCTTTCGGGTGTGCCAGAGGAAAAGAGGACAGCAAGATTTGTCTGCGCCATTGCCTGTGTGCTTCCAAACGGGCAGGTTCTGACTAAGGAGGCAGCCGTTGAGGGCAGAATCGGTTATGAGGAAAAAGGTAAGAATGGCTTTGGATATGATCCCATTTTTATAGTGCCTTCATATGGGAAGAGCACCGCGGAATTAACAGAGGAAGAAAAAAATGAGATCAGCCACAGGGGAAAAGCCCTGCGTGCCATGAAGGAACAATTGGAGAATTGCCTGTAAGCTGCAGCATGATGCCAGGCATACAGGATTTAGTGAGGATGGTTTATTATGAAATTACTGATTGTCAGTGATACGCATCGAAGAAATGAGAATTACATAAAGGTGCTTAAGAAGGTTGCGCCGGTAGATATGGTTATTCATTGCGGAGATATTGAGGGCAGTGAATATCTGATTGCGGAAAGTGCAGGATGCCCGGTTCAGATGGTGACCGGAAACAATGATTTCTTTTCAGACTTACCCAGAGAAAAAGAATTTGAAATAGGAAAATATAAGGTCTGGCTGACTCATGGCCATAACTATTATGTTTCCATGGGGAATGAAAACATTAAGAGTGAGGCCCGAATGCGGGGAGTAGATATTGTTATGTATGGTCACACCCACAAGCCGGTGGTGGATATTGAGAAGGACCTGATCGCGGTTAATCCCGGAAGTCTTACCTATCCAAGGCAGGAAGGAAGAAAACCTTCTTTCATCATAATGGATCTGGACAAAGGAGGAAATGCCCATTTTACCATTAACTACCTATAATAAATACAAAAATTAAATTTAAATGCGGAAGGATACGGAAGAATTTTTTAAAAATTTGTTGACAGAAGAAAGAACATATTCTATAATGTATCTTGCGTTGCGTGAGTGAGCAATAGGACAAAAACCAGCGGGGTGTGGCTCAGCTTGGCTAGAGCGCCTGGTTTGGGACCAGGAGGTCGCAGG
>USJG01000181.1 GCA_900554925.1 uncultured Lachnospiraceae bacterium
GCATCACCGTCCTTTACAATGGCGCCCATAGAGGAGCCTTTAGAAGAAGAGACAGAAGAAAAGGTCATTGAGGAAACAATGATCGCGACTACCACTAAGACCATTGTTCAGAAAGAAAATGAACTGGCGGCCAGGAAGGAAGAGGAAGGCTTTAAATCGCTGGTAATTGCAAAAGTAAACGATTATGTGAATGTGAGAAGCATTCCCAGTGAAGAAGGAGAAATCCTTGGAAAGCTGTATGATAAATCAGTTGGCGAATTTATTTCCGAGAAGGATGGATGGTATGAAATTACTTCCGGCAGTGTTACAGGTTATGTAAAAGCAGAATACTGTGTTACGGGAGAAAATGCAGTGGAGCTTGCCAGAAAGGTGGGAACCAGAATTGCAACGGTAAATACTACCACGCTTTTCGTAAGAGAAGAGCCCGGCACGGATTCTGCCGTGGTTGGAATGGTGCCCATAAGTGATCAGCTTCTGGTAACAGAGGAATTAGATGAATGGGTCAAGGTAAATATCGAGGAAGGCGACGGATACATTTCAAGAGAGTATGTTGAGCTTTCCACCGAGTTTGTGAAAGCAGAGTCAAAAGCAGAAGAGGAAGCCAGACTTGCTAAGGAAGAGGCAGAGAGAAAGGCGGCTCAGGAAGCGGCGGCTAAGGCCATACGGGAATCAGCTAAGAACTCGTCCTCCACAGATCAGACGGTAACAGCCCCTGTGATCACGTCAGGAAGCGGAAGCGCACTGGGACAGTCGGTAGCAGATTTTGCATGCCAGTTTGTGGGCAATCCTTATGTATGGGGAGGCACCAGCCTTACAGATGGCGCGGACTGCTCGGGATTTGTAATGAGCGTTTACAGTAACTTTGGTGTCAGCCTGCCTCACTCGTCGGCAGCAGACAGAAACGTAGGTTCGGCAGTAGACGGACTTGAGAACGCACAGCCCGGTGACATCGTATGTTATTCCGGACATGTGGCAATTTATATTGGAAACGGACAGATCGTCCATGCGTCCACTGCCAAGACAGGAATTATCATTTCCAATGCAAATTATCGTTCCGTACTTTCAGTCAGAAGAATTTTCTAGCAGAGAGCTTTAAACAAAATATGATAGAAAGATACAAAATGCCGCATTTAAAAGGTGCGGCATTTGTGCTGTAATTGAATTTTATGAAGATCATTATTTCACCAGCTAAAAAAATGAATGTGGATGAGGATACATATCCTGTAAACCAGCTGCCTCAGTTTTTGGAAAAAACAATAAAAATTAAAGAGTATATACAGACCCTGTCCTATGAAAGGACAAAGGAGCTCTGGAATTGCAATGATAAAATAGCAGAGCTTAATTTTAACAGATTTAAGGAAATGGATCTTAAAAAAAATCTGACAGCCGCCATTGTCTCCTATGAAGGGATTCAATATCAGTATATGGCCCCTTCCGTATTTACCAGGGACGCGCTGGGCTATATAGATGAGCATTTGAGAATCCTTTCAGGTTTTTATGGGGTGCTTAAGCCTTTTGACGGTGTGGTGCCCTACCGGCTTGAAATGCAGGCCAGGGCAAAGATTGGCGGTGCAAAGGATCTGTACGAATTTTGGGGTGATGCTCTGTACCAGTCGGTTCTGGATGAGGACAGGACAGTTGTGAATCTGGCATCCAAAGAGTATTCTAAGTGTATTGAAAGCTTTCTTAAGCCGGAGGATGTTTTCCTTAACTGCGTGTTTGGAGAGTGGAAGGAGGGCAAAGTCATTCAAAAAGGAACGCAGGTTAAAATGGCCAGAGGGGAGATGGTACGCTTTATGGCGGAGAACGGAATCTGCACTCTGGAAGGTATCAGGGAATTTGAAGGGCTGGGATATTGTTTCAGAGAGGAACTGTCTTCTGACAGGGAATATGTATTTGTAAAGGAGCCTTAAAAACAGCAATTGCAGCGGAAGGAGATTTCAGATGGAAAAGATTATCATTAAGTGGATCAAAGAGAATGTATGCCGGTTACGGGAAACAGGCAGCGGCCCAAGCGTAGATGCTTACCTTATTATAGGAACAAAATGTGCAGTGGTAATAGACGGACTTGAGAAGGCAGAGGGAATGTATGACATTGTAAAGAAAATGACCGAAAAGCCGGTGTGCATGATAGTTACTCATGGTCATCCTGACCACAGCGGCAGAGGGATGCAGGAATTTATGGAAGCAGGGTGCCGGATTTACATTTCTTCCAGGGATATGTATATGCTGGAGGAAAGATATGGAGAAAAACTCAGGCGTGAAAACCTGTGGGAGCTGAAAGATGGCATGGAATTTGACCTGGGAGATACCTCGCTTAAGATAATAAATATGCCGGGCCATACCCAGGGCTCTGCTTTGGTATATATGGAAAAGGAAAAGATACTCTTTAGCTCTGATGCCATTGGCTCAGGCGGTCTGTGGATGCAGCTAAAAGAAAGCAGTCCGCTGACAGATTACTTAAAAGAGCTGCAAAAACTGGAGGATTTCCTGGAACTAAATGGGTCTGTAAAAATTTATCCCGGACACTCGCAGCAGATACGCCCGTACATAGAAAAGGGTCAGGACTATCTGGATATACAGTATGTAAGGGAGCTGATAGAAATGACAGGCAATATCATTGGAAAAAGACTTGTTGGAGACAGAGTGGAAATACCAATGGAGGAGATGAAGGGGATCAGGATAAGGAGTGCAAAAGGAAAGCTGGTATGGGATTACTGTTATGATGATTTGAAAGTCATTGTGCCGGGAAAAGAAAAGAAGTCTGAAATTATTTAAAATCAGAAAAGCTGTTGACAAAAGTCAACTTGTACATGTTTCACAAATTGTAATGCTGACATGAACTAAAAAAGAATTACAGACAAAAAACGCACGAAAAGTTATCCACATAATAAAAGCGATAAAAAGGGAATTTTTAAGTTATACACGGATTTATCCACATTATCCACCAACGAAATTACGAAGTTTTCACTTTTTATAATTTTAAATTAAGAACGAATGTTTTGTGAATAGTGATGGGAGAATAGAAAAAACCAGAAAATCGTCGTGAAAACGCGATGATTTAAATTGTCGGAAAACTATCCTTATTATAAAACAAATACTGGGAATTATTGCATAATATATACAAGCTGTGGTATAATGTCCATACAATAATCCAAGGAAAGGATGATGAATATGAATTTTGTAATTGTTGGTAAAAATATTGAGGTTACACCGGGATTGCGCGGCGCAGTTGAAGATAAGATCGGAAAGCTGGAAAAATACTTTACTCCCGAAACCGAGATACACGTAACATTAAGCGTAGAAAAGGAAAGACAGAAAATTGAAGTTACCATCCCTGTAAAGGGAAGTATCATCCGTTCTGAACAGGTCAGCAATGATATGTATGTTTCCATCGATTTAGTGGAGGAGATCATAGAAAGACAGTTAAAGAAATATAAGAATAAGCTTGTTGACCATAAACAGTCATCCAATTATTTCAAGCAGGAATTTATTGAGAAGGAATACATGGAGGAAGAGGAAATTAAGATCATCCGTACCAAGAAGTTTGATATTAAGCCCATGTATCCTGAAGATGCCTGCATTCAAATGGAGCTTTTAGGACATAATTTCTTCGTATTCTGCAATGCGGAAACAGACCAGGTAAATGTAGTCTACAAACGGAAAGGAAATACTTACGGATTAATTGAACCCGAATATTAAATGGAAGTCATGGCTAAATACCAATTCAGGCAGGCTGATTAGAATGACAATAGAAAAGATGTGTGGCGTACCACACATCTTTTTGTATAACAGGATTCAGGTGTTAAAAGGTGTCTGGTAAATTTGGAATCGTCAGATTACACAAAAGAAATTGCTAAGCTGACAGCGTGCAATTCCTTTTGTGCAATCTGACAAGAGCACTTTCTAAAAGCACCTTTTGACACCCGAATCATAACAGGAAATTCCTCCGGATTTTCCTGTTATACAAAAGCCCTCCGGGCGGGAT
>USJG01000182.1 GCA_900554925.1 uncultured Lachnospiraceae bacterium
CAGCTGCATAGCAGGGATCAAAAATTCTTATATTTCTTTCACTAAGGTCAAAATCCACAAATCCCCATTTATCATCACTTAAAATAATATTTCCCGGATTGGGGTCACGGTGAATAATCTGCTGTGGTAACGATTCATATACTGCGCCAAAAACCTTCTCGTATCTTTCAATAAATTCATTGGGTAAATCAATTCTGTCTGCTAAGGCAGGTATCGCCCATTCTTTAGCGCTTTTGAATATGTCAGCTTGATTCGTAACAACATCTACTTTCGTAAGCGCTACGCTTAACTGACCAATGATTTCTCCTATAAATCGAGCTTTAGACATATATTCCTCAAGATAAATTGTGCCTGGTTTTAACTGTTTTCCCTCCAGGCGTTTCGTTACATAAAAATATAGTTCTTCGCTTGCAACTACATAATTTCCTTCTTTTGTTTTTACAGGCGTGGCAGATGATAATCCTACGCTTTCTAATGCCTGTGATAATGCAATATGCTTTTCTACATTTTCTAAATTCAAAGAAAATTTGATGATATAGTTGTCGCCCACATAACATGCAGACTCACTTACATTACCTGTTCCTTCGCATACAACATCTGTCAGCTTTTCATTCTCTAAGTTCCAATTCTGTAAAATACCTTCTAATTTTTTGTGTGATACCATTATGTGTTCCTCCTTAAATCGATTGATTCTGTCTGGTTTCTTTTTCTTACTCATATTAAGAAGCTCTGTGAAGTAAGTAGAAATCATAAATCACTAAAAATCCCCGACTACACTTGATGTAATCGGGGATTCGTCATTTGAATATACAAATTTTATTTTCCGCCATCCTTGATAGCCGCCTGTGCTGCCGCAAGTCTTGCGATCGGTACTCTGAAAGGTGAACAGGAAACATAAGTAAGTCCCACTTTATGACAGAACTCTACTGAGGAAGGATCTCCGCCATGCTCGCCGCAGATACCAAGCTTAATATCAGGCCTTGTTTTCCTGCCCTTCTCTACTGCCATCTGCACAAGCTGCCCTACGCCGCTCTGATCCAGTCTTGCAAAAGGATCTGACTCATAAATCTTCTTCTTATAATATTCACCAAGGAACTTACCGGCATCATCTCTGGAAAATCCAAATGTCATCTGGGTAAGATCGTTAGTGCCAAAGGAGAAGAACTCTGCCTCTTCGGCAATCTCATCTGCCAAAAGAGCCGCTCTGGGAATTTCGATCATAGTTCCAATGTGATAAGCAATATCGGAATTCTTTTCCTTTTTTACCTGCTCTGCGGTCTCTACTACCACATCCTTAACATACTTAAGTTCCTTTTTCTCTCCTACAAGAGGGATCATGATTTCAGGAACTATGTCATAGCCCTTTTCCTGTTTTACCTCAATGGCCGCTTCCATAACTGCGCGAGTCTGCATTCTCGCAATTTCAGGATAAGTTACCGCAAGACGGCAGCCTCTGTGTCCCATCATAGGGTTAAATTCGTGAAGAGAATCGCATACCTCCTGCACCTGTTCTGCAGTCATCATCATTTCAACTGCCAGATCGTCAATGTCATTTTGTTCCGTAGGAACAAATTCATGAAGCGGAGGATCAAGGAAACGAATGGTAACCGGTCTGCCTTCCATTACCTCGTAGAGAGCCTTAAAGTCTCCCTTCTGATAAGGAATAAGCGCATTTAAAGCCTTTTCTCTCTCCTGAACCGTTCTGGAAAGTATCATCTGGCGAATCTTCGGGATTCTGTCAGGCTCAAAGAACATATGCTCCGTACGACAAAGGCCGATACCCTCTGCGCCATATTTAACGGCATTGGCTGCATCTGCAGGCGTATCTGCGTTGGTGCGAACCTTCAATTTACGGAAAGAATCCGCCCAGCCCATAATTCTTCCGAAATTGCCGCTGATAGAAGCTTCCTGGGTCTTAATATCTCCGTCATAAATCTTTCCAGTGGAACCATCTAAGGAAATATAATCTCCTTCATGATATACATGTCCGCCCAGCTCAAATTCCTTCTCTTCCTCGTTAATTGAAATTTCGCCGCAGCCGGATACACAACAGGTTCCCATACCACGGGCTACCACCGCCGCATGTGAAGTCATACCGCCGCGTACTGTCAAAATACCCTCTGCCGCATGCATCCCTTCAATATCTTCCGGAGAAGTTTCCAGACGTACTAATACGACTCTCTCGCCCTTTTCATGTGCTTCCTTTGCCTCCTGGGCAGTAAAGTATACCTTACCTGCTGCCGCGCCGGGTGACGCAGGAAGCGCCTGTCCGATCACCTGACCGCTCTTAAGTGCTTCAGGATCAAAGGTAGGATGAAGAAGCTGGTCTAAGGATTTTGCTTCAATACGGAGCACAGCCTCTTCCGGGGTAATCTTTCCTTCATCCACCAGGTCACAGGCGATCTGTAATGCCGCCTGGGCAGTACGCTTACCATTTCTGGTCTGGAGGAAGAATAACCTGCCGTTTTCAATGGTAAATTCCATATCCTGCATATCGCGATAATGATTTTCCAGCCTGTTCGCTATCTCAATAAACTGTGCGTAACATTCAGGCAGATCTTCTTCAAGTTTTGTAATAGGCTGAGGAGTTCTGATACCTGCAACCACATCCTCGCCCTGTGCGTTGATCAGGTATTCTCCATAAATTCCCTTGGCTCCTGTAGAAGGATTACGGGTAAACGCAACTCCTGTACCGGAGGTATTTCCCATATTTCCAAATACCATTGCCTGCACATTGACTGCTGTTCCCCAGTCTCCGGGGATATCGTTCATTCTGCGGTAAACAATGGCTCTTTCATTGTCCCAGGAACGGAATACGGCTTTTACAGCTTCCATTAACTGTGTTTTGGGATCCTGGGGGAAATCCTCTCCCATTTTATCTTTATAGACTGCTTTGAATTTACTGATTACTTCTTTCAAGTCTTCTGCTGTCAGGTCAGTGTCATATTTGGCGCCCTTCGCCTCCTTCATCTCATCCAGGATCCTCTCAAAAAAGGATTTGGGAATCTCCATAACCACATCGGAGAACATCTGAATAAATCTGCGGTAAGAATCATAAGCAAACCGGGGATTGCCTGTCCTTTCTGCAAACCCTTCCACTGCCACATCATTAAGACCCAGATTCAAAATGGTATCCATCATACCAGGCATGGATGCCCTTGCGCCGGAACGAACCGACACCAGCAAAGGATTTTCAGTATCTCCGAATTTCTTTCCCTGCTTTTCTTCCAACTGAGATAAAGCTGTAAAAATCTGCTCTTTGATTTCATCAGAAATCTGTTTTCCTTTTGCGTAATAATCTGTACATGCTTCCGTTGTCACCGTAAAGCCCTGGGGAATCGGCAGACCAAGATTGGTCATTTCCGCCAGATTAGCGCCCTTTCCACCTAAAAGATTTCTCATCTCGGCGCTTCCCTCTTCAAAAGAATAAACCCATTTCACCATACACTTTTCTCCCTCTTGATTTTTTACAAGGGCGTTCCGCTTCCTTCGTTGATTTTCTCCGCCTGTCACCTTGTTCCCCACTGTTTTTGATGTTATAATGCAACTATTCCAATTTTCAAAACCAAAGGAGTCTTTCCCGTGCATATCAACATTACCACTGAACAAATGTGCGCCATGGTCGCTCAGATCCTGCCCCACTCTGCGGAGCAGAACAAGAACCTGCCTGGCATAAACCTCGCTCCCCGTTTCGTCGCCTGCGATGCGGAACAGCTCCGGCTGGAACTGGCCTATGATACCAAGTCCTGGATGTCCAACCCTATGGGGGTGGTCCATGGGGGCGTCATCGCCATCCTGCTGGACAACTCTATGGGCACCCTGTGCAAATGTCTATGCCAGGGAAGCACGCCCACCATCAGCATGACCCTGAACTACCCCCGCCCGGTGCCCTTGAACGCCACCGTCCACACCCGGGC
>USJG01000183.1 GCA_900554925.1 uncultured Lachnospiraceae bacterium
GTTAAACGCAGGCTATGAGGTTGCCGTTGTTGACAATTATGCAAATTCCACGCCGCGCGTTTTCCCCCGTATTGAGCAGATTACAGGGAAGCGTTTTTCCGTATACGAAGCGGATATCGGCGATGAAGCGGCCCTGCGCCGTATTTTCGAAAAAGAGGAACCCGACGCGGTCATCCATTTTGCCGGATTTAAATGAGAAGGACGGTATGAGTGAAATTTTGTTCCATTCCCAGGCAGCGCCCCGTATTCAGTCCATGATGGCAAAAATTGAACATTCCAATATTGGGACGTTAGATGAATACTATGAAAATGCAGAGCCGGATAAGGTAGAGCAGTTGGTAGAAGAAGTAAAAAAGCCTGCCCTGCCGGAGTCGAAGGAGTGTGAACTGGTTGCGCGGGAGCTGGCGAAAAACCAGGTGGAGAAGATCAGTGATGTCCGTTCCCGTCTGAATATGACCTGGCTTCAGATCTGGCCGATTATCTGCTACATGGAAGAACAGGGGATTTTGGAGAAAGGGAAGGAAGGTACGGTGACACTGACCAGGACACCGGAACAGGTTGAAGAATTGGTAGATTCCCAGCAGTGGAAACAGTTGTTTGGGGAAGAGGAAGCCAAAAGACGCAGCACTGGAAGCAGCCAGGAAACAGAAGAAAAGATGCAGGTCATTCGGCGTATCCAAAAGGAGAAACGGAACAATCCAGGTGTGAATGCCATTACCATAGACCAGAAGCTGGTATATGAAGAAACAGAGCATCATATCAAAACCAGGATTCCGTACCGTAAGAATGAATTTATCTGGCTGGATAAATCGGAAATTAGCTGGATTAATGACCATAAGACGATTTTTGCAGGATTGGAAAAGAAGAAGGAGTATGCAATTTTAGACCTGGAGGACCGTTTTCTTAGAAAAACTTCGGGGGAAGATTTATATAGGGAAAGCTATGACCCGGTACACAGGGAACGCGCCAGACAGGAGCAGGAAAAGATACGCAGAAGAAGGGAGCAGAATTACAGGAAGGCACAACAGAACCTGGAAGCAGGGAGAAGAACCATACAGGGGCAAAGGAGGTAGAGAACCGGAGCAATTCAGAAAAAGAAGAAACAGTCCTGGGGCATGTATCTTATTGGTGGCATAGCTTCCGGCTATGGAGGTTATCTCTTGAACGTGTGTTATCAGCCCGGAAAGGATATCAATTATTTTTTAAACCGTCTGGATCAGGTGATGGTAGCCCCGTTTGCCAATTATTGGAACGAAACTTCCTTAAAAGCAATCATTTTGGGGATTTTTGTATATGTGATTGGTATGGTCATGTATGTCACCAGCCGGAAAAACTATATGCCGGGACAGGAATTTGGTACCGCTGTTTTTGCAGATCCGAAAAAAGTGGCAAAGCAGTTTGCGGATAAAGATGAACACAATAACCTGATCTTATCCCAGAATGTCAGGCTGTCCATGAATACCAGAAAGACCAGGAGAAACCTAAATGTCCTGGTAATCGGAGGAAGCGGCGCTGGAAAAACCTTGTTCATGGTGAAACCCAATCTCCTTCAGTTAAGCAGGGCTTCCCAGATCATTACAGATCCCAAAGGGGAGATTTTAAGATGCTGCGGAGGTATGCTGAAAGCGCATGGATACCGGATACGGGTGCTGAACCTGGTGGAAATGGAGCAGTCTAACGGATATAATCCATTCCGCTATATCCGCTCTGAAACAGATATTGTAAAACTGGTTACCAACCTGATCAATAATACCACACCGAAAAACGCACAGCCCAGTGATCCATTCTGGGAGAAAGCCGAGTCTTTGTACTTGCAGGCCATTTTTCTTTATGTGTGGCAGGAGTGTGAAATGGAGAAAAGGAATTTCCGTATGGTTCTGCAGCTTTTGAATGAGGCGGAAGTCCATGCAGACGGTTCCCCTTCTGATTTAGACCGGCGTTTCCGCAGACTGGAGAGAAAAAAGGGAAGCAATCACCCTGCTTTAATCCAGTATAATAAAGTGGTCCGGGGTGCCGGAGATACGGTAAGGAGTATCATCATTTCCGCAAATGCAAGGCTGGGATTGTTACAGAACCCACAAATTTTGCGGATTCTGGATCATGATGAAATGGAGATTGAGGAGATTGGGCTTGGTGTTGACGGGGACAGAAACCGGAAGACTGCACTTTTTTGTGTAACGCCGGATTCGGACAAGAGTTATGCCTTTTTAATTGGTATGCTTTATTCCCAGATTTTCCAGGAATTGTATTACCAGGCAGACTTCCATTACAATGGAAAACTTCCCATTAACGTCAATTTTATGCTGGACGAATTTGCCAACGTGCCATTGCCAGATGACTACTGCAGCCTCCTTAGTACCATGCGTTCCAGGAATATTTCATGTACCATTTTTATCCAAAACCTTGCCCAGATCAAGGCTTTGTTTGAGAAAACCTGGGAAACCATACCGGGTAATTGTGATTCTCTGGTATATCTTGGTGGGAATGAACAGTCCACGCATAAGTATATCAGTGAGTCCCTGGGAAAAGGAACCATTGATAAAAAAAGCAGTGGGGAAACCAAAGGCCGGCAAGGGAGCAGTTCCCGGAATTATGATGTGCTGGGGCGTGAGCTTTTGACACCGGACGAAACCCGAAAGCTGGATAACTCAGAGTGTATTTTGTTAATCAGGGGTTGTGATCCTATTATTGATAAGAAATACAATACTTTTGCACACTCCAGATTTTCGGAAACAGAAGATGGCGGGGCTGCGCCTTATATCCATGACAGAATGGCTGCCCAAAAACAGGCGGTACAGATTTTAAGTGAAGAATCCCTGGATTATTATAAGAAGAAAAAGGAACAGGGAGAAGATGTTCAGATTGTGGAACTGTCTTTTGATGAAATTTTTTCTTATGAGCCTATTCCTAAGAAGATTTTTTCGGAGGAAGAGCTGAAAGAGAACCAGAAGAAGAGAACGGTAGAGGAGGTGAGGCCGCCGAAGAAAACGGAAAAACCGGTACAGACAGAGGAAGAAAAACTTTCTGAATTATTGGAAAGCCATGTTTATAATGAGGAACAGTTGGGAGAAATCATGCTTGCCATTGGTGCTGGAATTTCGTATGATAAAATCCTTCAAATGGCAGATACAAAAAACAGTGCTGAAAAGATGAAGGAAATAGAGGTCATCCTCAGCGCGAAGGCAGGCGACAACGGAAAGCTGTTCGGATCTATCACTTCCAAGGACGTTGCCGAGGCGCTGAAGCTGCAGCACCATATAAAGCTCGACAAGAAAAAATTTGTTATGAGTGATATTAAGAAGCTGGGCGTGACCGAGGTACAGGTAAAGTTGTATACAGGCATAACGGGAACGCTCAAGGTAAATGTAAAGCCGGAATGATCATATGGAAGGCAATTTAGAGAATGTAATCCAGGCTCAGGATCCCGGGAGAGAACTGCCGTACAGTCAGGAGGCGGAGCAGTCCGTCATAGGCGGTATACTCTCAAATGCTCCGGCATGCGTCGGCGATGCCGTAGAGATACTGAAGCCTACGGATTTTTACTTTGCGCAGCATGCGATAATTTTCAAAGTCATAACTGACCTGTTTAATGAGAACAGTGCCATAGACTTCGTTACTGTGGGTAACCGCCTGAGCAGGGAAGATAAACTTGAGGCTGTCGGAGGTATCGCTTATTTGAGAAATGCGGCAACAAATGTGCCGACAACAAGGCACGTGACGTATTATTCGCAAATAATTAAGGAAAAGGCAGTTTTGAGAACACTTATTAAAAGTGCCAACGATATTTCCGATATGGCTTACGGTCAGAACGATAAAGTCGAAAGAATAGTCGACCAAGCTGAACAGCTTATTTTTGACGTTACATCATCAAACAACAAGAGCGATATACTTCCTATAAGTGAGATATT
>USJG01000184.1 GCA_900554925.1 uncultured Lachnospiraceae bacterium
CGCCCGGAGGGCTTTTGTATAACAGGAAAATCCGGAGGAATTTCCTGTTATACAACAAAGAACCCCTCTTATGTCTTTGGATTGACATAGGAGGGGCTTGTTGTAATTATTGGGCAACGCCATCGCTGTCATTTACAGCAGGGGTACCTTCCGCAGGTGTCGGATTGGCGGCTGCTTCCGCCTGCTGTTGCTGCAGGGCTGCCTGTGCAGCGGCAATTTCATTCCGCTGCTGCTCCTCAATGGCTAAAGCATTGGGCTGGGCATAGAACTCTGCATTGTGCTGACAGGTTCCGGTAGGATTTATGGGAACGGTTGAAATACTGCCGTCCTCATTGGTTATCTGCTGGGTAGGTGTTCCTGACCCTTGCTGCAGGGAAGGATCTTCCGCAGGAGTAAGTTCAAGAATGCCGGGTACTTTAAATGGACACTGCTCGCTGGCAGGCATATTGCTGTACTGGCAGATCATACCCTGATAGTGGACATCACAGCTCTCGGTGGGAACAGTCCCTTCCGCAAAGTATTCTGTCTTAAGAGTCCCATCACAAATTCCGGCAATAGGAAGTTTGCCGGATCGGGCACATACGGTCGCCTGAACGATACCGGATGGCATCTGGAAGGATTCGCTTGGCAGATTTTCATGCATTTTGGACATGGTGGCACGCCAGAGTTTCTTTGCCAGATTTCGTTCTTCTCCTCTGCGGAGCTTGGTATTGTTGTCATAACCTGTCCAGACGGTGGCAGTATAGTAAGGAGTATATCCCGAAAACCACACGTCATTATAATCTGAGGTGGTACCGGTTTTTCCGGCAATTGCCATATTTCCAAAATTAACAGAAGCGCCTGTACCCTGTGTTACTACATCCATCATGGCGTCTGTCAACAGCCAGGCGGTGGTTTCCTTGATAACCTGTCTGGAATCAGGCAGTGTATTATCAAGAATTACATTGCCATCATGATCTACTACCTTTGTGTAAAGCTTGGGCTTAATATAAGTACCGTTGTTAGCGATAGAAGCATACGCGGCATTTAATTCTTCGTTGGTAACACCGTCTGTCAGACCGCCCAGCGCCAGAGACTGCTGAATATCGGAGAAAATCTGTGTTTCACCATTTACGGTGATTTCCTTGCGGTCTACAACCGTGGAAAATCCAAAATTTTTTACATAGTCAAAGCCAAGCTGGGGGGTAATCATAGTCAAAGTCTTGACTGCAATAATATTCATGGAATCAATAATACCCTGACGCAGGGAGTTTAATCCTCTGTACTCGGAACCCCACCAGTTGCTTACAGGTCTGCCGCTGGCATAATTAAATGGCGCGTCATTTATCATTGTGGCAAGCGTCAGTCCTGCACTGTCAAAGGCAGGAGCGTAAACAGCAACAATTTTAAAGGTGGAACCAGGCTGACGCGTGGTATCTGTGGCACGGTTTAAGGTTCGGCTTCCCTCCTTGGTACCCCGGCCTCCTATCATGGCAACCACGTAGCCGGTGTGCTGATCTTCAATGGTGATGGATACCTGGGGCTGAGGCGTTAATGAAATATTTTCATCGAAAACTTCGTCGCCTGCATCCAGCATGGCCGTCTTATATTCTTCAATCTGGGCATAAGCCTCCTCCTGAGAGTTATAGATCAGGTTAAAGGAGGAATTTTGTTCTCTAAAATATGAGCGGTACATTTCTGTACTGTGATTTTCATAAGTTCCATCTGCCTTTTTGATGGTAAGCGCGTAGTTTAAATACCACCTTGTATCGGCCGGGTAATTTTCTTCATTGGAAAATACCTCATCGCAAATTGCCTGGATGTTGGGGTCCTGGGTAGAATAAATCTGCAAGCCTCCGCTGTAGAGCAGGGTAAATGCCTGGGTTTCATTGTAGCCGGCAGCCAGAAGATCCTCCATGACATCATCGGTTAATGCGTCCACAAAGTATGTATTAACCAGAGTGTCTTCCACCTCTTCATTGACTATCTGTATACGGGAATAAACGTCATCAGCCAAGGCTTCATCATATTCTTCCTGGGTAATGTAGCCCTGCTCCAGCATATTTTTCAGAACCTTATTTCTTCTGTTAGCATTTTCCTCCGGATGGGAGATCGGGTTATATCTGGAAGGATTCTGAGTAATGCCGGCGATCACAGCGCACTCGGAAAGAGTAAGGGTGTTGACAGACTTGTTAAAGTAACGTAAGGAAGCAGCCTGCACCCCTAAGGTATTTTGTCCTAAGTTAATGGTGTTCATATAGTTTAGCAGAACTTCATCTTTGGACATGGTCTTGCTGAGCTCAATGGCAAGATACTGCTCCTGTATTTTTCTTTTAAGACTGTCAGCAAATCCGGTTTCGCTTGTCCAATCAGTAAAAACGTTGTTTTTCAGAAGCTGCTGGGTAATGGTGCTGGCCCCTTCCGTAAAATGAAAGCCATTGGAGATGCCTACATAAGCTGCTCTGAAGATACCTTTAATATCAATTCCGTTATGGTCATAGAAACGTTCATCCTCTATGGCAACAAACGCATGTGCCAGGTCTTCAGGAATCATATCCTGAGTCACCGGGATTCGATTGGAATTTTGAGAGATCAGTTTAGCAATCTGATTTCCCTCAAGATCATAAACAAAAGTAGAAAAACCGGTGGGGGTGACCGAAACATTTTCAATGCTTGGCGCAGAGTCAATGATCCCCTTAAAAACACCGATTCCCATGCTGATTCCTATAATGCCTACGGCAAGAATGGCTAACAGGGAAAGATTCAGGACAGATAGAAGAATCTTTTTGCCCACTTTGGTTGACGTAGCATGCAGGGATTTCTGTTTAGAGCGAATCCCTTTTTTACTATAATTCATGTATATGCCTCCATGTAAATTTCGTTTAAATTCAAAATAGCAACACCTAGAGTATACCAAAATGTGGAACCGAAATAAAGTTTTTTAATACTTTATTAAGAATTGTTCACAAATAGATACACTTTTATTCAAAGGTGCATAGACACTGGGGCGTTAAATGTTGATGCTTTTAAAACAGCACATTGTAATTGATTGACGTAAAAACGTGTGTTATGCTTCGAATATGGGAAACCATAGAGCCGGGCGGCTACCCTCTTTTATCGGAGGGGCTAACTCTCCAGACGAAAGAAAGGAGGGTGTTGCCAATGTATGTTACATACTCTGACTTGATTCAGATTGGAATATTCATTTGCGCCCTTGTGAGTCTGTTATATCAGATTTTCAGGGGAAAGAAATAGCCGCCACTATCGGAAGTAGTGACGGCTGACCGCTTTTAGCGGTAAAGTCACACTATTTAAGGGTAGCCGCTTCTATGGCTTTCCCTTTTTGTATCTTCAATATAGCATATCCGGCAGCGGGGCGCAAGAGGTAAACCGATTATAGTTTTAAAGAGAGAATTGTCACAAATAGATACACTTTTATTCCGGCTTGTGATACACTTTTTTCAGAGGTTTTGCAGATCGTTGACAGAGAATAAGGAGTAAAAATGAATGGCTGATAAGGAAATGGAATTTCCACCATATAAAATTATATATCGCCCGGGAACCGGTGTTTATGAAGAAAAAAAGTCCCGTTTCATTGCTCATATAGCACCGGCAAATTCAGAAGAAGAGGCAGTTAGATTTATTGAGTCAGTTAAAAAGAAGCATTATGACGCCAGACATAATTGTCCTGCATTTATTATAGGAAGAAACAGGCAGTTAACACGCTGCAGTGATGATGGCGAACCGGGCGGAACTGCGGGCAAACCCATACTGGAAGTGCTTTTGGGGGCAGAGGTCACAAATGTGGTGGCGGTGGTTACCAGATATTTTGGAGGAACGCTGCTTGGAACCGGCG
>USJG01000185.1 GCA_900554925.1 uncultured Lachnospiraceae bacterium
GGATTATTCTGATTACTATTATGAAGCCTACGAAGCAGTGCTTGGGGGGATGGTAGGCGAATATGAGATAGAACAGGAGGATTCCTCCGGAGAAAAATGCTGGAAAAAGGTGTATGGGCTCAAAGCCTTTTCCCCCATCGCCAAGGGATTTGAGTACAGCGATTATGATGACTTTGGCTCTTCCCGAAGCTATGGCTACAAAAGGCAGCATTTAGGGCACGACATGATGGGACAGATCGGTACTCCCATCATCGCGGTGGAGTCCGGCTACGTGGAGGCGCTTGGTTGGAATCAATATGGCGGCTGGCGTATCGGCATTCGCAGCTTTGATGGCAAACGCTACTATTACTATGCACATCTGCGTCAGAATTTCCCCTACGCCCTTGACCTTGAGGAAGGCAGCATCGTAACTGCCGGGGATGTGATCGGCTACATGGGACACACTGGCTACAGTACTAAGGAAAACACCAACAATATTGACACCGTACATCTCCACTGGGGATTACAGCTTATTTTTGATGAATCCCAAAAGGAGGGCAATAACGAAATCTGGATCGACTGCTATGCCCTGACCCGTTTTTTGTACAAAAACAGATCCCTCACTGAAAAGAATCAGGAAACCAAGGAATGGTTCCGTCATTTTCAGATGAAGGATCCTGCTGTAACTGATTTTCAAAAAAGCAAAACCGTGTCAGGAAATGAAGCAGCCGCTTACAGCCTCATTGCCCCCTTTAGTCAGTATAGACAAATTCCCGCTGTATCGCAAAGCTTAAAAAGAACAAAAGTACATCTACCGGTATCTTAACCAGTACTTCCGCACCGCCAAACAGCGGATAAAGGCGTCCCACCAAAAACGCGCTTAAAAACATCTGAACCGCCGCCAGAAGCACATAGCGGGGCAAGGTGGACTTTACCGAACTGTCACTTTGGAAAACAACCTTCAGATTCAGGGAGTAATTATAAAGCGCCGAAAGGATTCTGGCAAACACGGTTGCCGCCATAACATAAGTAATTTTCCCCCACTGCATATCCTTCATCAAAAAGCAAAACAGGGAAAAAAGGGCCAGGTCCACTACGCTGGAGGACAGTGATGAGAAAAGGAACTTTCCAAATATCATATAAATTTTCACCGAGTCAGTGACCGGATTAAAATGGCTCATTTTATTTTCTTCTATATATATAGTGCGGATAGGCACTTCCACAATAGAAATTTTTCTCTTTTTGGTTTCCAGCAGCATATTGGTTTCAAACTCAAACCGCTCCCCTTTCACTGTAAGAAGCTGCTCCATAAAAGCAGCAGGGATTCCCCGAAGTCCTGTCTGAGTGTCGGATACCATAATTCCCGTCAGATACCTCATGACAATTCTGGTACACTTATTGCCAAACTCTGACCGTGCCGGCACCTCCTTATCATCAAAACACCGGCATCCCAGAATCAGTGAGTCAGGATGGGCAAGAAGAGCCTCCACACATGCCAAAATACATTCAGGAGAATGTTGACCATCCGAGTCAGCGGTGATCACCCCCGGCATCTGCTCAAATTCACGCAGACAATAATTAAATGCCGTTTTTAAAGCACGCCCTTTTCCCTGATTCACCGCATGATGGATCACCCTGCATCCATGTACTTCTTCCGCTTCCTTAAAAAAACAGGCGTAGTCCTCTCCGCTTCCGTCATCTACCACTACAATATTCTTAAATCCGGTTTTTTTCAGCTGTTCCAACAAACCGGGCAGTTTTTTATCCGGTTCATAGGAGGGAATGATAATCGGCACTTCCCATTTTTCCTTGTTTTCTTCCATAAATCCTCCTGCTAAAAGCTCCTGCCTTAATGCGTCAAAATTTCACAAGGCGTATTCCGCCCTCTTTCTCCACCACCTGATACAGGCAGCCATATTCAAATTCTTCCTCTCCCGTTAATGGCTGGAACAAATTTCCCTGGAGAGCTTCTTCCCCCTCCCATACAAGCTCATCCACATACAGAAAGCCTGCATGGGCATCCTCTATGGCATTTACAATATCCTGACTGCTCACCGTTTTCGTGTCCACATTTCCGTACATGACAGATACAGGCGCTGCCTCAAATCCCACATAGGTGTTTCTGACCCAGCTAACATCCGATATATCCCGCAGATACAGCACCCGTCCAATGCTGCCTTTTTCTCCGGCACCTACCACGCCAAGGAATCTCTCTGCGGGTTCATCCACGATTTTTCCGCGCTCGTCCATCACTTCCTCCACTGTGCTTCTATACCCTATAAGTCCCCTGTAAGCACTGGAATAATCTGTGGTCAGAAGCACAAAGCAGATACAGAAAAGTACTCCTTTTGCCGGCTTTCGTCCGCCCATTGCACAAAATGCCAGCAGGTACAGTCCGCCTATGGCAAAAGGCGCTCCATATCTTTCAATGGAGGATACCATGCCAAAGGGTTCCAGATATTGAGTCTCTACCGCAAAGATCGTCAGATGGCTGAGAAGGTTAAGGGCATAAAACAAAATTCCCGTAACCGCCAGAAATACGCCTGTGTAACATGCCTTCCTCTTATCAAGCACTCTGAATTTATAAAGTAAAAATACAAATACCAGCAAAAGCAGATATAAACCCAAGGGGCTTAAATCAACAGCGGCTGTTTTCCATCTGTGAAGGGGCCATGTAAGAAATGCCTCCACGAAGGCCTTTACCATCTCCTGCTGATAAGCCGGGATATTCATACCGCCTGTGGCCATTTGAATGGCTGCTCCGGTAAGCTTGGCCACTCTTTTGTTGAGCAGACAAAACAAAAGCCAGGATGCCTCCGTCAGGACAGGTGCCAGCGTAACCAGAAAAAGCGCCCGCCCATCTGCTCTTTTAGCCTCTTTTCCACTGCCTTCCCTATGACAGATCAGCAGATGATACCCATAATCAAAGAGAAGTCCGAATGCCGCCCATAGAAAGCCTGTGTTCTTGCACAAAACCAATACCATCAAAAACAGGGCCTGGCGTACATAATAAAAGAATCTGTCATTTCCCTGTCTGTCCACAACTGCGGTAAGAAAGGCGCCATATACCAGAGCCATGGTAAGATCCGCGCAGCAGCCGTCACACCAGAACACCTCTGCCACCGCCGGAAAAAGCCAAAGCACCACTGCACCTGTAAGCATCTGAAGCACGTTTCTCTTTTTTATGATTTTAAGCACAGGGAAAAGAAAGGCCAGATTCATAAAATAATAACCGGCAAACAAAAGACCTTCCTTAAACTCTGAGGGAGAAAAATGCAAAAACCACCATTTCATCATCTGCGTGCCGGGCGGATAATCTCCAAATTCTGCCGCCACATTGGCATATTTCCGGGCGAAACCGTCCAGATAAAAAAGGGACTTTGCATCTGTTGCCCAAAAATTATAGTCGTCCCACCAGCTTACCACCTTTCCGCTTACACATACTGTAACAATAACCGTCATAATCAAAGCTGTCAGCATGGCCGGACTTAGTAATTCCCGCCCTGCAAAGCGGATCAGCTCCCTGCGCCTGTCTTTTTGCACTTTTATAAGATAGATTCCGGCAGCCACCAGTCCCAAAAGGGCCAGAAAGTCTGAAAATGATAATGCCCTGAAAAAGGCGAGGACATACAATATAAGAATCAGCAAAGCACAGCCTACTGGTACTACCTCCACTAACTGCTTTTTATACTTCCATGCAATAAACAATAATAAAATTAAAAACGCCGCTATATGAATGATAAACATTAATTAAAGTTCCTTCCAACAGGTGCCAGTATTTTTACTCTAAGAATAAAGTGTCGCTTGCGACACTTCGCGCGCGAGCGGATGCGTATGCATAACT
>USJG01000186.1 GCA_900554925.1 uncultured Lachnospiraceae bacterium
AGGAATTGTAATGGGCAGTGATTCAGATATGCCCGTCATGGCAAAGGCAGCTGACGTCCTTACAGAACTTGGAATCTCTTTTGAAATGAAAATTATTTCAGCTCACAGGGAACCGGACGTATTTTTTGAGTATGCAAAAACTGCGGAAGAGAAAGGCTTTAAGGTAATTATTGCAGGAGCGGGTATGGCGGCGCATTTGCCGGGCATGTGTGCGGCGATTTTTCCCATGCCGGTAATCGGTATTCCCATGCATACCACTTCCCTTGGCGGCAGGGATTCTCTTTATTCTATTGTCCAGATGCCTTCCGGCATACCAGTGGCAACAGTGGCTATTAACGGCGGAGCCAATGCAGGCCTTCTTGCGGCTAAGATACTGGCAACCTCTGATGAAGAGCTGTTAAATAAGCTGAAAGCTTACAGCCAGAATTTAAAGGAAAGCGTTCAGAAAAAGGATGAAAGGCTTAGCCAGGTGGGCTACAGGAATTACTAGGATAAATCAGCGATAGATGATATAAATACATTGTATTGTGAAAGGAATAGGAAAAATGGATTATAAGAATGCCGGAGTTGACATTGAAGCAGGCTATCAAAGCGTGGAATTGATGAAAAAATATGTTAAGGAGACAATGCGGCCGGAGGTGTTAGGTGGCTTAGGCGGTTTTTCAGGGGCATTTTCTCTTTCTTCTATTAAAAATATGGAAAAGCCCACCCTGGTTTCAGGAACAGACGGTGTGGGAACCAAGATAAAGCTGGCTTTTTTAATGGACCGGCATGATACAGTGGGAATCGACTGTGTTGCCATGTGCGTGAACGACATTGCCTGTGCAGGAGGAGAACCTTTATTCTTCCTGGATTACATTGCCTGCGGCAAGAATTATCCTGAGAAAATTGCTTCTATTGTTAAAGGTGTGGCAGAAGGCTGTAAGCAGTCGGGGGCTGCGCTGATTGGCGGAGAAACAGCAGAGCATCCGGGGCTTATGCCCGAAGATGAGTATGATCTTGCAGGTTTCGCTGTGGGATTGGTGGATGAGAAGGATCTGATCACAGGGGAGAATATAAAACCAGGAGATATACTGGTGGGAATTGCTTCTTCAGGAGTTCACAGCAATGGATTTTCTCTGGTGAGAAAAGTGTTTGATATGACAAGGGAAAGTCTTGATACATATTATGAGGAACTGGGCGCAACTCTTGGAGAGACCCTGATAACCCCTACGCGGATTTATGTAAAGGCATTAAAGAGCGTAAAGGAGGCAGGCGCCACCATCAAGGGATGCAGCCATATTACAGGCGGCGGTTTTTATGAAAATATTCCCAGAATGCTTCCGGAGGGGATCTGTGCGGTAGTTGATAAGAACAGCTATCCTATTCCCCCTATCTTTAAGCTTATGCAGAAAAAGGGCAATCTGGAAGAAAAGATGATGTACAATACTTATAATATGGGACTTGGCATGGTTCTGGCCCTTGACCCTGCGGATGTGGATAAAACCATAGCGGCACTGGAAGGCGCCGGTGAAAAGGCATATGTAGTAGGAAAAGTGGAAGCCGGCGAAAAGGGAGTGAAGGTATGCTGAATATCGTAGTGTGTGTCTCCGGCGGAGGGACAAACCTTCAGGCAATCATAGACGGTGTGAAGTCCGGAAAGATAAAGAATACTCAGATAGCGGCAGTTATCAGCAACAATGCAGGCGCATATGCTTTACAAAGAGCAAAAGACGCAGACATTCCGGCCTTTTGCATTTCGCCAAAGGCATATGGAAGCAGGCAGGAATTTAATCAGGCATTTTTACAGAAGCTGGAGGAGCTGAATCCTGATCTGATCGTTCTTGCAGGTTTCCTTGTAATTTTGCCGGAAAAGATGATACAGATATATCGTGACCGCATTATTAATATACACCCTTCCCTGATCCCCTCTTTCTGCGGAACAGGCTTTTATGGACTGAAAGTCCATGAGGCGGCTCTTAAGCGGGGAGTCAAGCTGACAGGCGCCACCGTACACTATGTGGACGAAGGCACAGATACAGGAAGGATCATCCTGCAGAAGGCTGTAGAGGTCAGGGAGGGCGATACGCCGGAGATTTTGCAGCGCAGGGTTATGGAACAGGCAGAGTGGGTAATACTGCCCCAGGCAATTAATGAAATTGCTTTGAAGCATAAGGCGAAATATTAAAGACAAGCACAGAAAGGCATGGAATAAAAATGAAAGTATTAATTGTAGGAAGCGGCGGAAGAGAACATGCAATAGCTTTAAGCGTTGCTAAAAGCCCGAAAGCAGATGAAATATACTGCGCGCCGGGGAATGCGGGAATCGGCCTGATTGCAAAATGTGTGCCCATCGGAGCTATGGAATTTGATAAAATCGTTGCATTTGCCAAAGAAAAGGAAATTGACCTGACAATTGTAGGGCCGGATGACCCTCTGGCAGGCGGTCTTGTTGATGAGCTTGAAAAAGCAGGCTTACGTGCTTTTGGCCCCAGAAAAAATGCTGCGATCCTGGAGGGCAGCAAGGCATTTTCAAAAGATCTTATGAAGAAATACCAGATTCCCACAGCCAGCTATGAAACCTTTGACAGTGCAGATGAGGCATTACAGTATCTGGAAACAGCAGATTTCCCCATTGTGCTTAAGGCCGACGGTCTGGCTCTTGGAAAAGGCGTGCTTATCTGTAAAGATCTGCAGGAGGCCAGGGCGGGGGTTAAAAGCATTATGCTGGATAAGCAGTTTGGCAGTGCCGGAAACCGCCTGGTAATTGAAGAGTTTATGACAGGCAGGGAAGTATCTGTTCTTTCCTATGTAGACGGGAAGACCATTAAGACCATGACCTCCGCTCAGGATCACAAGCGTGCAGGAGACGGAGATACGGGACTTAACACCGGCGGTATGGGAACCTTTTCACCCAGTCCCTTTTATACGGAGGAAGTAGATAAGTTCTGTCAGAAATATATTTATCAGGCGACTGTGGATGCCATGGCAGCAGAGGGAAGAGAGTTTAAGGGGATTATTTTCTTTGGACTGATGTTGACAGAAAAGGGGCCTCGTGTTCTTGAATATAATGCCAGATTTGGCGACCCGGAGGCACAGGTAGTCCTGCCGCGGATGAAGAATGATATTATTGAGGTAATGGAGGCCTGTATCGACGGCACGCTGGATCAGATTGATCTTCAGTTTGAGGACAATGCGGCAGTCTGCGTGATACTGGCGTCGGAGGGTTACCCTGTAAAATATGAAAAGGGCTTTGTAATTAATGGTCTTGATAAGTTTGAGGGGCAGGACTCTTATTTTTGTTTCCATGCCGGAACGAAAAAAACCGACCAGGGTATTGTGACAAATGGCGGAAGAGTTCTGGGAATCACGGCTAAGGGCAGAGATTTAAAGGAAGCAAGAGCAAATGCTTATAAAGCGGCCGAATGGGTGACCTTTGAAAATAAGTATATGCGTCATGATATTGGAAAGGCAATTGATGAGGCATAAAAATGGAGGATAATGGCGTATGGCTGAAAAAATGCATAGAAGGCTGTTACCAAGTGATTTGATAAGACCTACAATCTGCAAGGAATGCGAAGGCATTATGGTTTATAAGGGACTTGGAGAATATCAGTGTGAAGACTGCGGCGCACTGGAATATGATGACTATGGAAAAGTACGCAATTATCTGGAAAATCACAGGGGGGCCAACGTGGCTGAAGTATCCAGCTTTACAGGCGTGTCCCATAAGGCGATAAGAGAAATGATCAAGGAGCGCCGCTTTGAGATC
>USJG01000187.1 GCA_900554925.1 uncultured Lachnospiraceae bacterium
CCTGAGGAGCAGGCAAGAATTGATGAATTTATGAAATATGCCAAAATCAATAAGTCGACAAAGAGCCAGTGAGCCAGTTGATACCGGATAGGTGTCGGCAGGCTCTTTTTTGATTAAGGAGGCATCATGGCAAAGTACGATACTGAGATCAGATTACATTCTGATCTGGACAATTCAAAACTGGATAAGGGCGCTGAACACATCGAAAAAAAGCTGGATGAACTGGAGGAGAAAGCCAAGGACACCAGCCTGACACCGGAGGGATGGTCAAAAGAAGACTGGGATAAATTCGAGAAGAATTTTGACAGTATCATGGAGCGGAACAAGAAAAAAGCAGAAGAGGCAGCAGCCGAAATGGCCAAAGCAAGTGCTACGGTAGGTGAAACGATTGCTCCGCGGGATGCAGTAGGGTATCAGCAGTATGATTCAGATGCCATTATGGCTCAGATTGATCAACAGGCCAGTGCTGCAGACAAAGTCAGTGAGAAGGAAGAAAAAATTGCTGAGAAGATCAGGGAGCAACAGGCAGCAGAACAACAGCTGATTGATATAAAAAACAATGCTGTGGTAGCTGATCAGAATATGGTTGCCTTGATGCAGGAGCAGGAACAGATTACAGAGCGCATGGCGCTACTGAAAAGGGCTGGAGTCACAGACGGATATCAGGAATATGATGAGCTGTCTGCCAGACTTGCAGAGATCAACAAAGAGGTTCATACAATTCGAAATGGCTTTTCTGAACTGGAATCCAAGGGAAGAAAGGCATTGGATTCCTGCGGAACCAGTGCGAAAAAATCGGGAAATCTGTTATCTACAATGGCCAGCCGCCTGAAGGGCATTTTACTGAGCTTATTTATATTTAATTGGATATCTAAGGGATTTAATGCAATGGTATCCGCAATGAAAGAAGGCTTCCGGAATCTTGCTCAATATTCTAAGGACTATAATGCGCAGATGTCTGCCTTGCAAAGCAGCTGCGCCCAGTTTAAAAACAGCCTGGCAGCAGCATTTGAGCCTATCGTAAATATGGCTATTCCGTACTTGGTAAAGCTTATTAACTGGTTGATCAAGGCGGCGGATGCCGTGGCACAGTTCCTGGCAATCTTACAGGGAAAAAGTACTTACACCCGGGCAAAAAAACAGACCATAGATTATGCAAAGTCTTTGGATACCGCCAGCAAGTCTGCAAAAAAAGCCCTGGCATCATTCGACGAACTGAATGTGTTAAGTGATCAAGGAGGATCTACAACAGGTGGAGGAGAACTGACCGGTAAGGATGCTTTTGAAGAGGCTACGATAGATCCGAAAATGGTGGAACTTCTGGAAAAAGCCAAGAAGTTGCTGGAAATTATAAAGCCATTAGCGATTGCGATAGGAATTGCGCTGCTTGCATGGCGCATAGCAGGATTGCTGAAAGATCTTGGCGGACTTGCACCATATCTGTCTACGGCTCTCGGATTGATTATGCTGATCGCCGGGGCAGCATTGATGGTATACAACTATGTAAAAATGTGGAAAGACGGTGTGGACTGGGAAGGTATTGTAGGATATGTCTCTGGACTGGCACTGGCAGTGACCGGATTACTGATATTATTCGGGCCGGTAGCCGCAGGAATTGGGCTGATTGTTGGCGGAGCAGCGGGCTTGATACTTGCACTTAAGGATATAACTGAGAATGGGGTAAATGCCCAGAATATGACACTGCTGCTGATTTCTGCAGGTGCAATATTGGCAGGGGTGTTCCTTACGCTTGGTGGAGCGGCCACAGTGGTTGTAGGTGCCGTGATGGCTGTGATCGCGGCTATTGTTGGAGTGGTCGTATGGGCCGGTAATGGTGAAGAGGCATTGACCACACTACAGGACATGCTAGGGAAGCTAGGAACTTTTGTAAAGAGAGTGTTTGTAGGAGACTGGAAAGGTGCATTTGATGCAATCGTAGGATTTGCAAAAGACGCTGTAAATATGGGAAATATCATAGCGGAATCTTTTGCAAATGGGTTCATTAAAGCTATCAATTTTATCATTGACGCTATTAATTCGCTGAGTATTGACATTCCGGACTGGGTACCATTTGGATGGGGTGGAAAAAAATGGAGTCCTAATATTCCGAACTGGAATGCGCAAGTATCGCTTCCTCGTCTGGCCAACGGTGCAGTGATTCAGGGTGGGAAGCCATTTACGGCAATTCTCGGAGATCAGCCCAGAGGGCAGACCAACATCGAGACACCATTGGCTAC
This sequence comes from uncultured Lachnospiraceae bacterium, assembly GCA_900554925.1. Taxonomy (GTDB): domain Bacteria; phylum Bacillota; class Clostridia; order Lachnospirales; family Lachnospiraceae; genus Suilimivivens. Next base: position 2,238 of record USJG01000187.1, read on the forward strand.
TATGATTGAAGCATTTAAGCAGGCACAGGCGGAAAATGGTGGTGGAAATTATACGTTTGTGGCGCAACTGGATGGAAAGGAAATCTTCCGTGAGACGGTACGGCAGGATAGGATGTACCAGAATACACATGGACAGAGTGCATTTATTTAGGAAGGAGGGAGAACAATGCAGAAATTTGGAGGATGGTTAATTAAGTTTGGGGACGTTGTTCTCCCCAACTCCTTCTTATTGGCGGATGGTTGGGAAAGTACTCCGAATCAGCGTGTGGAGATAGATGCCTACAGAGATGCCAATATTCTATTGCACCGGGAGACATCGCCTAATTTTAAAACGAAACTGACTTTGAATATTAGAGAGATGAATCTGGAAGAGAGAAGAGCGTGGAACAATATCATTGGACTTGCAGAGCTTCCTCAGACGGAGAAGAATCAGAGAAGAGTCAGGTGTACCTACTGGAATGATGAGACACTGGAGTATTCTTCTGGAATTTTTTATATGTCAGACACTACTTACAGCATCCACACACTATTAGAGCAGGAGAGTGACATAGACTACAACGATTTCAAGGTGACGTTGGTGGAGTATTAAAATGGAAAAAAGTATGCAACAGATGTTTTATGATGATTCTGTGGATAAACAATTAATAATTACATATCCAGGATCCGGCACAACTCTGACCAATGCTGAGTTCCAGTCAGAGACAATGACCGTGACAGAGTCTCTCTGTGATGAGCAGGAACTTCGGTTCGGTTGCTGCAATGCATCGTCTTTTGAAATAAAGGTACTTGATACGGTAGAAAATTTCAAGGGTAAGAAAATGAGAGTGTCGATCTTGCTTGCAGGCCAGGACGAAGCCTACCAGTTGGGGGAGTATAAGGTATATTCGGACAAGCCGACGGCGGACAGACTTTATAAGGATATCGTAGCCTATGATGCTATGTACGACATCCTAAATGCAGAGGTGTCCGGGTGGTATAACAGCCTGACATTTCCGATGACACTTCGGCAGTTTCGCAACAGCTTTTGTGCCTATGTCGGCGTGGAGCAGGAAGAAATCACGCTGGTTAACGATGATATGGTAATAGAAAAAACCATAGATCCCGGAGAACTCCCGGGAAAAACGGTAATCGAAGCCATCTGCGAAATCAACGGCTGCTTTGGACATATCGGCAGAAATGGAAAATTACGGTATGTGGTGCTGGAACAGATGATAGAGGGGCTGTATCCGGCGGATGATCTGTATCCTGCAGATGACCTTTATCCTGCAGATCCGATGGGCACCACAGAGGTATCTCGTAGCCACTATATCTCTTGTCAGTATGAGGATTTTATCTGCCAGCATATTGATAAGCTGCAGATCCGGCAGGAAGAGAACGACATCGGTGCTATCTCCGGTATCGGTAATAACTGTTACATCATAGAGGATAACTTTTTGGTGTATGGCAAGTCTGCTGCAGACCTGCAGACCATCGC
>USJG01000188.1 GCA_900554925.1 uncultured Lachnospiraceae bacterium
GAGTTTGGAAGATCCCGGATACCCTGCCGTGTACCACGCAACCTGCTTTCTCATCTGCAGCATTCCCATATGTTCACCTACATATTCTATCTGCATTGATGCATGACGAAGAATCATCTGACATACTTCTTTGTAGGTTGGACGCGGACTAATTGGCTGTCCTTCAAATGATTCCTTTAATTCTCTAAAGATCCATGGATTTCCCTTAGCCGCACGCGCCACCATAATTCCGTCACAGCCGGTTTCCTCCATCATTTTCTTTGCTGATGATGCATCTGTGATATCACCATTTCCGATAACAGGAATTTTAACCGCTTCTTTTACCTGGCGAATGATCTCCCAATCTGCCTTTCCACTGTAATACTGCTGTCTTGTCCGTCCATGAACTGCAACTGCTGCTGCACCGCTTTCCTGTGCAATTCTTGCAATCTCAACGGCATTTACGCTTGATTCATCCCATCCACGGCGAATCTTCACCGTTACAGGCTTTTTTACCGCTTTTGCCATAGCTTCTATAACTTTTCCGGCAAGAATTGGATCCTTCATGAGTGCCGAGCCCTCATGATTATTGACAACCTTTGGAACTGGGCATCCCATATTTAAATCAATTATATCATATGGGCCTTCCTCTAGTTTTTTTGCCATATCCGCCAGAAGCTCTGGCTCACTTCCAAACAGCTGCACGGCAAGCGGATGCTCACCATCTTCTGTTTCTAAAATTGGCTCTGTATTTTTGTTGTGATATGACAATGCCTTTGCACTGACCATCTCCGTATATAAAAGTCCACAGCCCATTTCCCTGCAAAGACGACGAAATGGCAGGTCAGTTACCCCCGCCATCGGCCCTAACGCAACAGGATGGGAAATTTCTACTGTTCCTATCCTCATAAAATTTCTTTTCCTGCCTCTTCTACTGTTTTATTCAAAAACATCACGCGATAGTACATCTCAAGCGATGACATTAATTCACGCTTTTGTCTTTGTAACTGATGCAGCTTTAATCCTGCACCAATATCATCATAATAATAATCCATATCATCTGCCGTTGTCTTCATAATCAGTGTTCCGTCCGGCTCAAACTCAAGCGTCAAAATGCCGCCTACGTCTTCGGTAAACCAGACACACATGATTTGAAGTTCCTGCTTAACAGAATCCGGCAGTGCTGAAAACTCCTGATTCAGATAGTATTTCTGATCGTATGAATTTGCTCCGCAGAGCACTACATTTTGTTCCATGGTGTTCCTCTTTGTACTTTCTTCTAGTTTTGCAAAAAGCCCCGTCTCGTAAAGCACATTCACCTCGGGGCTTTGCTCAGTAACAATGCGTACTTATACGTACCCGTAAATGCCCCTCACAGATACCTCTCCCGCAATGACTTCCTCGACTTTTCCATCTTCGCGCTGTACAAGGAGTGCGCCGTCCTCTTTTATTCCAAGACAAATTCCCTGCCAGGCGCCTGACGGTGCCAGCACATTAACGCGATTGTCCTTATTTGCCAGGCGGCTTTCATACTCAGCCTTTAAATTTTTCAGACTCTCTGCGCTTACAAATTGTTCATATAAAACTTCAAATTCTTCGAGAACCTTTGCCAGAAGTTCATTTCGAAGAAGCGTTTTTCCTGTCACAAGTTTTAACGAAGTTGCAGTGTTTTGAATTTCCTTTGGAAAATCGGTCATCTGGACATTTATGCCAATTCCTACAATCACATAATGAATCTGATCCATATCAGCACTCATCTCTGTTAAAATGCCGCAAAGCTTCTTTCCCTGATAGACAATATCATTTGGCCACTTGATCTGTGTTTTGATGCCGGCAAATTCATCAATTGCGCGGCTTACTGCAAGCGCTGCAACTAATGTAAGCATGGATGCGTTTTCCGGCTGAATCTGTGGACGAAGCAACATAGAAAACGCAAGTGCACTTCCCTTTGGTGTCTCCCAATGTCTTCCAAGACGGCCTTTTCCTGCCTCCTGCGCATTAGCCACAGCAACGCTTCCATTAGGTGCGCCCTGCTCTCCTGCAAGCTTTAATCTTGTATTTGTAGAATCGGTGACATCATAGACCATGAGATTTTTGCCAAGCCATTTTGTATTAATGCGGCTTGCACAGCTCTCCTTAGTCAAAATATCCGGTTCTTTTTTCAGGCTGTACCCTTTATTTCGCACTGCCTCTATCTCGTATCCGTCCTCTTCTAAGCTCTTCATTACTTTCCACACTGCTGTTCTTGAAACATTCAGGTGATCTGAAAGCTCCTGACCAGATAAAAAACCTTCTGTGCTTTGCAAAAGCTCCAATAATTTCTGTTTCACAGACTGCCTCCCAAAATTGTTAATATACTCGCCGTCAGAAAGCTCACCATAAATGTAGCGCCTATCAGATACAATATGCCGCCTGCCAGATGGCTTTTGTCCTCACCTATAGTTCGGATTCCTCTTGCTAAAAACAAAAGTGCTGCCGCTGCAAATGCGATAATAAAGAAATACTCATAATGTTTCCAATCCACCACCAGAATCACAGCTGATATGACGATCAATAATGACATAAAAATCTCTGTCAGCGCGAATCCCCATCTTTTGCGTCTGTGTTCCATAGCCTAACAAAACCTCCGGTTAAATGGTTGCTGCAATCACAGCTTTAATCGTATGCATACGGTTTTCTGCCTCATCAAATACAATTGACTGGCTGCTCTCGAATACTTCATCTGTCACTTCCATCTCAGTCAATCCAAACTTTTCTGAGATTTCTTTTCCTATTCCTGTATTTAAATCATGGAATGCTGGAAGACAATGCATAAATACAGCACCCTCTGCTGCATTATCCATAGCTGCCTTATTTACCTGATATGGAAGCAAATCGTGGATACGCTCCTCCCATACTGCAGCCGGCTCGCCCATGGATACCCATACGTCAGTATAAATGACATCTGCACCTGTCGTTCCTGCCTTAACATCCTCTGTCAATGTAACAGAACCACCGCTTTCCTTTGCAAATGCTTTACACTGCTCAACTAGACTTTCATCTGGGAAGTATTTCTTATTAGTGCAGGCAGTAAAGTGAAGTCCCATCTTACTGCAGGCGATCATTAGGGAATTACCCATGTTGTATCTGGCATCGCCCATATAAGTAAAATGAATGCCTTTTAAATGACCAAAATGCTCGCGGATTGTTAAAAGATCTGCTAACATCTGAGTTGGATGAAATTCATTTGTTAAGCCATTCCAAACCGGCACTGATGAATATTTTGCCAATTCCTCGACAATTGCCTGGCCATAACCACGATATTCAATTCCATCGTACATGCGGCTTAACACTCTTGCTGTATCTGCAATGCTTTCCTTTTTTCCAATCTGAGAACCTGACGGATCCAGATAAGTTACGCTAATCCCAAGATCATGTGCTGCTACCTCGAAGGAACAGCGTGTTCTTGTGCTTGTCTTTTCAAAAATCAGCGCAATATTTTTTCCGCGAAAAGTATCAACCAAAATACCTTCTTTCTTCTTATCCTTTAAGTCTGCCGCCAGATCAAGCAGGTAAGTAATCTCCTCTGGTGTATAGTCAAGCAGTTTTAAAAAATCTCTTCCTTTTAAATTCATCG
>USJG01000189.1 GCA_900554925.1 uncultured Lachnospiraceae bacterium
CCATTGAAGTAAACACACAGCGCAGCAGCAAAAGACAACCTATTCCTACCCGGTCAGTACATGCCGCAATACGCTTGTCGCTTACAATTCCCGTAATGGCTGCTCCCAATTTTACCGTTGCTGTAACGATCAATATTTTAAGCAGCGGTAAAATGCAGGCTCCTAAGATAAGAACTAAAAGCAGTACCCCCATGCTGTTTTTGATAAGCACCGCAGAACCTAACACCAACTCCGTTACTCCCTCTGCCACGCTGCCAATCCCCGGAATTGCAGATACCGCCTTGCGCATAGCGGAAATTTTAAGCTGGGAAGCTACTGGCACGATTACAGCCTGTACCAGGCTCAGACCTGTAACTGCTCCCATAGAAATCTTAAGTGCCAGAATGATTCCTTTTTCTATAAATTCAAGCAGAAGGCTCAGCTTTTCCTCCGCCCACAGCCCGTTTAAAAGGGCCAGCATCACATAACTATATATGAACGGAATTAATACCGTATTTAAAAAGCTTTCCACCAGATAAGCAATGATCAGCATCATTTGATAATAATAAACTGCCGAGGCTGCCCCCTGGGCCGCTCCTACAGCCATAAAATAAGTAGGTATAAATAATTTGACAAAAAGCACAATATTCTCCACCGCAGTTACAGCAATTTCCGATACCACCAAAAATACCTTTGTCAAAATAACCATGAGGAACAAATAGAGAAAATAAAATCCGGCCTGGGCAATCTGCTGCCCCACAAATAAATCCGAGAATCCCGAAAACAATGCCGATACTACTCCTAGAATCAGTATGTAAATAAAAACCTGTCTGATTCCTCCCATTTCATCTGTAAGAGAAGCTTTTACCTGTCCCACCAGCGCTTTCAAGGCTTCTAAAATTTCTCCCTGCATAATCATGGAAAGAAGCTCGCCAGTATCAATATTCATTCCGGGAAAAAGCTCCTCCACTCCCTGATTGATGCCGCTCATATCACAGGCAGACAACCAGTTATCTATATAGGTAAGCTCTGCCCCCTCCCCTTCATCATTTTCAGCCGCCTGAACCTTCATTCCAAAGAAAGAACTGAAAAATAATACTCCTGCAATTATGGCCCAAATCAGAATTATTGTCCCTGCTTTTCCTTTCATTTCAATCCCCATGCATATCCAGATATTGTCTGTGATATAGAATAATTAACCGGCAATGGCATTAATATTTTCTATTACAGTTGTGAGAATCGGTATTCCCATAAGCAGCACCGACAGCTTTCCGAAAATTTCTATCTGTCCGGCCACAGCCCCATATCCGGCATCTTTACAGATGGAAGCGCAAAACTCACAGACATAGGTAATTCCTACCGCCTTAAACAAAAATCCCAGATAATTTCCGCTGCCGCTTAGATATTGCTCCAACATGCCGATTTTTCCCAGCAAGGTATACAGCCCCTCTATGGAAAAGGTAAAGATAATCAGACATATAGCGGCTCCCATATATAAACTGTATTCCGGCCTGTTTGATTTAAATTGCAGCGCAAGCATGACTCCTGCCACTCCAAGCACCCCTATTTTAATAATTTCCAACTTAAATGCGCTCCTTTCGCTATGTATCTTTACAGACTGAACAGATCCTGTATCATAACAAACAGATCATAGATATAAGGCAATATCCAGGTGAGCACCAGAATCAAGCCTGCCAGGCTAATAAGAAAAGCGTGTTCTTCCCTTCCGCTGTGTTTTAATATCTGACCTAATATAGTAATCAAAATGCCAACCGCCGCTATTTTAAAAATCAGATTTATCCCCATATTTCCTCCACGCACTTAAGCTATATAAGCAGAATGGAAATCAAAACTCCAACTGCTACCCCAAGGCTCATGATCATTTTATTTTTATTTTTTTGTTCCCTGATAAGTTCTTCAATATGCAGATTTATTTCCCGAAGAAGTTCGTCCAAAGCACCAGCCTGTGCGTTTTCTTCCATAAATTCAAGGCAGGAAGGAAAATCGAGAACCATTTTCTTTTCCTCTTTTGTTAATGCAGACTGCATCAGCACCTGTTCCATCTGCTGCTTCCAGATAAGCGGGAAACTTTCTCCTTCCTCATAGACTTTTCTATATATTTCCTGAAATGCGCCAGATATAGACCCATCTCCTTTAACAGATAATTTCCCCAAAATTTCCGGAATGGTCGCCTTCTGATAGGCAATATAATATTTCATGGCTTCAAAAATACTCCGCATTTGTTTCAGCATTTCAAGGCGTTTTTTGCTGTCCCTGCAAATACTCTGTGCAAAACCGGCAGAGCCTGCTATTACCAGTACGCATCCGGCTAGCCGCAGCATACTCTCTGCCCCGATTTCCAAAGCACGCCTTTTTGTTTTCCGTCAACAATTTCCCTTATTTGGCAGACTCCCTGTTTCTTTTCCAGAAACACAAAGCGTTCAAACAACATGCCATATTCTCCAAAAGCCAGGTGTCTTTGTACATCTTCCATTGTATTGCCATGCATGGTAGCTACCACACTGCTTCCGCATTGAAGCACCTGAAAAATTGCCTTGATATCCTCATAACCGCCAATTTCATCTACTGCTACTACAGAAGGCGCCATAGAGCGCATAAGAAGCATCATTCCCTGTACTTTCGGGCATCCGTCCAGCACATCCGTCCTCATTCCCACATTATTTTGCGGAATCCCCATAAAGCTTCCTGCAATTTCCGACCGCTCGTCCACAACGCCAATCTGCCTGCCGGTTCCATAGATACTTCCATCAGATAGCTGCCTTATGACATCACGCAGAAGCGTCGTCTTTCCACACCCCGGAGGGGAAATTATAAGTGTATTTCGCACGCGGTCTTTCTCGTAGAGGTAAGGCATCACCTCTTCAGCGGCCCCCAATATCTCATGGGAAATTCTGATATTCAAAAATCTGATATGACTTATATTTCTGATGTTCCCGTTTTCATTTAAAATCACCTGCCCTGCCATTCCAATCCGATGCCCTCCCGGCACGGTAAGAAATCCCTGCCTGATTTCATTTTCAAAGGCATACAAAGAATAGCGGCAAATATTTTTAACAATCTCGTCCATCTCCTTTTCTGTCATGTACCAGGCATCACCTGACAGGGTGCTTACCAGTCCTCTGCGGGATAAGAATTTTTCCTCCCCTGCCAATTTAAGCCTTACCGGCCGCCCTACACCGAGCCGGATTTCCTGCAGCTTATCTGTATAAAGAAGCGCCTGCTCCCACCTTACTTTCATATGTTCAGGAAATATCCGTAAAATCTCATCTTTCTTTGTCATGTTATTCACCCCTTAACCCAATATATGATGCTTTGTCCAAATTATGCCTAAGAGTTGGCCTGTCCGGAGGAATTTCCTATACGGATTCGGGTGTCAAAAGGTGCTTGGTAAATTTGGAATCGTCAGATTATACAAAAGAATTGCACGCTGTCAGCTTCGAAAAATGGATTTTCTAAATGTTCTTTAGGAAGGGTATCTTACCGGACGCAACCATCCGCAATTCGCCATCCGGGCTCATAGCGGACTTTTC
>USJG01000190.1 GCA_900554925.1 uncultured Lachnospiraceae bacterium
TAAATATCCCCTGTCTGGAACAATGTCTGTAATAAATCCAAACAGGGAAAGGTATGCCTGTTAATATGGTTTGGGGATGGGAGCGCCTTTAAAGAGAAAATCCGGGCAGGTCGTGGCGCTGCTTAAAACTTCCATCATGATTGCCGCGATCTCTTTCAGCCGGTCATCGCTGGCCCGCAGAGAGGGAACATTGACTGACAAGGCATATATTACGCGACCGGTGTATTTGAACATAGGGACGGCTACGGAGCAGATTCCCGGGAGATATTCCTCCTTTTCAATGCAATAACCGTTTTGGCGAACCTCATCAAGCTGAGCCAGGAATGCTTCCGGATCGGTAACAGTGTGTTCGGTATACGGATCGAAAGGGGTATTCTGGAGCTGTTCTTCAAGCATCGATTTGGAATATCCGAGAAAACGGACCTTTCCTGCGGCCGTGCAGTGAATCGGGGAATGTTCTCCGATTTTTGACGAATATTTCAGCGATTGAGAAGATTCAAGCTGAATAAAATTTATACTGGTGTAATAATTATCGATTTTGGCAAAGTAGTTCAGCGTGACTGTCTCGTCAGTTAAGTCCCTGAGCCGTTCCATATAAGGAATTATGATTGGTTTTACATCAATGTTCTGATAAAGACCGGCAAAAAGCTCAAAACCTTTCCACCCCAGCTTATAAACCTGTGTGTCATAGCTTTTTTCTACATATCCCCTGGCTTCAAATGTTTTTAAAATGTGGAATGCTGTAGTTTTATTTAAACTGCAGGCTTCTGCCAGGTCTCCCAGTTTATAGCTGTTTTTAAGGCAGAGGCATTCCAGAATGTCAAGCGCCCGGTCTACAGACTGTATTGTCTTTACGTGATTATCGGATGTCTTTTTTACAGATTTAGCCATAATGTCCTTTCTGGCGCGGAAGAATTTATGATGCCTTTTGCGCTAGATAAATCATACAGTAGAAATCGTGATATTGCAAGAAAGATCTGCACTATTTTGGGTTTTTACAGAATTCACACAGCGATTATTGACTTTGTTCACGTTTTCTGTTAATGTAAAATTGCAAATTGGAAAATGGAATTTTATATTATAAAACAATGGAGGAGGTTTGATTATGACAATTTCAAATGCGTTGACTGCTGCATTTCAATCATTGGGTATTATCAGCATTTTGCTGATCCTGGGGGCCTTACTTCGAGCGAAAATACCGTTTTTTCAGAATTTGTATCTGCCATCCTGCGTGATTGGCGGATTCATTGGATTGATTCTTGGACCGAATGCATTAAATATTTTAAGATTCAGTGAGGATACGATGACAGTCGCATCAGCTTTGCCAAACCTATTGATTATTCCTGTGCTGGCCGCTACGCCTATGGGGCTTAAGCTTTTTAAGGGGAAGTCCAAAAGCTCGGATGCTTTGAGTAAAAGCAATGATGTGCTGGTGCTTTCCTTTCTGACTGCCGGCTTTCTCATTTTGCAGCTGGCGGTTGGATGCGGCGTAACGTTGGTGTGCAAGGCGTTCGGAGCAAACACATTTGATGGTATGGGGCTTGAGATGGGGGCGGGATTTGCAGGCGGACATGGGACAGCTGCATCCATTGGAAGTTCGTTTGAGGAGCTGGGTAATCCAAACTGGGAAGCTGCTCTGGGGGGAGGAATGACGACTGCCACTGTTGGTGTGATCGGAGGTATTCTCATTGGCACGGCTCTCATCAATTATGCGGCCAGACATGGTTATACCACGCAGATCAAATCCGCTGCTGAAACTCCGCTGGAAATGCGAACCGGATTTTATGAAAAAGGAATGGAACGTCCTTCCATGGGGCCGCAGACCACTGTTTCTAACAGCATAGAGACTCTTACATTGCATCTGGGACTGTTGCTGATCGCCACATTTTTGGCTTATCCATTCAGCACACTCTGCAAAATGACGGGAATTTCTCTATTCAGCTCCATTCCGACTTGGCTGTATGGAATGATTGTAATGTTAATTTTATGGAGTGCAATCAGTTTTCTGAAACTGGACTATCTGTTTGACGACGCAGTGAAAAATAAAGTGACGGGACTGCTTTCGGATTATATGATTACAGCGGCGATTATGAGCATTTCGCTGAGCGTAGTGCTGACGTACTGGGTTGTATTGGTTGCTGTTATTGTTGCCGGACTGATACTTGTACCTGTTCTTAACTGGTTTATTTGCAAAAAAATGCTCTGCAATAACTGGTTTGAAAAAAGTCTGGGGATTCTCGGGGCAAATCTCGGTGTCTATGTCACCGGTATGTTGCTGATTAAGATGGCGGATCCGGATCTGAAATCGGATGCGCTCTCGGATTACAGTGTGGGGTATACGCTGGGATCCCTGGTTGTTACTCCAATCTTGGCGATTGCGATTGGCCGTGCCGCTACCGTTGGTACGGCATCTGCATTTGTCTGGTGTGCGCTTGTATCTCTTGTTATTTTTGCGGCGATGTTTATTGTCAACATTTTTACAAGAAGGAAAAAGGCGGCATAATTTCTATACGAAAAAGGATTGGTGACTGTGATGAGACCAGTGAGTGGATTGACTGTGATAGGGTGTCCGTATTGCTATAATGCATGGGATGTAGAGGCTGCAGACGGTGTGCCGGTGTTTCATTCCAAGATAAAGCAGCTGAAACACCGGGAGATCGATGCGTATACGGACAGCGGGGTGTTTCAGACGATGGGAGTGCCAGTATTTATTGAGGATCTGGATTATCAGAAGTACAGGCAATATGCACCGTATGAGGGGCTGACGAGAAATGCATCGGATGCAGTTTTTTCTGCGGCGAGCCGGGGAAATGCAGTGCTGTTTGCAGGCGGCTACTGTAATTATGCCCCTGCGATAGCCGGAGGGCTGCAGAGGGCGATCGGGGAAGATAAAAAAATCGGCGTTGTCTGGATTGATGCGCACGCAGATTGCAGGATCCCCGGGAAGTCGGCGGTTTCGTCGACAAGACTTGTCTCGGTGCCATTATCGACGCTGAGCGGCATTGCGGATGATGCCCTCCGCGAGTATCGGGAACGTGTCTGTGGTCTTAAGATTCCGTGCAGAGGAGAGGATATCATAGCCAGCGATATTCGCATTCTGGATGAGGAAACAGGCCACAATCTGATTTCTGCCGGAATTGTAAAGCTGGATGCCAGTGAATTTGCATCAGGAGAGACCTGGAGGAAGAAGATCGACGAGCTGGCAGACCGGGTGGACGCGATCTATGTATCGGTGGATGCGGATATTCTGAAACATGAGTATATTCCTTCCTACAGCAAAAATGTTCCCTATGGCCAGGAACTGGACGCAGTGGCCAGAAATGTAGCCGCAGTGACCGCGACGGGGAAGGTATGCGCTCTTTCGATGTTCTGTTTTAATTTTGACTGTTATACGGAGGATACGCAGAAAACATATCAGAGCGCGGTAACGATTATGCGGGAGGCGTTTGAGCAGTGGAAGCGGGTTCCATTGGGATAGGGAGGACGGAGAGGAAGCGGGGGGAGAG
>USJG01000191.1 GCA_900554925.1 uncultured Lachnospiraceae bacterium
TTGTTCTTCGCAAGGCACTGGAGCTTAAGCTTCCCGTTATTGTATGCGTCAACAAGATCGACCGGCCGGAAGCCCGCCCTGAAGAAGTAGTTGACGAGGTATTAGAGCTTTTCCTTGATCTGGATGCGGACGAATCCCAGCTTGACTGTCCTTTTGTATTTGCCTCCGCCAAGACCGGAACTGCCACTTGCGATTTAAGCCAGCCTGGTACAAATATGGTCCCTCTGTTTGAAACCATTCTGGATTATATCCCTGCTCCCGAAGGCGATCCCGACGCCGGCACACAGGTACTTATAAGCACCATTGATTATAATGAATACGTGGGAAGAATCGGAGTGGGCAAAGTAGATAATGGCTCTGTAAGGGTAAACCAGGAGGTCGTCATTGTAAACCACCACGATCCCGATAAATCAAGAAAGGTGAAAATCAGCAAGCTATATGAATTTGACGGCTTAAACAAGATAGAGGTACCGCAGGCTGATATTGGATCTATCGTGGCCATTTCCGGTATTTCCGACATCCATATCGGAGACACCCTATGCTCTCCGGAAAACCCTGTTTCCATTCCTTTTCAGAAAATTTCGGAGCCTACCATTGCCATGCATTTTATGGTCAATGATTCTCCCCTTGCAGGACAGGAAGGCAAATATGTTACCAGCCGCCATCTAAGGGACAGACTGTTCCGGGAGCTTAACACAGATGTTTCCCTGCGTGTGGAGGAAACTGATACCACCGAAGCCTTCAAGGTATCCGGCCGAGGCGAACTGCATTTATCCGTACTGATTGAAAATATGAGAAGAGAGGGCTATGAATTTGCAGTGAGCAAAGCCGAGGTTCTCTATAAGACAGATGAAAATGGGAAAAAATTAGAGCCCATGGAGCTTTGCTATATTGATGTTCCCGAAGAATTTTCCGGCTCTGTTATTGAAAAGCTAAGCCAGCGGAAAGGCGAGCTTCGCAATATGGGCGCTGCCTCCGGCGGATATACCCGCCTTGAATTTTCTATCCCCTCCAGAGGGCTGATCGGCTACCGGGGAGAATTTATGACTGACACCAAGGGAAATGGCATCATGAACAGTATTTTTGATGGCTATGGCCCCTACAAGGGTGATATTCAATACCGTAAACAGGGCTCCCTGATTGCTTTTGAGGCAGGGGAAGCTATCACCTATGGTCTTTACAATGCCCAGGAGCGTGGAACCCTCTTTATCGGCCCCGGCGAAAAGGTTTACTCCGGTATGGTGGTTGGTCAGAACGGAAAGGGCGAGGATATTGAGCTTAATGTATGCAAGAAGAAACAGCTTACCAATACCCGTTCCTCCAGCGCCGATGAAGCGCTGCGTCTGACGCCCCCTAAAGTGCTCAGCTTAGAGCAGGCGCTTGAATTTATTGATACGGACGAGCTTTTGGAGGTTACTCCCAAATCCCTGCGCATCCGCAAAAAGATTTTGGATCCCACCATGCGCAAGCGCGCTGCCATGAGGGCTGCGTCTGCAGCTCAGAATTAGCCAATCATTTAGTAAAGGCGAAGATACTTTCATCCGTATCTTCGCCTTCTGTTTTATTTGGATTATATTTATACGCTATCCTCCAATATGCAAAAGGTGGGTTGCAATCTGAAAATATACCAGCAGTGACAATACGTCAACGATCGTCGTAATAAAAGGACTTGCCATTACCGCGGGATCAAAGCCGATTTTTTTGGCAAGCATAGGCAGCGTGCAGCCTATCACCTTGGCAATCATCACTGCTGCCACTAATGTAAGGCATACCACCAAAGCCACCATGATGTCCACTCTGTCAAACAATAAAAGCTTTACAAAGTTAGCGGCTGCCAGCGTAACTCCGCACAGCACCGCCACCCGCATTTCTTTCCAGATCACCCGGAAAGCGTCCTTAAATTCAATTTCATTTAAGGAAAGCCCGCGGATAATGGTAACGCTGGCCTGTCCGCCGGCATTTCCACCGGTATCCATCAGCATGGGAATATAGGCAATCAGCGCTCCGTATGCCAGCAGCGCATCCTCAAAGGTAGTAAGAATGCTTCCTGTAAAGGTTGCCGATATCATAAGAAGCAACAGCCAGGGCATACGCTTCTTCCAGGTTTCAATAACACTTGTTTTCATATATGGCTTATCTGAGGGCACAATAGCTGCCATCTTTTCCATATCCTCTGTGGCCTCTTCCTGGAGAATATCCACAATATCATCGACGGTAATAATCCCAACCAGCCGGTTTTCATTATCCACTACCGGCATAGCGGTAAAATCGTATTTCTGAAACTGTCTGGCAACCTCCTCCTGATCCATCAGGGTATTAATAAAGATAACATTTTCATGCATGATATCTCCTATTACCGCATCTCCTGAACTGATCAGCAGATAACGGAGGGCCACCGTGCCTACCAGCGTTCTTTTGGCATCCAGCACATAACAGATATTAATGGTTTCACTGTCCACTCCCACTTTTCGTATCCGGGCAATGGCATCTTCCACCGTCATATTTTCCTTTAAATCCACATATTCCACCGTCATAATGCTGCCGGCAGAATCTTCCGGATAGCGAAGCAGATGATTGATGTCTCTTCTGGTCTCCGGGCTTGCATTGGCAAGCAGCTTCTTTACCACGTTGGCAGGCATTTCCTCCAAAAGGTCGGTTGCATCATCCGCCATCAGATTATTAATGATTCCGGCTGCATCCTTCTCCGACAGGCTGGTGATAATAAACTGCTGATTATCAACCTCCATGTAAGAAAACACATCTGCCGCCATGTTTTTAGGTAAAATACGGAAGATTTTAAGCAAATCTTCCTCCTCCAGCTCCTCCATGATCACTGCAAGGTCGGCAGTATTCATTTCTGCCATCTTCTGACGGAGCCTTGTATATTGCTTTGTATCAAGCAGTTCTTTGATTACTTCAAGATCTCTAATTTCTTCCATAGCAATTCTCCTTTATATGTGATTTTTATGCTCCGCTCATGAGGAGGAATATCCGTACCGCTGTTTACTGTACTCTTTTTCATAAAAACCACCACCTTTCAGAAAAATGCTAATTTTATTAGGAACTGTTTGTTCTCTGCCAGATTTTACTTTAGACCATCGGTCTTTTTTTGTCAACGGATTTTACCCATCCTTTACCTTTGGTTAATTGGTAATCATATAATACCCCGCGCCTGTTATTTCTATTTGCGCCCTTCCTGAGGTGGCTTCCGTAATTTCTTTTAAAAAAGACTCCTCCTGCTCTCTGGGAATCCGGATATCAAAGGCCACTTTGTCAGTATATCCGGAACTGGCAATTTCAATCTGTCTCCTGCCAAGAAGATACTGCACCTTTCCTGCATCCGTATAATCCACTCCTATGGTTATCTCCAAGCCATACTGCATGGTTGCGATTCCAGCATCCCGAAGTCCCGCCTGTGCCGCCTGGGTATACGCCCTGACCAGGCCGCCGGT
>USJG01000192.1 GCA_900554925.1 uncultured Lachnospiraceae bacterium
TATCCCAGCTTGCCTTTGTCGCTACGACTCCGGATATGGGAATTCCCAGCCTGTCCAGCTGAACTTTCGCATCCTCCAGCTGTTTCTTTTTAGATTCTTCCATCGCAGCCACAAGGACTACAGAATCTGCCAGGGAACATAAAACCTTACTGTCAAGCGTTGCCGACAGAGACGGTGTGTCGATCACAATAAAATCATACGCATCATACAGTCGTTCCAGCAGCTCCTTCAGCTTATGGGAGCAGAGAATTTTCACGGTATGGTCCCCTCCTGCTGTCCCTCCTCCAATGTAATGCAGCTGTTTTATATTCGTTTCAAATATGATTTCCTCCTCCGGGACAATCCCCGCAACATAATTTGATAAGCCACGAGCTCCTATCTTTTCATTTAAATGCTGATGAGCCTTTTCTTTGCGCAGATCCATATCGATCAGCAGCGTCTTTCTTCCTGCCTCAGCAAAAGATGCCGCCAATTCTACAGATACCGCCGTCGCCCCTGTTCCAGGGCTGCATCCGCAGACGGCATATGTTTTATGTCCATGCTGCATATGGTCCATATATAAATTTGTTATCACATGATCATAAGCAGAAAGCACTGTCTGGCTCGAATTCCTATAAATATTAATTACCATGCCTTAATCCTCTTTTGTCTGACACGAGTCACTCCAACTCTGGTATTCATTCTCTAATTTATATCGTTTCAGCTTACCCGTCGCCGTACGGGGCAATTTTTCTTCTCTGTACCAGATATGCCGTATTTTCTGACTCGGACTGCAATCCTTATTGTAAGCCGCTATTCTTTTCTGAATCACTTCGACAGCCGCATCCGGTTCTGCCACGATCACCGCACATATTCCGCATTGAGGGGCATAGACTACAGCCGCATCCCGAACGCCCTCCATCTGATTCAATATACTGTCTATATCTTCCGCATGAATTTTCTCTCCATTTTCAATGACGATTGTATCCCGGATTCTTCCGAGAATCATGGCTCGCCCTTCCTCGTCAATTCGGCCGGCATCCCCCGTCCAGAAGCAGCCGTCATTTAAAACAAGTTTCGTATCGTCCGGCCGTTTATAATATCCTTCCATGCAAAACGGAAGTCTCACCCCCAATTCTCCGGTATCCCGCAGTACAAACTGTATCGGACCATATGGCCTAAGCCAGTTCTCATCCTCCCCCGGACGATTGCATGATATAAACCCCGCCGTCTCCGAAGAACCATAAATATTGACAATCTGGATCCCCCTGGCCTTTATTTTGTCCGCGGACTCTTTTCGGAAGCGGCTTCCTCCCAAAATCACCGCATAGAGCCGGGGCATAATTTCCTCCTCCTGAAACAGGAAATCAATCATACTGGGCACCAGCATTGCGATATCAGCATCAAACAGATCCGCCTCACGCCTTAAATACCTCGGTGTCGTTCCGAGACATACGACGGCTCCCTTTTTCATAATATGGAAAATCATTGTCAAGGCATACATATGATGCAGAGGCAATGGAAGGAAAAAACGATCTGCTTTCTTTCCCGGCAGGACATTTTCAGCGAGGAGAATGTGTTTTACAAAAACGTCCGCCGTGACTACTACTCCCTTCGAACTTTTCGATGTGCCGGAAGTAAAGCACAGGAAATCCCCTCCCTGCTCCGACAGTCCTTTCAGGCTCCTCCTGTCCTTCTCTTTTTCAACAGACAAAAAATTCTCAATATAATAGTCATCACTGAGAAAACTCAATTCTTCTGCCAGATCCGGAGAAATCATAAGGCATTCTGCATCTGTATATTCCAGCAGATGGATCAAATCCTGCTTCCCCAGTCCAGGATCTAACAAAATCAAACTTTTCCCGCTTAATAGCAAAGAAAATGCCGTCAAAATCCAGGAATAAGAATTATATCCAAGAATGGCGATCCGCTGATATGTAATCTTTCCGCCTATAATCACCCCACGTTCCAGATCGTTTATGAACTCAGAATATCTGACAGGCACAGCTGCCCCCCGATCCGATGGAAACAAAAACGCTGGCTGCTCCTCATATTTCTCCGACATCTCAATTAACAGATCCCCCAGCTTAAATCCATTCATTTTAATCCCCCTTTTACATTCACTGTCTGCTATTTTCTACCGGGCGGATACAATACTGCGGCCGCATGGTAACGATTGTATTTTCCGGAATCAAACCATCTATAATGCAGCCTGTTCCAATCACGCAGCCATTCCCCACCTGCGCTCCTTTTAAAAATGTCACATTGCTTCCTATCCAGCAGTGATCTCCAATCTGAATTTTTCCTATAGAATACCCCTGTTCTTTAATTGGCGCTGTTTTCGCAAATCTGTGGTTATGATCGTATATCTTTACATTTTCTCCAAATAATGTCCCGTTTCCGATCTCCACGGTTCCGCGACAGCTGATCGAACAGTCATGATTAAAAAAACAGCTTGTACCAATTCTCACAACTCCCATATCTTCCACCGCTATGGTAAAATTGCGCCGAAAGGTAGTTTTTTCTCCAATATTCAATTTACTTCCATAAATTATTTTCCAAAACAGTTTGACCCAAAATGCATGAATATGATAATAAGCTTTAACCAACGACATATTTATGTCTCCCGAATATCTCCGCTCTCAATCTGACCAACATGGGATAGCACACCGCATGGGCAAACCCGGCTATTAGAACAAAAACCGCCCTGGGCAGCTTTTTCAAAACCGCTATCTGTTTACTGCGTCCTCCTTTAGCCTCAAAAAAAGGAGATTTTTTATCCTTCCAGGGACTTATATCTTTATATTTTTGAAATTCAGCCGCCATCGGATGGTTTGAATTTTGATACCACGGGCGAATCGTCCACAGGTTTTGAGTAAAATGAATAATTGCCGGATTCTCCCTGGAGTAAATTATGGCATTTTCCGAATAGTAGGATATTGGCTTCCTAAGCCTGCATATCTCCCGATAGTTCCAGTTCAGAATAACCGTCATCACATTATATTCTGCCGGCAAAGTTCCTATCTTTCCTCTAAAAACACCGTTCAACACGTCCTGGTCCGCATACGTCATTCTGCGGGAATATTGATTAAAAAACTGTGTCACCGCCCCCTCCGTATCAAATCTCCGAAGAGCCGCAATATCCACAAGCAGCACTCCTCCATTTACATAGGGTTCCCATATATTTAGCCCCACATTTTTTTTATACTGTCCGCTTACACAATCCTGCACCCCTTTGAACACATATCCATCCATATCTATCTCAAACAGATCCTCTATATTCCGCACAACCAATGTGTCACAGTCCAGATACAGCGCTTTCTTAATGGATCCCGGTAAAATATAAGCCATGAAAAGCCGGACGAACGCAATCGGGGGCCACCTGCCAGAACTAGGAAAGTTTCTGCTGCATAGTTCATGCACATTTAAAAATATACATTCAACACCATATTTCCATGCTGTCTTTACA
>USJG01000193.1 GCA_900554925.1 uncultured Lachnospiraceae bacterium
GGATGTCCCGAAAAGTCCGCTATGAGCCCGGATGGCGAATTGCGGATGGTTGCGTAAAGTCTGACAGTCTTCCTTAAGGACATTTAGAAAATCCATTTTCCGAAGTTGACAGCGTGCAATTCCTTTTGTGCAATCTGTCAAGGGTACTTTCTAAAAGCCCCTTTTAACACACAAATCCTATACGACAAAAAAGACTCCCTAAAAAGATAGTACGCTATCTTTTTCAGGGAGTCAATCAGATGCTTATTACTGTTTTAATACCTTATTAACTTGCCATAGTAAAATGATTTAATACCTTTTCAAACTCAGGATCATATCCATTGTAAGATACCAGCAATGTCTGATTCAAATCAAGGCCCAACACTCCAACGATCGACTTTGCATCCACCGTAAATCTGTTATAAGAAACGTCAACATCAAAATCACACCTTGAAGCTGCCTCTACAAAAGACTTCACTTCGTCTAATCTTAATTTTATTCTACGCTGCATCATACTATCACCTTTCCTTTTCCTTAAATGCAGGCTGCGAAAAACGTTTTCTTGTACTTGAAGCAAGATTACCACCCTATTTGACTTTTGTAAAGTATTTTTTTTAATACAATTTTCCAAATTAAGTAATATATTGGTATTTTGTATAATTTTTGCCTGTACAATAATATTATTGACAAAAAATTTGGCTATTATACTGTTATTTCATCTGAAATTCCGTCATATATTCACGGTACCTTAAGGGCAGCATGTTTCTCTGTAGTCCGTAATTTCTGCGTTCCTTTATTGCTATGGTATGAAAAAAGCGGCCAAATAGTTCACTGTAATTCTTCTCTCCCTCTGAAAAATTATGCTCTGCCTGCCTTATCCCTTCATCGCCATACACCAGATACCATTCTCTCCCGGCAGGATGCATGGCATAAATATTTCTTATTTCATCATATATGACAAAATTTTCCAGTGGAAGCCTGTCTGCAAAATGAGGGACGATAAAAGTAAGCACATTGTTTTTCGGCCCGATAACAGCATACAATATCCCATTTTCCAATTCTTTGAATCTTAAAAACTCCACATGGGAATGGACTTCATTAGCAGTAAAGCGGGACAATTCAAATACTCTGTGTACATAAGGATTCTTCAGATTTCCCATTAACTGCTTCTTATTCTTCATGTGAAAGCCGGTCACAATGGTCTTGTAAATTGCCTCTCCCTTATCCGGCTCTTTCGATGCCAATGCCCTGCATATAGACAAATATGCCTCCTGGCCAAATTCCCTTATGATGGTTCTGGCTACGCTGGCCGCTTTCTTCTCATCTGCCGCACATCTGTCATAAACTGCAAATAACCGGTAATTTTCCTCCTCACCCACACAAATGTGAATCTGGTCATGAGGCTTTTTCTTAAGATATGCGTCATAGATTCCCGTAAAAATCCCTTCCAGAGAATCTTCACAAACCAAATAGTATTCTTCCATGTCACTCTCCATACCTGCTGCATCACTGCCCGCCTGGTCAATTGTTTACCGCCTGCTTCCATAAAACTTCCTGCTCATCATCAAACAAAGACAGTTGTTTATAGGTCATGCCATCCCTGTCAAAGGGCAGCTTTTCTTTATTGGAAATTAAATTGCGGGCAATATAGTCCTCCTCCAGCTTAGTAGGATACATCATTCTGCCATTGCAGGTAATAAAATATAAGGCCCTTTTCAAGGTCACGCCTATTTTCTTAAGATCATCAAAATTAAGGCTTCCATTTCGTCTTGCTCTCACGATTCTCTGGGCGCTTTTAACCCCAATACCGGGAACCCGCAGTATCGTCTGATAATCTGCCCGGTTAATTTCTACCGGAAACTGCTCTAAATGGCCCAGCGCCCAATCTGCCTTAGGGTCCAGCAAGATATTAAAGTTAGGCTTATTTTCGCTTAACAGTTCCTCCGCCTCAAATCCATAGAACCGAAGCAGCCAGTCCGCCTGATACAGCCTGTGCTCCCGAAGCAGCGGCGGGCCTCCCGGCAGGGCCGGAAGCTCCTTGTCCTCATTAACGCTGACAAATGCGGAATAATATACCCTTTTTAAATCAAACTTCTTATACAGATTCTCTGCCACCATCATAATCTGATAGTCGCTTTCCGGTGTAGCTCCTATGATCATCTGAGTGGACTGCCCTGCCGGCACAAAGGAAGGCGCATTCCGATATACTGTCAGTTCATTTTTATTCTGAAGGATTCCCTGCTGAATCTGCCGCATAGGGGCAAGAATATTCCTGCGATGCTTATTGGGGGCCAGCCTTTGTAATCCTTCCGCAGTAGGGAGCTCCAGATTAACGCTCATCCTATCTGCCAAAATCCCTAATTTCCGGACCACCTCCGGGTCAGCTCCGGGAATGGCCTTTACGTGAATATATCCCTGAAAGCGATACCATGTGCGGAGCTTATACACCGCCTCATAAATCAGTTCCATGGTGTAAGTGGGGCTATGCAGGATCCCTGAACTTAAAAATAACCCTTCAATATAGTTTCTCCTGTAAAACTGGATGGTCAGTTCGCATATCTCATCCGGCGTGAAGGAAGCTCTGGGCACATCATTGGACCTCCGATTGATGCAGTATTTACAGTCATAAATACATTCATTGGTAAAAAGGATTTTAAGAAGAGAGATGCATCTCCCGTCAGCGCTAAAGCTATGGCAGATTCCTGCTGCAGAGGTGTTTCCTATTCCAGTACCGTCTCCTTTACGGCTTACGCCGCTGGAGGAGCAGGAAACATCATATTTAGCCGCATCTGACAGGATTTCTAATTTATCCATAAGGGACATCTTTTTATTTTCTCTGATGATAAGATTACTTTCCATAGCCGCGCCTTTCAGAACATTTGTTTGCCTTTATCATATCACGCATTGCTATGGAAAGCAACAGATTTTTCGAACATTTGTTTACATTTTGTTTATAGTGATTTTTTAAATGCCTTGATCTGCTCCAGTCGTTCCTTTATCCTGGCTTCTTCTCCCTCACAGGTGGGTACATAGTATTGCCTGCCCTCTAAGGATTCCGGCAGACATTTCATATTTGTCAGCTTTGCCTCCGTGTCATGGGCATACTGATACCCCTCTCCATAATGCAGCTCCTGCATCAGATCCGTCACTCCATTTCTGATCTGAAGTGGTACCGGCTCAGTCAACATACTTAAGGCATCATTTTTTGCCTTTCCATATCCGGTATAAAGGGCGTTGGACTTGGGGGCCATAGACAAATAAACCACCGCGTGGGTCAGATTTACATCACATTCCGGCATTCCATTAAAATGACAGGCCTGATATGCCGCCACCGCCACCTGCAGCGCATGGCTGTCCGCCATCCCGACGTCCTCACTTGCAAATCTGATCAGCCGCCGCGCAATATAGAGCGGATTTTCCCCGCCCTCCAG
>USJG01000194.1 GCA_900554925.1 uncultured Lachnospiraceae bacterium
CCTTTAAGCTTTTTTCAGTAATCCTGGCCACCTCCGCGCCCCGCCTTGGAATCATGATAACCAATCCCTCAAGCTCCAGCTTCCGGATCGCTTCCCGTATAGGCGTCCTGCTGACTCCAAGCTGATTGGCAAGATGAACCTCCATCAGCCGCTCTCCCGGTTTTAACTGTCCTGTAAGGATCGCCCTTCTAAGGGTGTTAAAAACCACATCCCTAAGGGGTAAAAACTCATCCATGTCTACCCGAAATTCTTCTCCCATACATTTACTCCATTCTTCGCGAGTCTGCAAATTCAGTCATTTATACAAACTCTGTAACAAAAACCTGTTTTGCCAGTCCCAGCTCTTTCATCACTCCATAGCTCTTCCTGGCCGCTTCTTTATCCTTAAAAATACCAAAAACAGTAGGGCCGCTGCCGCTCATAAGAGAATTATCCGCACCGTCCCTTTTCATCTGCTCTTTGATTCGGGCAATAACCGGATATTCTTTAACGGTCACTGTTTCAAGCACATTTTCCATCCTGTCTGTGATTCCCTTAAGATTCCCCTGCTGCAGTGCCTGCACCATTCCGTCTATATCCGGATGCCAGGTGAGCCTGTCTGCATGAAGATTTTCATATACAAATTTAGTAGAAACATTGATTTCAGGCTTGGCGATAAGTAAAAACGCCTGGGGCGGCGCCGGAAGGGGGGTAAGGATTTCTCCAATCCCCTCCGAAAGGGCTGTGCCGCCCATAATACAATAAGGCACATCCGCTCCTATCTTTACTCCCATCCGCATCATATCCTCAAGGCTCATGGAAAGCCCAAACAGCTCGCTTAGTCCATGAAAGACAGCGGCAGCATCCGTACTTCCGCCTGCCATTCCGGCAGCAATGGGAATCCTCTTTTGCAGGGTAATTTCCACGCCCTCCTCTATGCCGAAGGCATTTGTTACAAGCTCTGCCGCCCTGTAAATCAGATTATTTTTGTCACAGGGAAGCTCCTTTTTATCAGTGGCAATAAAAATCCCCTGCTTTTCACTTTTCCGGAAGGTCAATGTATCGTAGATACCCACCGTCTGCATGATCATCTTTACTTCGTGATAACCGTCCTTGCGTTTTCTGATCACATCCAACCCCAAATTAATTTTCGCATATGCTTTTCGCGTAATTTCTTCCATACACTGCCTTCTCTCATCACTTTTTATGGTATTGTATACATAATACATAGATTGTACTTAATTATATACAATTTCCTGAAATTCGTCAATAAAGGGAGGGCCGCCGGCCCTCCCTGTTACATTTCCTCCAAAACCTTCAGTTTTTCTTTTACGCCGTTAGCTGTATTCAAAATAACAGCGACGGACGCGGCAATCTCCTCTGTGGCGGCTGCTAAATTCTGGGTTCTGCCATTTACCTCGTCTATGGTCTTGCGGAGCGTCTGGGTCTCCTGTATAATGGCGGTCACGGAATTTAATATCCTGTTCTGACTCTGATTGCTTCTGGTGGCTGTTTCGCTGGAATTGGACGCCAGATGATTAATTTCATCTGCCACTACCGCAAATCCCCTTCCCGCTTCACCGGCCCGGGCAGCTTCAATGCTTGCATTTAAGGCGAGCAGGTTTGTCTTAGAGGCGATGCTTACCACCTCGTCATTGTTGGCGGCCAGCTCATTTAAAATATCATGGATCTCATCCATGGATTTGGAAAGCTCTTCACAGAAGGCAGCCATATTTACCATTTCCCCTGAAATCTCCGTACTCTCCGAAGCATTATTTTCGTTGCCTGAGGCCATATCGTCCACCGACAAATACAAATCGGCAAATTCCTCGTTGATTTCATGGAGCGTCTGAAGAATCAATTCCTTCTGATTTTGAATCGTCTGTTTTTCTTCCTTGAGCTGCACTGCCAGACTGGCAGCTTCTTCCTTTTGAATCTCCACTTCATTTTTAATATAGTAAATACAATTTTCCTTTTTACTGAAACCGTTATGAATGGCCTCTACCATCTGTTCGCAGGACTCATAACCGCAGCAGGAGCAATTGATGGTCTGATCTTCTTTCGTCAGCTTATTCATATCCCTGAAAATTGCTTCCTGTTCTGCCGCAGTAGGAATCTTATACGCACATTGGGCGGAACGGTCCGTATAGCTTCTTAAATAATCCTCCAGCCTCAAGTGCCGGAACTGATGATTCAGACGCTTAAGGCGCTTTTCCGGCGACAATATTTTAGACCACGCGCTTGAAAAGCCTTTTTTCTTAGAAGCCTCCCGTATTTCCAGCAGGCTTGCCAGCGCATCATCCGATTTTGCTTTTTCTGCCTCGCAGCCTGTCCCACAGATACAGCCGGATGAGCAGTTTAATGCATCTATAAACAGATACGGCGTCTTATCCTTTGCAATTTTGTCTTTATTTTCCTCCAAATACTGATACATATGCTTTTCGCCTTCTATCTGGCGGATAAAAACGCTTTCTCCCAAGAACCAATAGACATTTTCCTTCAATCCGCCCGGCATGGGATAGATGGAGCCCAGCCCGTATTCTATCTCATCTGATTGAAAGCTGTCCTTAATATGGTTTTCCCTTACGTATTTCATCAAATGGTCAAAGGTTACATTATAAGAGATGTATCCGTTATTATTGGGATCCTCCATCTCCATTTTTTTGGCTATGCAGGGACTGATAAAAGCCAGCTTATCTGTAATTTTCATTTCCTTTCTGGCGTAAATCGCCGCACACATCATAGGGCTCTGCACCGGAAAAAGCTTCGGCAAAAGCTCCGGGATATACTGCTCTATGTACCGTACTACCGCCGGGCAGGGCTGGGAAATCCCTCCCAGAAAATGATTCTTTTTAACGTAATTTAAATATCCCCACGTGGTGATATCCGCTCCGAAAGAAACGCTGATAAAATGATTGACTCCCAATTTCTTAAGCCCTCCTAAAACCGACTCATACTCACTGGGATAATTTGCCTTAAACGCAGGCGCTATTAAAACCGAAATCTTTTCTCCCCGTTTTAAATCTTCAAAAAACCGCTCCGTATCATCCCGGTATTCTCTGGCATGATGCTCGCATACGTCAAAGCAGGCGCCGCATGCTACGCATCTGTCTCCGTCTACCTCAATTCTGGTCTGACCGTCCTCTATGCTTGTTATGCAAGCACCTTCGCAGCTGCACACTCTGGTGCACTTATTACAGCCGATGCAGCTTTCGTTGGTATAAACCAGTGATTGCTTATCATTTGTCATTTTTTTGTCCCCCTGGCTAAAATTTTCTTTCCTTATAGGATTCGGGTGTCAAAAGGTGCTTTTAGAAAGTACCTTTGGCAGATTGTACAAACGGAATTGCGCGCTGTCAGCTTCGAAAAATGGATTTTCTAAATGTTCTTAAGGAAGTCTGTCTAT
>USJG01000195.1 GCA_900554925.1 uncultured Lachnospiraceae bacterium
TCATTTTTGTAATTTCACTGATCGGGAAGTTTGGTTCTAAAAAATAAACTTGCCAATTCTTCCGGTGAATGGAATATAAAATCTGCTCCTTCGCAAATAATGCCGGAACCGTTCCATAAAACTAACCCCGACGCTGTTCCTGCATTATTTGCGCATTCAATATCTGTAGGCATATCTCCAACATAAATACAAGCCCCAGGAGTCGTATTTATCTGCCGGGCATATTGATATAAGGGCTCCGGATCGGGCTTATGCTTTTCTGTATCATCTGCGCATATAATCAAATCAAAAATTGTCTCCAGACGAAAGATACGAAAATAATCCTCGTATTCTTTCCTGCATCTTGAAGTGACAACTCCTAATGAATAGCCGCCTGCTTTCAGAGATAAAAGCATTTCCCATACCCCGCCAAAAAAGTCTGCTTCCCCGGCAAATTTTTGATAATTTACTATCCACCGCTTTTCAAATTCTTCATTTACCAGTATATTCAGCTTTTCCAATGCTTTTTGGGTAGTAATGCCCAGCACGATTTCCAATTCTTCCAGAGTATATTCATAACCATATTCTTTTAATGTAAGCTGCCATGTTTTCAAAATAGTTTTATTAGTGTCAATCAGCGTCCCATCCAGATCAAAAATAATATGTTCGTACTTCACCGCCTGCTGCATTCTTTCTTGCTTCCTCCTCCATATAGAACAAATTTAAAATAATCACAGTGTTTACTGTTTTTGTATGTTTATTATAAAATTATACCGGAAAAACAGAGTTGATTCTCCCTCAAAAGCGTCATATAATACAACAAAAGCGACAGGATTCATTTTACATCTTAAAAGGAGCAAGACATGGAAGCCATATATTCCGTTCCACAAAATAAAGACAGAAAAGAACTCTTAGACATAGGAACCCCTCTTTTTCCATGTGAGGCTTATGACAGAGATGTACGACAATATGTAACTGGCGAGATTCCTCCCCACTGGCATTATGAAATGGAAATATTTTGGCTGGTCCAGGGATCGGCGCATGTATCATTTATGAATTCTGAGTATGACCTTAAACCCGGAGAAGGATATTTTATCAATTCCAATGTTTTGCATGGTATCTCCTGTCCATCTGGAAATAGCTGTCATTACCACTCTATGGTCTTTGATCCATGCATTCTGTCAGGAGGCCCCGGAAGCGCTTATGACGTCTTATATCTACGCCCATTTATAGAACAGGGTGGCTCCGCATGGATACTCCGTCCAGATGATGACCCAAACGCCAAAACAATTTTCGAGCTTTTTAAGACAGCCTTCTATGCATGGAAAAACCAAAAATACGGATATGAATTGATTATCCGCAATTCCCTTTCCAGTATTTTCCTTCTTCTGAAAGAGCATTTGCAGGAAATTCCACGCAGGCGCTCCAGCCAGCAAGAGCTCCGCATGAAACAAATGCTTTCATGGCTGGAGGAACATTACATGGAACAGGTAACGATTTCTCAACTGGCAGATAACACCGGTATCTGTGTCAGGGAATGTCAGCGCACTTTTTCCAGTATCCTCCATATCACGCCCATGCAATACCTTCTCAGGCGCCGAGTTACCGCAGCCGCACATCTGCTGGTGTCCACGGACTTGTCCATCAGCCAGACAGGGCTTTACTGTGGCTTTGATAATCCAAGCTACTTCGCCAGACAATTTAAAAAGATAACAGGGGTAACGCCGGGAGAATACCGGAATAAAAATGCGATCTAATTCATGGATTGCTCTGGAATTGACCTTCACTTTGTATTTATTCAAAATATTTTTTCTCCAATTCTGCAAAGACTATCTCCGCGTCAACTGCTTCTGCTCCATTAGCAATTTCCTTCTCAGACTCGAAGATTGCCTGATCAACAGGGTTTATTTCTGTAAATTTATCGTACAATTCAATATAATAAGGACATATATCCTCGTAGCTTCCATCTTTCATTCTAAAACCATTTTTAATGATTCCCAAGGGAATAAAGCCAAGTCTTTCGTACAGATGTCTGGCGTGGAGGTTGGAGGCAACAACTGCATTAAACTGTAGCACTTTAAAGCCATGCAGTTTGCCCTGTTTCATGCAGTCTTTCACCAGCAGTTCCCCGATATGGCAGCCCCGTAAACTTCTTCTGACCGCATAGCTTGCGTTGCAGATATGGCCACATCGGCCAATATTGTTTGGATGCAATATGTACAGTCCAAGGACGTTGTTATTTTCGTCAACCGCAACACCGCAATAGGTCTGCGACTTAAAAAAAAGCAAACCTGTTTTTGTATCCAGAAAATCCTCCTGAGGAAATGCATTTCCCTCCTCGACGACCTCATTCCATATTTGTATCATTTGGCCTATATCTTTTTCCTCGTATTCTCTGACCTTCATGATTGAAAATACCTCCGCTTTTTACAATTTACAAATTCATTTCATCCACAAACTCCCTGCTCCTTGCAGTCAATTCCACCCAGGCCGGCCGAAAACCGCTTTTGACTGCATTTCGCACAGATTTAATATTAGACCATGCGGCACAATAAAAAGGCACCTTTCCCAAATCAATTACCTCACAGGCCAGGCGGCTTGTAAGGGCAGAGGCAATCCCTCTTTTTCTGTAAGCCGGAAGCACATCCACGCCAATCTGCCACATCATTTCACAGTCAGCGGAGCATCCTGCAAGCCCAATCAGCTTATCACCATCATAAGCCCCTACTCCCAGCACGTCCTTTTCTTTCCTGTCGCTGCACAGCGCATTGCTCCATTCCTTTGTATATAATTCTGCAAAATCCTGTGAGTGAAGCAGCCTCAGTTCATATTCACAATCCAGCCTTTTTAACCGCGTTACATCCGGCAAAAAGTACTCCGCCATAAAACAGACCTTCAATCCATACTGCTTAAGGCCCTCATTCAGTACATACATGGCAGGCGTCTCAAAACAACGCATTGCCGGAAATCTGTTTATGTAAGAGGTAACCGCTTCCTTTGTCCGCCAGCTTACCTGTGCCACAATATTATTTCCATAGGAAACCAGATCACACTCCAACGGCAAAGGTAAATAGCATCTTGCCTCCGGGTGTTTTTTGGAAAGGACCACCACATTAGTGTCCTTCATAAAATCCTCCGGCTGGCAGTTACAGTCACAGGCTGACTGCTGTAATGCAATATTTAAAATTTCCTGATTCGTCATAATGAACTCCCTTAAATGCTTGCTTATATATCAGATTCGGGTGTCAAAAGGTGCTTTTAGAAAGTGATCTTGGCAGATTTCCAAAAGGAATTGCACGCTGTCAGTTTCGAAAAATGGATTTTCTAAATGTTCTTAAGGAAGAGAGTTTTACCGGACGCAACCATCCGCAATTCGCCATCCGGGCTCATAGCGGACTTTTCGG
>USJG01000196.1 GCA_900554925.1 uncultured Lachnospiraceae bacterium
AAATTAAACTTATACTTCATCATTTATACACAATTTTTATTGACTACTCTACCCTATCCTTATATTTTACGCGGTAAATTCTTACAAGGGATTCATTGATACGCTCTTCCGTCAAAGTACCGCTATTTACCGCTTCCAACACGCCATTATAAGCAGCATCAAAATCTTCCGGCATCAAAATCATATCTGCTCCGGCCTCAAGGGCCATAACTGCCGCCTGGTCCGGCGTATAATAATCTGTAATCGCAGTCATATTCATTGCATCTGTAATAACTACCCCCTGATAGCCCAGCTGCCCTCTCAAAATCTCATTAATCATCTTACCCGAAAGAGATGCGGGGGTATTATCCCCTGTTACATTGGGCGCAGACAGATGGCTTACCATGATAAAATCAGCACCTGCATCAATACCAGCCTGATAAACCGGGAAATCCACCGTCGTAAAATCCTCTAACGTTTTATCTGTAGCCGCCATGCCCTCATGGGTATCCTCGGTCGTATCTCCAAGGCCCGGAAAATGCTTTAAGCAGGCGCTCACTCCTGTGCTCTGCAGCCCCTGAACCGCAGCAGCCACCATGGGCGCTACTAAATTGGTATCGGAGCCGAAGGACCTCTCTCCAATGGTGGTATTACCCTCCGCTGCCACGTCCGCCACCGGCGCAAAATCTAAGTTAAATCCAAATCCCGACAAATATGTGCCAATAGCCGCGCCCGCCTCCTGGGCTTTTGCCGCATCGCCGGAGCTGCCAATATCAGACATATTTCCAACATTCTGGGCAAGACCACTTTCTGCCACCCGGCTTACTGTTCCCCCTTCCTCATCTACTGCCAGAAAGAGCGGATATTTACTCCAGTTTCTGGTATTGGAAAGCATCTCCGTAAGCTGATCTGCATCCTTAATATTCTGTGCAAAGTAAATCAGGCCTCCTACAGCACGTTCACTTAACTTCTCCCTTGTGGTATCCCCTGCTCTGATTACAACATCCGTGCCTGTAAGCGCTTCCGGTGTAACTATAAAAAGGCCGGCCACTTTATCTTCCAGCGGCATCTCCGCAATATTTGTATTTACAATCATATCCAGATAATTTGTTTCTTCAGCAGTTTCAGGCGATTCCTCAGGTGCTGCCACCACAGCCTGCTCTTCCTGCGCCTGTGAGAGCTCGTCTAACTGCTTTTGCAGCTCTTCTGCCTGCTTCTTATCTCTCATGCCCGACATAAGCCTGCCTGCTAAAATTGCTCCGCCTGCGATCAGCCCCACAAGGAACACGCCAAGAACTGTATAGGCAATCATCTGATTTCTTACTCTTCTTTTATGTCTGTATTCTCTTCTGACTGCTTCGTCTGTTATTTTATCATCAAATTCTTCATTGTTTGCCATAGCCATACCTCCGTACAGCTTATATCATACCTCATTTACTTCCAGATTTCCACCTGAAATTGCACGAAAGCAGTGTTTGTTTTTATGCTTATATATTATTAATCCGAGTAACGCAACTAAAAATTCTGTTATCGGATAAGCAAGCCAGACACCCGCCATTTTCCATAAAGCAGACAGTAAAAACGCCATAGGAATAATCAAAACCAATCCTCTTAATATTGAAAGTATATGGGCAGGCAGCGCTTTTTCTATTGAAGTAAAAAAGGTTGCTAAAATAATATTATAGCCAACAGACGGAATGGATATAAAATATAACTTTAATCCCGTTACGGAGATTTGCTGCAACTCCAAATTGTTTTCACTATTGAAAATGGCAGTAATTGGCTCTGCAAACGCAAAAATAAACAGATAAACAATAATAGATACTGAGAACATAGTTACCAGGGCATATTTAAGTACCTCTTTTGTCTGCCTGTTATTCCCAACACCATAAAAGGTACTGACCAATGGCTGAATGCCTTGTGCGATACCTGTATATACTGCAACAATCACAAGTGAAATGTTTGCAACTACTCCATATGCGGCAACCCCTGTATTCCCCGCCAATTTTAATATAATTGCGTTAAATGTAACCATTACAATTCCAGAGGATACCTGAGCGATCAAAGACGGAAAACCTAATGATAAATCCTGCCTTATAATGTATTTCCTGATTTTTGTTTTTACAAAGTGGAACGTATTTTTCTTTTTACCCCAGTGTGGAAACATCATAGCAATACTGATAACTGGCGATAATCCTGTGGCAAAAACAGCGCCATAAATCCCCATCCCCATTGGAAAGATGAAAATATAGTCCAATAGGATATTGGCAAAGCTTCCAATTAACTGAGCTATCATGGAAAGCTGTGGACTGCCGTCGTTCCTGACAAAGCAAAGCAATATATCATTCAGTATAAACGCAGGTGCAAACAGCAACAGCCAACGCAAATATGTAGTTGTCATTTCCAATACGCTTGTATCCGCCCCCAGGAGTACTGCCATTTGACGCGACAAAAAGAAACCAAGCAAGACAAATACTCCTGAAAAAAACAGGGCAAGATATATTGTATTTGTATAAACACGATTAACTTCCTCCATTCTTTCCTGACTTTTACAGATTGAAAACCTTGTCGAGCCGCCCATACCAAGCATAAGTCCTGTTCCATGAATAAAATTATATACAGGGATAGCAAGATTTAATGCAGCAAGACCGTTTGTTCCCAACCCTTTTGATACAAAAAATGTGTCGGCTAATATATAGCCGGATACTCCCAGTGTTCCTAAAACACTTAAAATTGTATAGTGGGTAAAATTCCGCATACAAGACTGTTGTTCCATATGTCTGTTCCCTCCTGAAACTACAAAAAAATAGCGCCAGAATTTTCTATCTTCAAAGGCCTAATGATAGAAAATCTAACGCTTAACTTCTTACCCGGCGGCAAGAAATATCAATCTATATCTTTTGCATTATATAATGCTAAATTGAAAAAATCAACAACAAATCATGATTTAATCTGGCCCATTGTTGCAAACGTCGAAGCGAGTATCAATCTTTTTTGATTAATACCCGCTCCTAAACTATGCTATCCAATGGTCCTTACCTCTCTTTACTTTTATTTTGGATAATGTTCCCTATTCAGTTTTGACTTTTTCTCTTTCGTACTTTTACCTTTTTTCTTTTGTACGGGTGTACTGTAACGTCTAACTCTTTCTCTTTAGCAACTCGTTACTTTTTCTTTTGCATTTCATACGAATTTGAAATTCGCTTTCTTTAGTACTTTACTCTTTTGTACCTTAAAAGCTTAACTTGTTCACATTTGTTATTTGATCAGATAATCAAATAACTTATCTTAGGTTTTTGGTGGTCCGTACCTTCCTTTCTTTAAGATTATCTATGTGAATTTGTTTTTGTAACTTTATTATAGCCAGTCTCTGTT
>USJG01000197.1 GCA_900554925.1 uncultured Lachnospiraceae bacterium
AATGCAGCAAGCCTTGAGGCTGCTATGAGCATGATTGCCGGTACAGCAAGAAGTATGGGTATCACAGTAGAGGACTAACTAATAAATTTGAAGAGTGGGAGACACAGGCGCCGGATGCGGCATAAGTTCCGGCAGTGTCGTTTGAACCATAGGAGGAATTAATAATGAAACATGGAAAGAAATATGTAGAAGCTGCAAAGCAGATTGACCGCACAGCAGCATATGAGTCTGCTGAGGCAGTTGCATTAGTTAAAAAGACAGCAGTAGCAAAATTTGATGAGACAATTGAAGTTCATATCAGAACAGGCTGTGACGGACGCCATGCTGAACAGCAGATCCGCGGCGCGGTTGTACTTCCTAACGGTACAGGTAAGACTGTTAAGGTGCTGGTATTTGCCAAAGGCGACAAGGTAAATGAAGCTGAGGCGGCTGGTGCTGATTACGTTGGCGGAGACGAACTGATCCCTAAGATTCAGAATGATGGCTGGCTGGATTTTGATGTTGTTGTTGCTACGCCGGATATGATGGGCGTTGTTGGACGCCTTGGTAAGGTTCTGGGACCTAAAGGCTTAATGCCTAATCCTAAGGCCGGTACAGTTACCATGGATGTGACTAAGGCAATCAACGATATCAAGGCTGGTAAAATTGAGTACAGACTTGACAAATCCAATATCATTCATGTACCGATTGGAAAGGCTTCCTTTACAGAAGAAAAGCTTCAGGAAAACTTTGATGCTCTGATGGAAGCAATCGTCAAAGCAAAACCTTCAGCGCTTAAGGGCCAGTATCTGAAGAGTATTACACTTACTTCTACAATGGGGCCTGGTGTAAAGGTCAGTGTTGCAAAGTACTAATCTAAACCGGATTATAAAACCGTTTCTCTTAAGGAGAAGCGGTTTTTTATCGGTTATTTTCCGGAATTGGAATATTGGGCAGAATGTGTTATTCTTTATATATGAGAAGAAGAAAAACAAAGCAGGCGGTTAAAGTAAATAATATAAGGCAAAAGCAAAGACGCGGCGTTGGACCGGTTCCGGCATTTGCAATCACACTTTGCCTTGTGCTCTCTATAGGAGTGGCGGGGATGCTGATCCTGGCCCTTGTTAAAGGGGAGGGATTTGATAAGCTGGCAGGCGGCAATATAAACGACCAGGGAGGCACCAATTTTTTCTGGGAAAAGATACCGGAGAAGGAAACGGAAGAAGCGATGATGGAAGCTGCCCAGGGAACACGTTATGGGCAGGAGCTTGCCGACGCACAATATATGGAAGAGAATCATATTCTGGCCTGGGAGAGCAGCAATGAGGACACAGTGACCATTGGATTTATCGGAGATATACTGTTTGACGATGAATATGCCATAATGGCTAATCTTTTAAGACGCGGTGCAAGTATAGAAAACGGTGTGTCAGAAGCAATGCTGGAGAGGCTGCGGGGAGTTGACATACTGATTGCAAATAATGAATTTCCCTTTACTGACAGAGGAACGCCTGTGGAAGGCAAAGCCTTTACTTTTCGGGCGGATACAGATACGGTTTCCTATCTCCATGATATGGGGGTGGATGTGGCAGTTTTAGCCAACAACCATATTTATGATTTTGGACAGGAGGGCCTTGTTGATACACTTGAGGTGCTTGAAAATGCGGGAATACCGGCAGTTGGAGCGGGGCGGAATCTGGAGGAAGCATCGGCGCCTCTTTATTTTATTGTAAACGACATGAAGATTGCGGTTGTGGCGGCTACCCAGATAGAAAGACTGGATAATCCGGACACCAAAGGAGCCACAGAAAGCAGTCCGGGGGTGTTCAGATGCTGGAATCCGGAAAAGCTCTATGAAGTTGTAGGGCAGGCAAAAGAAAACAGTGATTTTGTTATAGTTTATATTCACTGGGGAACGGAAAATGAGGCGGAGCCTGATTGGGCGCAGCTTAATCAGGCTCCCGGGCTGGCGGAAGCGGGAGCGGATCTGATCATCGGAGATCATCCCCATTGCCTTCAGGGAATTGCTTATTTTGATGACACGCCAGTGATTTACAGTCTGGGAAATTTCTGGTTTAATTCCAAAACTCTGGATACCTGCATGGTGCAGGTTACCATAGGAAGGGAGGGCCTTGAGTCATTTCAGTTTGTGCCGGCAATCCAGTCTGACTGCCGGGTGGATATGGCATATGGTGAGGATAAGAGCCGGATCTTATCTTATATGAGGCTTTTGTCTCCCGACGTGATGATTGATGAGGAAGGCTATGTGTCCAAACCTTAAAACAGCAAAATAAAAAAGTGATTGACAGGCAGGCATACATATGGTATTTTATATAAGGTCATTTTGACCATGCCGAAGACAGCAGGTGCCCGAAATGTTATGATAAGCAGATAAGGGCGTAAGCAAAGCGCCTGCCGAGGAGAAGAGTTTACTTTTGATAGATTCTGCCCTTCCGTCTTTGGAAGGGTTTTTTTATCCTTTCGGCACCAAAATCTAACAGGAGGTAAAGAAAGTGGCAAAAGTTGAATTGAAAAAACCTATCGTGGATGAGATTTCTGCCAGCATTAAAGATGCCCAGTCGGTTGTGCTTGTTGACTATCGCGGACTTACGGTAGAGCAGGATACCAACCTTCGCAGACAGCTTCGTGAAGCAGGGATCACTTACAAGGTTTACAAAAACACAATGATGAATTTCGCATTCAAGGGAACAGATTTTGAAAGCCTTGCTCCTTATCTGGAAGGCCCCAGCGCAGTTGCAATTTCCACAACGGATGCAACAGCTCCCGCAAGAGTCCTGTGCAAATTTGCAAAGGAAGCAGATAAGCTGGAAATCAAGGGCGGCGTTGTAGAAGGCATTACTTACGACGCAAAGGGCATTGCTGAAATAGCTAAGATCCCTTCAAGAGAAGAATTACTTTCCAAGTTGCTGGGAAGCATTCAGTCTCCTATTGCAAACTTCGCTCGTGTAATGAATCAGTTGGCAGAAAAAGGCGGCGCATCAGAATGCGAAGCACCTGCTACAGCTGAAGAAGCACAGGCACCTGAGGCAGAAGCTTCTGCTGAGGAAACACCTGCAGCGGTTGAGAAAGCAGCGCCCGCAGAAGAAGCACCTGCGGCTGAGTGATTTTTTGCAGACAGCGAAAGCAGCATGAACTATTAATTGAGCAATTGAACTATTTACAATGAATGTATTTATTATGAATGGAGGAAATTAAAATGGCAAAGTTATCCACACAGGAATTAATCGACGCTATCAAAGAGTTAACAGTATTAGAATTAAATGATCTTGTAAAAGCTTGTGAAGAAGAATTTGGCGTATCCGCAGCAGCAGG
>USJG01000198.1 GCA_900554925.1 uncultured Lachnospiraceae bacterium
GAAATAAAAGAGAGGGCAAGAGCCCTTGGAATGACAGAGGAAACAACTCTGCTGGCCGATGCGGTCCCTACAGAGTCACCAGAGGCCGAAAAAACACCGGCGCCCACTGGTAAGCCCACAGTCACACCGGAGCCAGCCATAGAGCCTTCGGCTATGCCCACACCTACGGAGGAGCCTTCGGCTGCACCCACGCCCACCGAGGATGAGGAGCCTTCGGCTGCGCCCACGCCTGCCGCAGAGCCTTTAGATACACCGGAGACAGCACCTGAGATAACAGAAGAAGGCACACAAGAGACGGGAAGCATTATGATTCAGGTTGATAGTGGCGACGGGTCTTATACAGTATGCAGAAAGCTGGAGGAAGCCGGACTGATTATATCTGCCTCGGATTTTGACAGGTACTTATATGAAAACGGGTATGATAAACGCATCAACGTAGGTACCTTTGAGATTCCAGAGAACGCAGATCCACAACTGATTGCAAGAATCCTTGCAGGCCTGGAATAGTTGAAAAATCCCTTGCAAAAGGGATTTTTTTGTGATATAATCTCTCCGTTGTGACTATAAAACACGCATATTTATTAACTGCTGGTGCTTCCTGCCATTTTAAAGAAGCTGTAAGGTGGAGGAACAGGAGGTTTGCGGAAGAGAAGAAGATATGCGGAAGAAAAACCAAATGGAGGTAGAAACATGAGCGTTATTTCAATGAAACAGTTATTAGAAGCAGGTGTTCATTTTGGACATCAGACAAGAAGATGGAACCCCAAGATGGCTCCTTACATTTTTACAGAGAGAAATGGCATCCACATTATCGATTTACAGAAGTCTGTAGGCAAGGTTGACGAAGCATACAGAGCAGTATTTGAAATTGCACAGCAGGGTGGAACAATTCTTTTTGTAGGTACCAAGAAGCAGGCACAGGATGCCGTTAAGACAGAAGCTGAGCGCTGCGGTATGTATTATGTAAATGAAAGATGGTTAGGCGGTATGCTTACCAACTTTAAGACCATCCAGAGCAGAATTGAAAGATTAAAAGCAATCGAAGTAATGGCAGAAGACGGAACCTTCGATGTTCTTCCCAAGAAGGAAGTTATCGCTATAAAGAAGGAATGGGAAAAGCTTGAAAAGAATCTTGGCGGTATCAAGACCATGACCAGAATCCCCGATGCTATTTTCGTAGTAGATCCCAAGAAGGAAAGGATTTGCGTACAGGAAGCACATGCACTTGGAATCACTCTTATCGGTATCGGTGATACTAACTGTGATCCGGAAGAACTTGATTATATTATTCCTGGTAATGATGATGCGATCAGAGCTGTCAAACTGATCGTTGCAAAGATGGCAGATGCTGTCATTGAG
The DNA here is from genome assembly GCA_900554925.1 of uncultured Lachnospiraceae bacterium. Classification (GTDB taxonomy): domain Bacteria; phylum Bacillota; class Clostridia; order Lachnospirales; family Lachnospiraceae; genus Suilimivivens. The sequence goes on from USJG01000198.1 coordinate 1,360, forward strand.
GCAAATCAGGGAGAAGAAGCTTTGACTGCTGAGATAGAGGAAGCAGCAGGCGAGGCAGTACCTGAAGACATCGAAGAAGTTGCAGCAGCAGATGCTGAATAAAAACAGAAGCAGAATAGTTTGATAAGAAAGGAATATATAAAAATGGCAAATATAACAGCAGCTATGGTAAAAGAATTAAGAGAAATGACCGGTGCAGGCATGATGGACTGCAAAAAGGCCCTCGGAGAAACTGATGGTGATATGGATGCAGCTGTTGAATTCCTTAGAAAGAACGGTCAGGCAAAGGCTGAGAAGAAAGCTGGAAGAATTGCAGCAGAAGGCCTTTGTAATGTAGTCGTTAAAGATGACAAGGTAGCAGCAGTAGTAGAAGTTAACTCTGAAACAGATTTTGTTGCTAAAAATGAAGAGTTCCAGACCTTTGTAGCAGCAGTAGCACAGCAGGCAGTTGAATCCGATGCGGCTGATATGGATGCGTTTATGGCTGAAGCATGGAATGCCGACACATCAATGACAGTAAAAGATGCGCTGGTTGCAAAGATTGCCAAGATTGGTGAAAACTTAAATATCAGAAGATTTGAAAAGGTTGTAGCTAATGAGGGCTGCGTGGTATCTTATGTACATGGCGGCGGCAGAATCGGTGTTATCGTTGAAGCGGCTACAGATGTAGTGAATGATGCAGTTAAGGAAGCCTTAACAAACCTTGCAATGCAGGTTGCAGCACTTTCTCCTAAATATGTATCTACAGATGATGTTTCTGAGGAATACAAGGCCCATGAGAAGGAAATCCTTATGGCACAGATCGCTAACGATCCTAAGATGGCAGGTAAGCCTGAAAAAGTTATCGAGGGCGCAGTTGCCGGACGTCTTAACAAGGAATTAAAGGAAGTATGCCTGTTAGAGCAGGCTTATGTTAAGGCAGAGGATGGAAAGCAGACTGTAGCACAGTATGTTGCACAGGTTGCCAAAGAAAATGGCGCAAATATTTCCATTAAGAAGTTTGTCCGTTTTGAAACAGGAGAAGGTCTTGAAAAGAAAGTTGACGACTTCGCAGCAGAGGTTGCAGCTCAGGCCGGAATGTAAGATTTTAGAATAAGAAGATATAAGTTAAGGGCTGCGCACTAAATTAGTGAGCAGCCCTTTTTGACTGTCTTTTAAATGATGCCTAAGTGTTCAAGCAGGATTTTGATTCCGATCAGTATTAAGATAAGGCCCCCTGCAAATTCAGCCTTTGCCTTATACTTTAAACCGAAGATACTGCCTGCCTTAAGGCCGATGCAGGACAGAATAAATGTAACAGCGCCGATAAGGCTGACAGCAGCAGCAATATTTACATTTGGAAGCAGCGCAAAGGTGATGCCTACGGCCAATGCGTCAATACTGGTGGCAACTGCCAGAAGGAACATGGTTTTTATGGAGAAGGAACTGTCTGAGGAGTGTTCCTCTTCCTTTTCCAGGGATTCATGGATCATATTTCCCCCGATAAAGGAAAGGAGCGCAAATGCGACCCAGTGGTCAAAAGAAGTAATATAGCTTTGGAAAGCAGAGCCTAAAAAATAACCTATGGCTGGCATCAATGCCTGAAAGCCGCCGAACCAGGCGCCTGTAATAAACAGGTGCTTTATCGTGATTTTCCGGGTGGCAAGCCCTTTGCATACCGACACGGCAAAGGCATCCATGGAAAGTCCTACAGCGATTAAAAACAGTTCAATTAAACTCATCTTTTGTCCCTTTCGTAGTAAGATTTATTCTGCTTTTAGATTCGGGTGTCAAAAGGTGCTTTTAGAAAGTGCTCCTGGCAGATTGCACAAAAGGAATTGCACGCTGTCAGCTTCGAAAAATGGATTTTCTAAATGCTCTTCAGGAAGAGTATCTTACCGAACGCAACCATCCGCAATTCGCCATCCGGGCTCATAGCGGACTTTTCG
>USJG01000199.1 GCA_900554925.1 uncultured Lachnospiraceae bacterium
TAATAAGTATATTTTACCTATAGTAATGAACTGCGAGGGTATTTTTTGAAATGTCTCCATTAAAAAGTAAGATCAAGTTAAAGGGAAGACTGAAAAGATATGTGCAGACTTCTTTATATTTAGGATTTTTACTGGTAATAGTCAATCTGGTAGTGTATCTGATCAGCGGGTCTGCCGGCCTGGTAGTAACTTGCTTTGCACTGCTTTATTTTGCTGTGGTTTTATCATTGCAGTTTTATAATAAACCGGTCATTATAAATGAGCTGGTAAGCTTTGCAACCCAGTATGGACAGGTGCAGAAGGTGCTTCTTCGGGAACTGGAAATACCCTATGCCATATTGGATGATGGCGGGCGGATCATATGGACTAACGAGGCCTTTGAGCGGGTAGTACATAAGGATAAAGGGTATCGGAAATCGATCACCTCAATTTTTCCTTCTATTACCAGAGAAAAGCTTCCGGGAGAGACAGAGTTTACGGAGGCTGATATTGTTTTTGAAGAAAGCAATTTTACGGCAAAAATGCGTAAGATTTCCATGCGCGAGGTAGTGGAAAGCAGCGATATTTTTGAAGCGGAGGAATATCGGGGGTATCTGATTGCCTTTTATCTGTTTGACGAGACAGCTCTTCGTATTGCCCTCCAGGAAGTAGATGATCAGAGTCTTGCAGTAGGCATGATCTATCTGGACAATTATGAGGAAGCCCTGGAAAGCGTTGAAGAGGTAAGACGTTCCCTTTTGATTGCACTGATTGACCGGAAGGTCAATAAATATATTGCGGCCCTTGACGGTATATGTAAAAAGATTGAGAAGGATAAGTATATGATCATCCTTCGAAAAAAATCTACAGAGCTTCTTAGAGAAAACAGATTTGATATTTTAGAGGATGTTAAGACGGTTAATATCGGCAATGAGATGGCGGTAACCATCAGTATCGGGCTTGGACTGGATGGCCTTAGCTATGCACAGAATTATGAATTTGCCCGTAATGCAATCGACCTGGCACTGGGACGGGGCGGAGACCAGGCAGTAGTTAAAACTCCTGAAAATATTGTTTATTATGGCGGCAAGAGCCAGCAGGTGGAGAAGAACACCAGAGTAAAGGCGAGAGTAAAGGCTCAGGCTCTTCGCGAGATCATCTCATCCAAGGAAAGAGTTCTTATTATGGGCCACAGGCTTGCTGATGTGGACAGCTTTGGAGCGGCAGTGGGAATTTACCGTATAGCCACTACTCTGGATCGAAAAGCAAGTATTGTACTGAATGATGTAAGCACCTCCATGAGGCCGATAGTAGATATGTTTAGAAACCACGAGGAATACCGGGAGGATATGATCATTAACAGCCAGCAGGCAGTGGAGCTTGCGGGAAGTAATACGGTGCTGGTGGTAGTGGATGTAAATAAACCCAGTATTACGGAATGTCCTGAACTGCTTAGGATGTGTAAGGCAATTGTGGTTTTAGATCACCACAGGCAGGGGGCGGAAATTATAGAAAATGCCACCCTCTCCTATGTGGAAGCTTATGCCTCTTCTGCCTGCGAGATGGTTTCGGAGATTTTGCAGTATATTGGAGAAAGTATTCGGATTACTGCGGAAGAAGCGGACTGTATGTATTCCGGTATTGTGGTAGATACCAACAACTTTATGACAAAAACAGGTGTCAGAACCTTTGAAGCGGCGGCTTTCTTAAGGAGAAACGGTGCGGATGTGACCAGGGTGCGTAAGCTTTTCAGAGAAAATGCAGCCGAATATAAAGCCAAGGCAGATGCTGTGAGCCAGGCAGAGATTTATAAGAATGCTTTTGCTATCTCCACCTGTACCAGTGAGGATATACAAAGTCCTACTGTTGTAGGGGCTCAGGCAGCAAATGAGTTGTTGAATATTAAAGGAGTGAAGGCCAGCTTTGTATTGACAGAATATCAGAATCAGGTATTTGTAAGCGCCAGATCCATAGACGAGGTCAATGTCCAGATTATTATGGAAAGAATGGGCGGCGGCGGACATTTAAGTACCGCAGGCTGTCAGTTAAACAGTATTTCGCTGGCAGAAGGAATTGGCATTATAAAAAGAACGCTGGACAAGATGCTTGAAGAGGGCGATCTGGTAGTGGATTAGTTCAGATGGAAAGGTATGGAACAGGGATGAAAGTTATTTTATTGGAAGATGTAAAAAGCCTTGGGAAAAAAGGTGAAATTGTTAATGTGAATGATGGTTATGCAAGAAATTATGTTCTGCCCAAAAAGCTGGGAGTAGAAGCAAATAGTAAGAATATGAACGATTTGAAGCTGAAAAAGGCAAATGAAGAAAAGATTGCAAAGGAACAGCTTGAGGCTGCACAGGCCTTTGCCAGGGCAATGGAGGAGGACGAAGTGGTCTTATCGATTAAAGCCGGTGAAGGCGGCAGGACCTTTGGTTCTGTTTCCTCTAAGGAAATTGCTACAGGATACAAAGAGCAATGTGGAAAAGAAATTGATAAGAAAAAGATCGTTCTTCCTGAACCGATCAGAAGCTTTGGAGTGTATGAGGTTGGCGTGAAGCTTCATCCCAGTGTAACAGGAAAGCTGAGAGTTAAAGTAACAGAGATGAAAGGTTAGAGATATAAATGGCAGCAACGGAGGAAGCGCTTTTAAAGCGGGTATTGCCGCACAGCATTGAAGCGGAGCAATCGGTAGTCGGCGCAATGATCATGGATCGTGAAGCGATTACGGTGGCATCTGAGATTATATGCGGTGATGATTTTTATGGCAGACAGTATGGAGTACTGTTTGACACCATGGTGGAATTAAATGATGAGGGCAAACCGGTGGATCTGGTCACGCTGCAGGACAGGCTTCGGGAAAAGGATGTGCCCCCGGAGGTTTGCAGCCTGGAGTTTATAAGAGATCTGATCACTGCGGTTCCTACCTCGGCTAATATTAAATATTATGCAAATATCGTGGCGGAAAAGGCTACGCTGCGCAAACTGATACGTCTCAACGAAGAAATTGCCAATACCTGTTATGTGGGGAAGGAAAATCTTGAGGTTATCTTAGAAGATACGGAAAAGAGAGTTTTTGAGCTGATTCAAAAGAGAAATACAGGGGAATTTGTTCCTATCCGGCAGATTGTAATGAATGTTATGGATAAGATTGAAAAGGCTTCTAAGAACGACGGGAATGTAACCGGCATTGCCACGGGCTTTATAGATCTGGATTACAGAACAGCCGGTATGCAGCCTTCTGACCTGATTCTGGTGGCCGCAAGGCCTTCCATGGGTAAAACAGCCTTTGTGTTAAACAT
>USJG01000200.1 GCA_900554925.1 uncultured Lachnospiraceae bacterium
GTTGGTGTCGCTGTCGGTGCCGCACTTTGGCTTGGAACCGGACATGCCTCAGAGGGCATATTATTATAAACCGGAATCTTAAATACAAAAGGGCTGTCTAATGATCCGGTTCTTGCATAAGCACTCTTTACCATGGAGGACTCTGAATAAGGCGCCATAATATTCTGCATATATTGATGGGTATACAGGGTACCGTCACTTGCGTCCACATCAAACTTCTGCAAATATAAAGTATCCTGCCCTCTTAAAATATAATTCTTAGATAAAATTTCTGCTCCGCCCTTGATGGAAGCATAGGGGGTATTCCATCCCATTGCAACTGCCTTGGCAAGTCCTGATTCCACGATCTGCTTCGTTGTGCTTCCTGAAGCTCCGATATTATAATAATTGTAATAGCCTTTATATTCCGGCACAGCGTCATAATTGCCTGAAATCAGCGCTGAGGTTCCCTCTCCCTGCTCCTGATAGACACGGCACGCCAGATGAAAAGGACTGACCTTAAGAGAAGCGCCAATCTGGAAAAAAGCCTCAGCGTAGGTCATGTCTGACCCTGGAAGACCTGCCTTCATAAAGGTATTATTTAAAATATTCTGTACTGCTGACTGTGTATGATAAGACGAATTATATGTCAGCTGCTCAAATTGAAAAATTCTGGTCTCATTCAGAAAATTTCTTGGATCCAGATAATACTTAACTGCATCTTCTGAGGCATAATACCATCCTGAGCCATAATATTCACCGCGGTATGCTGCCCCCATGCTGCTGCTGATCAGACTTCTGTCTTTATAATTTTCATTATTAACCACTGACTGCCATTCAAGTCCCGTATTCTGCCTTACAAAAATCCAGTTGGGATGCGACTGCTTTAAAAGCAGCAGCTTCTGCTGATAGGAAGCAGGAAACTGTTCCACATCCGGATAGGAAAGGGAGGCAAACATGGCAACCTGCGGAAAATAATTGTTTTCCCACTCTATAAAAAGCTCGTTGGAATAGGCCAGATAGCTTCTTTCTATATAGCCTTCGTATACATTACTCTTAAATTCAAAGGATACCTGATACCAGATATTATAATCTTCATCCACCTCCATACCCTTTATCAGTACTGTGGTTCCGGAAGGTATTTCCGCCACCACCTCCTTCAAATTGTCAGGTGTCTTTTTCACTTGATAGGTGTCGCAAAGATAAACAAGTGCCATCAGGTTTTCTTTGGACGCAAGTGCATTTAATTCCTCCTGGGCTGCCTTTATATATTCCAAAAGCTCCTGGTCTGTTTCTTCATCATCCGCTTCCTGGCTTTCCCCGGCAGCATCAGGAGATTCCTCAGGGACTTCGGATGCCCATACTCCCAAATTCGACTGGAGCAACAAAACCATACTTAAAATAAATGCCAAAATACGCCTGTTCTTCTTCATCTGTACCTCTAAAAAATTTATTTTCTAATTTACGTTTACATAATATAACTTACACTAAAAATAATTTGATGTCAATTAAAGGAAATCCTTTATCTGGCGTCAGCCATCTTCTGGCGCATATCCATCAGTATCTTCTTTTCCAGACGGCTTACCTGTACCTGACTGATTCCCAACACTCTCGCAACCTCCGTCTGGGTTTTCTCCTGATAATATCTAAGCCTGATCAGTTTCTGCTCTTTTTGGGGCAGATCTTCAATCAACTGATTTACTACCAGATGATTTAAAACTGACTCCTGCTCGTTTTGCTTTTCATCTGCCAGCTGATCCACCATAAATATTTCATTGCCGTCATTCTGATAAACTGACTTATAAATGGAATCTACCTGGACATTTGCCTCCATGGCAAGCACCACTTCTTCAACAGAAAGCGCTGCTTCCCTGGCCACCTCCTCCAGGGTAGGTTCCCGGTTAAGGCGGCCGCCCAGCCGCTCTCTGGCATACTTTACGCGCATTCCATTTTCCTTAAGCGTCCTTGACACCTTGACCATTCCATCATCTCTGATAAACCGTTTGATTTCTCCGGTTATCAGGGGAACTGCATAAGTAGAAAATTTCACGTCATATTCCGTATTGAACTTATCTATGGACTTGATCAGCCCAATCACTCCAATCTGAAACAGATCCTCCGCTTCATAGCCTCTGCCCAAAAACCGCTTTACTATATGATGGACCAATCCCAGATTCTGTTCTATCAGTACTTCTCTTGCTTCCTTTTCTCCTGCCTGTGCTCTTTCGATCAGTACTGCATTTTCCGTCATAGATCATTCCTCTTGTCCAAGCCATGACGTAATCCCCAGTTTCTTCTTCATTAGTACCACCGTCCCCCGGCCCGGCTCAGATACAACCTCCAGATCGTCCATGAAGGCTTCCATAAAGGCAAATCCCATTCCTGAACGGTCCATTTCCGGCTTTGTTGTAAAAAGAGGTTCCATGGCCTGATCTATATCCACAATACCCTTTCCCTTATCCTTCACCTCCACATGAAGCACATCATCCTCTATGATGCAGCGCAAATATACTTTATTGTTGCTCTCTGTCCCTTTTTGCCGCATAAACTCTGCATCATAACCATGAATAACCGCATTGGTCACTGCCTCCGAAACCGCTGTTTTAATATCTGAAATTTCCTCAATCGTGGGATTTAAAGGCGCTACAAAGGCCGCAACTGCAATTCTTGCAAAGGCCTCGTTTACTGAAATAGCGTCAAAAGTAAGCTGCATTTCATTTTTCAGGATAGCTTCATTTTTTACCCTGTTTCCGTTTTTTTGTCCTGTTTCCATATGATTTTCCTTTCACTCCATGATCTCAATAATTTTATGTAAACCACATATCATTAAAGTCCTTTTAATTCTGGTATCTGTGTTGATGGCAAATACTTTTCCTCCAAAATAAGATATTTTCTTATATCTTCCAATAATAATCCCAATTCCGGAGCTGTCCATAAAACGGGTATCTTCAAAATCAAAGACTACATTTCCCACTCCCTCCTTCATGATATACTCATCGGCTGTTTTACTTATGTAAACCGATTTGTGATGATCTACCTCTTCCGGCATCTTAACCATCAGGTAATTATCAATCACCTTAAAATTTTCTTCCATACTTCTTCTCCTTTCCTAAGTGCTGCCCTAAAAGGCGTACTTTTTTATTTTTAAGATTCGGGTGTCAAAAGGTGTTTTTAGAAAGTGCTCTTGTCAGATTGTATAAAAGGAATTGCACTCTGTCAGTTTCGGGAAATGGATTTTCTAAATGTTCTTTAGGAAGAGTATCTTACCGGACGCAACCATCCGCA
>USJG01000201.1 GCA_900554925.1 uncultured Lachnospiraceae bacterium
CCCTTCCTAAAGAACATTTAGAAAATCCATTTTTCGAAGCTGACAGCGTGCAATTTTTTTTGTGCAATCTGACAAAAGCACTTTCTAAAAGCACCTTTTGACGCCGAATCTTATACGACAAGAAAAAGCGCAGGCTGACGGGCCTGCGCTTTTGGCATATCAGTTAATTTTTCTTTTTGATCAAATCCAGATAAAAGTTTGCATATGTGGCCTGCATATAAGGATAAATCCACAAAAGGGCAATGCCGCATGACAGAAAACTGAGCAATATCAGTGGAAGGAAGGAGAGCTGGATATAGAACAGTCTTCCTTTGCTGCCCTTCATAAGCTGGATGCTCATTTTAAGCAGCTGGGAGGCAGTATATTCAGGAAAATCCAGCATCAGATAAAATACCTGTGAAAGCATCAAGCTGACATAAATGGAAATTATGGTGCCTGCCAGGTAAAAAATCACATAAATTAAGAACAGAGAGGGATTTACCGGAAGCATCTCTGCTGAAACTGCGTCAGTGCCAAAAAGCGTCAGGGACTGATTGGTAAATACACCTACAATCATGGCAGGCAGGGAGCATAGAATGGATACACCGCTTAAGACTGCTTGAAGATGAAGTACTCTGGAGGTATCTCCTTTAAAACAGTGAAAGAGATCACTTATTTCCGGCTTCTGGCCACAGGCAGCTTTTAAATAAATAAAAGTTTGACCTGCCAGAAAAAAGCCCATAAATAACTGGATTAAAAAATAAGCAATACTGTACATAAGAACGCCGACTACAGTGTCTGTTCCAATGAGAAAACTGACTGCCATGGAAAGCGGCAGTGTGCATAATTGCATAAGGATCATGGCACCGGTCACGGTTCCATATTTTCCAAGTAATTGCCCTTTTGCCAGAGTTTTTAAACTGGCAGAAGATAGATAATGATTCATATTTAAAACTCCTGTGTGTTTTTATACTGCAATATCCAGATTACGCCCGATGAAAGAAGCAGCATCCGCTGATTTTTGGTTTCTGGTATAGGGATGATTCTCGTTGGGGTATTGGATCTTAGTGGTGGTAGTTCCACCAGCCACATAGCTGCGTCCGCATTCGGGACAAATAGCAGTCTTTAAAGTGACATTAGCCGAAAGGACCTTCCCGCCTTCCCGGGCTGCTTTGGTAAATGCATTGCTGACATGCTCCTGTTCGTGGGCGCGGACTCTGGAAGCAGAAGCCTCAGGAGAGATATGGGCTGCCGATTTAAAAGAAACCATCTCATCGGAGCCATCCTGGTATTTCCTGTTTTTACAGGTCTGGCATTCTGCGGGGGAGGATTTCCTTCCAGGGGAAACCGTTGTCGACTCACCAGGATTGACAACCGGTTTGCCTGTATCTGAAGCAGCGCTGGTCTTGCCGGAACTGCCCGGACTGTCAGCAAATCCGCCTTGGTAAGCATTCATGTAATTGTAGCTGCCGATGACCATACTGCTCATAATATTCTCCTTTCACAGATTAATTGCCAAGGGTATTGGCATAATCCTTCATAATATCCTCGTAGGAGCTTCCCAGAATATCTTCAAGTTTCTGGCCAGTCTGCTCCTCAAACTGCTGATCCATCTGCTGTCCGAATTGAATCAGTGTATCGCCGCTGCTGGATAAAAGCAGGGCTGTTAAAGAACCGACAATCGTTATCACAAGAGCCATTCCGCCGATGCCGGTTCCAATGCCGATCTTTGCGCTGCCAAGCATCTTTTTTCCATAGCCTTTGGAAAGTATGGCAAGTACGATGGCAAGGCTTCCGCAGATAAAAGGGATATAAACTGTAAATACAGTAAAAATACTGGCAAGCCCTAAAATCATTGATACAGTAGCCAGAGCCTGGCCGGGATTGCGAATAAACTGCCCCTGTCCATTTGAGTAATTGTTATTATTATTCTGTTGTGTATAAGGATTATAATTATTGAAGTCCATGGAATTCACTTTCTATTTGATATACTGTAATTTTATATTAGCACTTTCCTGGGCACAATACAAATCTTTCTTGAAAAACAGAACGCTTATCCTCTATAATAGAGTGATAAAATGTATAGACGCGAGGGTGGAAAGTATGGATATTATACAGAAGTTAAAAGAAGAACTAAAGGTAGAAAAATGGCAGGTGGAGGCAGCTGTCAAGCTGATCGATGAGGGAAACACTATTCCCTTTATCTCCCGTTACCGCAAGGAGGCTACCGGTTCTTTAAATGACGAAGTGCTGAGAAATCTTTATGAAAGGCTTACTTATCTCCGTAACCTGGAGGAAAAGAAAGAGCAGGTTATGGGAAGCATAGAAGAGCAGGGCAAGCTTACGGAAGAATTAAAAGCCAAAATTCTGGCAGCAGAAACGCTTGTAGTGGTGGAGGATCTTTATCGTCCCTACAGGCCCAAAAGAAAAACCAGAGCCAGCGTCGCCAGGGAAAAAGGTCTTGATGGTCTGGCCAAGTACCTGTTAAAACAGGAGGCTGACCAGCCAGTTGAAATGGAAGCGGCTAAGTATGTCAGTGAGGAAAAAGAAGTAAAAGATGCAAAAGAAGCTTTGCAGGGAGCTAAGGATATCATTGCGGAAATCATATCTGATGAGGCTGATTATCGTATGTATATCCGCAGCATCACTATGGAGGAAGGGATTCTTGCCAGCACTGCCCGGGATGAGAAGGCGGAAAGTGTTTATGAAATGTATTATGCCTACGAGGAACCCATTAAAAAGGCGGCAGGGCATAGGGTGCTGGCGCTTAACCGTGGGGAAAATGAAAAGTTTCTAACGGTAAAGATCATTGCTCCCACGGAAAGAATCCTGCAGTACCTTACTAAGAAGGTGATCACCAAAGAAAATGAGTTTACCGCGCCTGCACTTAAGGAGGCTTTGCAGGATTCCTATGACCGGCTGATAGCCCCGGCCATAGAGCGTGAAATCAGAAATGAGCTTACCGAAAAAGCAGAGGATGGAGCAATTTTGGTTTTTGGAAAGAATTTGCAGCAGCTTCTTATGCAGCCTCCTATTGTGGGGAAAACAGTGCTTGGCTGGGATCCTGCTTTTCGCACCGGCTGTAAGCTGGCGGTGGTGGATGCCACCGGAAAGGTATTGGATACGAAAGTGATTTATCCTACCGCTCCCCAGAATAAGGTGGAGGAAGCCAAGGCAGAGCTTAAGAAGCTGATTAAAAAATATGGCGTTTCTCTGATCAGCGTGGGAAACGGAACCGCCTCAAGAGAATCGGAGCAGGTGATCGTGGAGCTGATTAAGGA
>USJG01000202.1 GCA_900554925.1 uncultured Lachnospiraceae bacterium
AAATAGCATCACGTCCTATGGTTCCCAGCGGATACGTGATCAAATTCTTTCTTTTCGTTCTTTCTTCCGTCTCCATAAAAATTGCCCCTTTCCTGTTCTTCATACTTTATGTGTATATTCTACAACGAACAGGAATGCTGTGCAATTCTTATGTGCAATTTTCACAATTTATATCCTCTTCTTGCAAATATCCGCCAGACAGCACTTCTCGCAGTACGGCTTTGTCCTTGCCGTACACACTTCTCTTCCATGATATACCAGACGGTGGCAAAAGCTGCTCCCTTCCTCCGGCGGCACCAGCTTCCACAATGCCATTTCTACCTTCCCGGGGTCCTTTATCCCGTCTACCAGTCCAAAACGGTTTACCAGACGAATACAGTGGGTATCTGTCACTATGGCAGGTTTACCGAATACGTCTCCCATGATCAGATTGGCGCTTTTGCGCCCCACTCCCGGAAGCTTCAATAATTCCTCAAAGTCATCAGGCACTTTGCCGCCATATTCATCTCTCAGCATCTTCATACACGCACTGATGTCTCTTGCCTTGCTGTGTCCTAAGCCACAGGGCCTGACAATTTCTTCAATTTCCTCTACCGGGGCTTCGGCGAGGGCGAGAGCGTCCGGATATTTTTCATACAGCTTCTGCACCACCACATTTACCCTGGCATCTGTACACTGTGCTGCCAGACGTACACTGACAAGAAGCTTCCATGCCTGATCATAATCAAGGGTACAGTCTGCCTCCGGATATTCTTTTTTCAGTCTCTCTATAATTTCCAGTGTTAATTCTTTTTTCTTCATCTTTGGGCGTCCTTTAAGCATTACGCGTCAAAATCCTTGAATTTCGCATAAATACTGTCATATTGATTGGTAATTTCCATGTATTTTTCCATAGTCTCGCTGCGCCGTTTTTCGTAATTATGGATAATCGTGTCGTAATTGCTGATTGCGATCCCTACCACTTCGCTGCAGATTTTTCCGTTATCTGCGTCGGATTTTAATATCCCTTTGATCTTTTCAGGGGGGAATGAATCCTTATAGCTTCTTTTGCCATATAACGCACTTAAAATATCTGCTACAGCAACGATGCGTTCCAGCTCTGTCAGTTCTTCTCCTTTAAGTCCCTTCGGGTATCCGGTGCCGTCCAGTTTTTCGTGGTGCCTTACAGCCACCTCCACGATCCTGGGATCCATGATTCCTCTCAAAATCTTGTCCGTAATTACCACGTGAGCCTTCATAACCCGCATTTCTTCATCCGTAAGCCTTCTTGGTGCCTCCAGAATGGAAAGAGGGATAACGATTTTGCCAATATCATGCAGAAGAGAGCCATAATATAATATCTGTAAATCCATTGCAGACACCCGCATCAGCCTCCCCAGCTCAAGGGCAAAGGTTCTGGTAGACATGGTATGTATCACTGTCTGCTGGCTTCTGAAGTCAATGGAGTATACCAGCATTTCAAGAAGGCCCTGCTTTTGTTTTTCAGAGAAATGGACTGACTCAAACAAATCCTCCATTTCTTTTTGATATTCTCCCGATTTCAGCTTTTCCATAAATCCAAACTTACTTTGAGCCGCCTGAAACATTTCTACTGCTTTTACTGAAAAAGTCACATTCACATTGCGTACAAAATAATCCTTTTCCATCCCGTGGCCTTCCATACGCATAAAAACATCCATCTTATCTGCCAGAGTCAGATATTCTGTTATTTTCATATATCTGCTTTTAATCTGTGAATGGAGCTTATAGGGAAGATGGTGATACAGGATGATCTCTGCTTTATTCCCCAGCGGAGATAAGTATTTCATAAACAGGTAGCCATAGATGGAATGTGCCCACACATTGGTGGTCTCACACTGTACGATTTCATCTTTGTATCCGGTCTTGATCATCCCCACATCATGCAGCATGCCAATTAAGGTATATTCTGCCAGTTCCGTGGAAGTACATAACCCCTCCGCTTTCAGCATGTTATAAAAAATATATCCGGTAATCTCGCCGTGCGTCATAAGCTTGCTGTCCATAACTCCCATGGTTCTGCGCACGATATTATAAATATCTTTGGTACTAACTAATTCTGTTCCCATTCTGCTCTCCAAATACACTTAACATAACACATTTTAGCATATTTTTACCGGAAAGCAAATACAACAAAATATAAGTTTTTGTTCAGGCCATTTTCCAATGAAAAAAGGCAGTCAACTCTTCCATGTACCTCCGGGGATCGGACAGATAGCTTCCTGTATGGGCGGCTCCCTCTGCTGTAAACAGCTTTTTATCACTTACGCAGGCCTCATAGTTTTGTACTGTCATTTCATAGGGCACGAAATCATCTCCTGTGCCATGTGCAAAAAATACCGGTACCCGGCACTTTTTCATAGCTTCCAGGGTACTGTACTCCTTCAGGTCATAGCCGGCTTTTTTTCTGCACAGATAATTTACCGCCTCCACCATGGAGCTGCCCTTTAGCTTCATAAATTTTTCCGCAAAAATGCTGACCATTTCATAAGGTGTGGTAAAACCGCAATCCGCAATCACTCCCTTTACTCTTTCGGGCAGATCAAGGCCCGACGCCATAAGCACTGTTGAGGCTCCCATGGAGATGCCTGACAGATAAATAGGCAGTTTGTGAGTATTTTCCGTCAGGTACTCCAGCCATTTAAGGCAATCATATCTTTCCAGTACGCCAAAGCCAATATATTTCCCGCCGCTTGTCTCATGGGCTCTCTGATTTACCATCAAAATACTGCATCTTTCCTCATACAGGCCCTGGGTAAGCGCCGCCCCGTCTATATCCCATCTGCCGCGCCATCCATGAAACATAAGTACAATTCTCTCTGCCTCTGGATGCTCAAGGAAATGACCTGTAAGCGTAAGTCCATCCCTGCTTTTAATCTCTGCCTCCCTTAATTTCTGCTGATGCAGCCATATGGAAGGCTCCTTTTCATTTTCATGTTCTTTTTCCTTACTGTCCTTTTTCCCTGCTTTAAAAATTTTTTTAAATTTCCAAACCAATTGCGTCGTTCTTCCAACTGCCAGCCTCAGGTACATATGCGCCAACAATGATTTTCTTAAAATCAAATGCTTCATTTTTGCTTTCCTTCCAGATGAACCTTTTCATTGCTTCACATAGTATGCCCGTTCTTTCAATTTTTCATTATTTAAGATTCGGGTGTCAAAAGGTGTTTGGTAAATTTGAAATCGGCAGATTGCCCAAAAGGAATTGCACGCTGTCAGCTTCGGAAAATGGATTTTCTA
>USJG01000203.1 GCA_900554925.1 uncultured Lachnospiraceae bacterium
ATATTATAATATTAACATGTTCGGCGACGGACAGACCCCAATCACAGCGCGCTGTGATTTTTTTGAGCATTCTCAAAAATATGTATTTTCAAAAAAGGCGGAGCTCTGGTCTGCTGACTCTGAAGAATTCCTTTATATTTTAAATATTCCTCGCCTTACTTTAGAACTTTTTGAAAAGTGGAGGGACTATGTTTATGAGGATGGCATGAACCATCTTAACATAGGACCGGGACATATGTGTTCGTTTATCACGCCGGTTTTTGTATGTGATACCTGTGACGAGGATGCCAGAAAGGCATTAAAAAAATGCCGGATTTACAAAAGTTTTCATTTTTCGCTTCATGGCTGGATGGATTACCATGTTTCGGTTGTAGATTTGAGCAAAAGCCGGATCGACGCCAACCGAAGCGGCCATCAGACAGCGAAAATTTTGAAAAAGGTACTATATTCATGAAAAAGAAGGGAGAGAGTTTGTATGAATTCATTAGTACTTCTGCTCATCTGCATCGCTCTTTTGATCTGCGGATACATCTTTTACGGAGGATGGCTCTGCAAACAGTGGGGTGTAGGTGAGGGTAAGCAGGAAACACCCGCTCATACCATGGAAGATGGGATGGACTATGTACCTGCAAAGGCGCCGGTTTTAATGGGGCATCATTTTTCTTCCATTGCCGGTGCAGGCCCTATCACAGGCCCCATTCAGGCGGCTATTTTTGGATGGCTTCCCTGTGCACTTTGGATTATCATTGGAGGAATTTTCTTTGGCGGCGTACACGACTTTGGAGCGCTGATTGCCTCTCTGCGCCATAATGGACAGTCTATTGGAGAGATCATATCGGCAAACATGAGCCGTCGTGCTAAAAGACTGTTTTTAACCTTTGCCTATTTGACTTTAATTCTGGTTATTGCGGCATTTGCCTCCATTGTTGCCACTACTTTTGGTGCAACCTTAGATGCCAATGGGGTAATCGATAAGGCGGCATCTGCCACCAATGCCTCTGTTGCAATGGTATCCTTACTTTTTATTGTGGTTGCAATCTTTTTTGGCTTTGCCGTATATCGCCGCAATGCACCCATACTGGTATCTACTGTACTTGGTATTGCAGCAATCATTATTTGTATGGCAGTGGGTATGAAGTTCCATCCCATTTATCTGACAACAAATCAGTGGATGATTTTTGTAGGAATTTATATTGCAGTTGCTTCTGTAACGCCTGTCTGGATCTTACTCCAGCCTCGTGATTATTTAAGCTCCTTTTTACTTTACGCAATGCTGGCGATTGCTGTGATAGGCGTTATCATTGCACATCCTTCTATGGATGCTCTTCCGGCATTTACCGGATTTGCAGTGACAGATGATAAGGGCAGCGTTAAGTATTTGTTCCCGGTATTATTTACTACCATTGCCTGCGGTGCAATTTCCGGTTTCCACTCGCTGGTATCTTCCGGTACCACTTCCAAACAGTTGGATAAGGAAACAGATGCAAAGCCAATTGCTTATGGTGGAATGCTGCTGGAATGTGTTCTTGCGATTCTGACTCTTTGCGCAATCAGTTATGCAACAATGATCGGAACAACAGCAAGTGCTACTGATAAATTCGCTGGTGGAATTGCCGGTATGATATACAGCGTTATTGGTGGAAATATCAGCGCAGAGGCTGTTCAGTCATCAATCCTTTATACCTTATTAGTATTGACTTATTCAGCTTTTTGTCTGACATCACTTGATACAGCTACCAGGCTGGCTCGTTTTATGTTCCAGGAATTTTGGCTTGAGCCCGGACAGACTGCAAAGGATATTAAGGAAGGCTGGAAAAAAGTTATGGTAAATCCATATTTTGCTACGATCCTTACTGTAGTGTTGGGCGTTCTTTTAGGCTTGAACGGATATGGCAAGATTTGGGATCTGTTTGGTGCTGCCAATCAGCTTCTGGCCGGTATTGGGCTTCTTGCTGTAGCAACCTGGCTTGGCAATATTGGAAAGAATAATAAGATGTTTCTTATTCCCATGGCATTTATGATCGTGGTAACCATTTCTTCACTGGCACTTACTGTTAAAAATCAAATTATTATTATTTCTGCCGGCGGAGCTGATTGGGGTCCTTATGCGCAGGTATTCTTTGGCGTGCTGTTAATTGCCCTTGCAATTGTATTAGTGATTGAAGGCGTGCAGACCCTTACAAAAGCCAAAAGAAAAGCTGCATAGTATAAATAATCAATAATAATAAAAAAATCAATAATAGAGAACACTGATAGACAAAGCTGTCTGTTGGTGTTCTTTTTTTAAAACTGAGAAAGGCATGAAACTATATGAATATATTTGACATTTTAGGTCCTGTTATGGTTGGCCCCAGCAGTTCGCATACGGCCGGAGCAGTGCGGATTGGATATATCACTCGCAATCTATTGCAGGATACACCTCAACTTGCTGAAATTTATTTCCATGGCTCATTTGCTGCTACTGGCATTGGTCATGGAACAGACCGTGCAGTGGTAGCCGGGCTTCTTGGAATGAAGCCGGATGATATCCGCATTCCTGACAGCTTCCATTATGCCGAAAAAGAAGGTTTTAATTATAATTTTCATCAAACAGATTTAAGAGGCGCCCATCCTAATACAATTCTTATCGAAGTAGAAGGCAAACATGGACGGACTTTATCGGTACAGGCAGCTTCTCTGGGCGGCGGTCGTATTATAATTAACAAGCTTGATGGAATTGATGTTAATTTTACCGCTCAAAAGCCTACGCTGATTGTCCATAACCTGGATCAGCCAGGACATGTGGCAGAAGTAACCTCGATGCTTTCCCATAAGAACATAAATATCGCCGCTATGCAGTTATATCGGGATAGGAGAGGAGGCTATGCGGTAATGGTTCTGGAAACCGACGAGGCCATACCTAAGGAGTCTGTAGAATGGCTCGAACAATCAGAAGGCATTATTAAGGTAACTTACATTAATTTGGAAGAACGATAATATAGCAACCGGAAAGGAAATACATTATGTTTCATTCACTCGAGGAAATTATGAATAAATGTATCAATGATAAAAAGAGATTCTGGCAGATTATCATGGAAGATGATATGCTGGAGAGAGGCGTGAGTGCAGATGATTCTTATACGAAAATGAAAGATACCTGGGACGCCATGCTTCTTGCAGCGGCAAATTACGATAAGAAGTTAAAATCCTCCAGTGGGCTTATTGGCGGTGACGGACATAAGATGGAGGAATATATAAC
>USJG01000204.1 GCA_900554925.1 uncultured Lachnospiraceae bacterium
GGTTATCAGATTACCCAGTCACTGTTTGCTATTTCCAGCGGGGGATGGTTTGGCCTGGGGTTATTTAAAGGAAGGCCTGAGGATATTCCATTTGTGGAAGCGGACTTTATTTTTTCTGCTGTTGCGGAGGAATTCGGTATTATTTTCGCAGTATGTCTGATACTGATCTGTGTCAGTTGTTTTATTATGTTTATGAATATTTCGGTGAGGATAAACGACAAATTTTATCAGTTGACGGCTTTTGGCCTTGGGGTTACCTATATTTTTCAAGTGTTCCTTACCATTGGAGGCGGTTCAAAATTTATACCGCTTACAGGAGTGACGCTGCCTCTTATCAGCTATGGAGGAAGTTCCGTACTTACTACTTTGATCATGTTTGCAGTTATCGAGGGATTGTATATCATTAAACAGGATGAGGAAGAGCAGCTAAAGAAAGTACAAAAGAAAAAAAGAAAGAAAAAGAAGCAGGCGCAACAAATTGTTTATGAAGATGAAGAACATGATTCTTTTGAAAGCGGCATAGACGAATTAGAATATTTGTCAGGAGACGAAATTGAAGACGAAGAATAAAAATGCAGAAACAAAACTAAAAAAGAAAAATCGTGAGATTATGTTGGTTACCTGGGCGTTTACATTGCTGTTCCTTTGTATGGCAGGGTACATCATCCATTACTCCGCAACGAACAGGCAGGAGCTTATTAATAACAGCTACAATGGCAGACAGCAGACTCTGCTGGCACAAAACAGGCGGGGCAGCATTTATTCTGCCCAGGGCAGCGTGCTCGCCCGGACAACGGTGGATGAAGAGGGGAATGAAAAGAGGGAATATCCTTATCAGAATCTGTTTTCCCATGTGGTGGGCTATGCCACCAATGGAAGAATGGGAATCGAGGCACAGGCAAATTATTATCTGATTAATTCGAATGCGCCGCTTTCACAGAAAGCTGCTTTGGATGTAAGCGGAGAGAAGTATCCGGGCGATGATGTCTATACCACGCTGAATGTGGAATTGCAGCAGGTGGCGTCCACAGCTCTTGGAATATACCAGGGGGCGATCATTGTTACAGAGCCGGATACAGGAAAAGTTCTTGCCATGGTTTCAAAACCGGACTTTAACCCGGAGGAAATTCCCAATATCTGGGAGGAACTGATCGAGGATGAGGAAAGCAGCATTTTGCTAAATCGTGTTACCCAGGGCTTATATCCTCCCGGATCAACCTTTAAAATTGTGACCGCTCTGGAGTATATCAGAGAAAATCCCGATACTTACCAGAATTACAGCTATAACTGTACGGGCGCCATTACCAGAGGGGAGGACAGGATCCAGTGTTATCATGGAAGCGTCCATGGGTCGGTAGGCTTTAAAAAGTCCTTTGCCAAATCCTGCAATACCTCCTTCGCTAATATAGGATTATCCCTTGATAAAGGTGCCTTTGCGGATACGCTGGAGGACTTGTTGTTTAATCAAAGCCTTTCCCTGTCTTTTAATACCGGAATCAGCCGTGTGGAGGTCTCAGAAAAGACCAGTGAATCGGAGATGATGCAGATTTCCATTGGGCAGGGAACTACCTCCATTACACCGCTTCAGCTTAATATGATCACCTGCGCCATTGCCAATAAGGGTACCTTGATGAAACCCTATATCATAGATTATGTGCAAAACAGTGCAGGCAGCAAAATAAAAACCTTTACCCCTTCTGTCTATGGCAAATTAATGGAAACCCAGGAGGCGGAAATTTTAAGAGGACTTATGAGTGATGTGGTCGAAGAGGGAACTGCAACCAGATTAAAAGGACTTTCCTATACAGCGGCAGGAAAAACCGGATCGGCGGAATATGGAACTGTCAAAGGAGACAGTCATGCATGGTTTACAGGCTTTGCGCCGGCAGAGGAACCGCAGGTATGCGTGACTATCATTATTGAAGGCGCGGGAGCCGGAGGTGATTACGCGGTTCCCATCGCCAAAAGAATTTTTGATGCTTATTTCGGAGAATGAGAGAATTTAGTAGATGCTCTTAATGGAAA
The DNA here is from genome assembly GCA_900554925.1 of uncultured Lachnospiraceae bacterium. GTDB lineage: Bacteria > Bacillota > Clostridia > Lachnospirales > Lachnospiraceae > Suilimivivens. The sequence continues at coordinate 2,026 of USJG01000204.1, forward strand.
GATCTTTTCGCTCAGCCAGATCAATGAAAGAACCGTCCTTCAAGCGCACCAGCGGGCGTCCCATTTGATTTTGGCCAATCAGGATGACTTCAGCAATCTGGTCATCACTTAAGCGTACGTTTAATCCAACCATATGGCTGGCGAGCCGGTATAGAATAGGACGCAGAAGTTCCATATCGTATTTTACGGAATCCTTTTCAAATATTTCGATTACTTCAAATGGATTTTTGGACTGCCTGTAAATCCTTGCAGAAGTCATTGCTTCATAAGAATCGATAATGGAAATATATCTTGCATAAATGTCTATCTGGGTATCGTGAAGCCTGGAAGGATATCCAGAGCCGTCAAACCGTTCATGGTGCATCAGGGCGGCCTTTAAAATATGGGGATCCAAATCCATATTCTGGAGCATCTGGAAGCCTGAAATCGTATGAGTTTTAATTCTTTCAAATTCCACATCCGTAAGCTTTCCGGTTTTCCAGATAAGTTCATTGGGAAGCTTCAGCTTACCAATGTCGTAAAAGAAGGCACACTGAATCAGTAAATCGGTGCTCCCGGCCGGAAGGGAAAACCAGGAGGCAAATAATCCTGCGATTAATGCAGAATTCAGACAATGAACATAAGTAAGATCATCCTCCATAGGAAGCATATTGTATAAGTAGTCAAGAAGAAGCTCGTGATGATCCAGACTGCTGTAAATGTCCCGGTAAATCTGCATAATATCGTTTAGCTGAAAGGGAATATTGTCAAAAACAAACTGGTACATGATGGATTTATAGATGGGCAAAGCATTGTGATAGGCTTTCTGAAAGGCAGAAAATCCCTGGCTTAAACGGATTTTTTCAAAATGAGTTACCGCGTAATCAATGTCCTCCATTATGGAAACGCACATAATGGAATGACGCGTCAGTTTGCCGATGACATTGGAATCTATCTTAGTTCCGGCAGGAATGATTAATTCATTTTTATAATTGAATACATCTTTGGCGATTTCCATTCCGGGCTTTAAAGCCATTCTTGCTATATCCTTCATGTTCTTCTCCGTAAACCTTATGCTGTACACATATTTGTATATTACTTTACAATTTAAAGTATAAATGTTTCTAGGGATTTGTCAATATTTTACTTTGGAATTTTAAAGAAATATGATATGATAAAAATGGCGGTATAGTGAAAGGAAAAGGCA
>USJG01000205.1 GCA_900554925.1 uncultured Lachnospiraceae bacterium
GGCAACTACTGATATTGAATTTTTATTTCCCTTTGGCTGGGGCGAGCTTTGGGGAATTGCAGACAGGACGGACTATGACCTGACCCAGCACCAGAATACCTCCGGTCAGGATCTGACTTATTTTGACGATCAGAAAAACTGGAGATATGTTCCTTATGTGATCGAGCCTTCACTTGGGGCAGACCGGGTGGTACTTGCCTTCCTTTGCGCGGCTTATGATGAAGAGGAGATAGGAGAGGGAGATGTGCGTACAGTGCTTCATTTCCATCCGGCTCTGGCGCCTGTAAAGATTGGGGTGCTTCCTCTTTCAAAGAAGCTGAATGAAGGCGCGGAAAAGATATTTACGCAGCTTTCAAAAAAATATAATTGTGAATTTGATGACAGAGGAAACATTGGAAAGAGATACCGCCGTCAGGATGAAATCGGGACGCCTTTCTGCGTGACCTATGACTTTGAATCTGAAACAGATGGATGTGTGACTGTAAGATTCAGAGATTCCATGGAGCAGGAAAGAGTAGCGATTGCCGACCTTGATGCTTACTTTGCAGAAAAGCTTGCGTTTTAAGCATCGGATGGCCCAAGAAGAAGGATGAGGAGAAGAAATTTATGAGACAATTCACTTCAGATGAGCTGAGAAAGACCTGGAAACAATTTTATATAGACCGTGGCCATGTAGATGTAGGAGCGGTTTCTCTTGTGTCCGACGGTTCCACGGGAGTACTTTTTAACGTGGCGGGAATGCAGCCGCTGATGCCTTATTTATTGGGGCAGAAGCATCCCTTAGGAACAAGACTCTGCAATGTGCAGGGATGTGTCCGTACCAATGACATTGATTCTGTAGGCGACAAGAGCCACGTAACCTTCTTTGAAATGATGGGAAGCTGGAGCCTTGGAGATTATTTCAAAAAAGAGCGCTGCCAGTGGAGCTTTGAACTTTTGACTCAGGTGTTTGGGTTTGACGCAGACCACCTTGCTGCCACAGTTTTTGCAGGAGATGAAAACGCGCCCAGAGATGAGGAAGGGGCCCAGTACCGTATTGCCTCCGGTTTTAAAAAGGAAAATATTTACTATCTGCCGGCAGAGGATAACTGGTGGGGATTAGAATATGGACCCTGCGGTCCTGACAGTGAAATGTTTTATGTGGCAGACAGACCGGACTGCGGCCCGGACTGCGGACCAGGCTGCAGTTGCGGGAAATATACAGAATTGGGAAATGATGTTTTTATGCAGTATGAAAAGCATCAGGATGGAAGCCTGACTCCCTTAAAACAGAAAAATGTTGATACCGGATGGGGACTTGAGCGTATTCTGGCATTCTTAAACGGAACCAGAGACGTTTATCAGATCGATCTTTTCGCCCCTGTGATTGCTTATATTGAGAAGGCCTCAGGAACAAAATATGAGCAGGATGAGAAGCTTACAAGGTCTATGAGGATTCTGGCAGACCATATCCGCACCAGCGTAATGCTGATCGGAGATGAGGCAAAGCTTCTGCCCTCCAATGCGGGAGCAGGATATGTACTTCGCCGTTTGATCCGCCGTGCGGTAAGGCACGGACGGGTGCTGAATCTGAGCGTTGAAAACCTGCTGAAGATTGCGGAAATTTATATTGATGATATTTATGCCCAAAGCTATCCTCTTTTGAAAGAGAATAAGGAATTTGTGATTACAGAGCTTAAGAAGGAAATCAATCGTTTTGAAAGTACTGTTGAAAATGGAATGAAGGAATTCCGCAAGATCCTTGAACAGAAGAAGAAGGCCGGCGCAGGTGAAATTGACGGCAAATCTGCCTTCTATTTATACGATACTTTTGGCTTCCCCATTGAATTGACCGTAGAAATGGCTGGGGAAGAGGGGCTTACAGTGGATGAGGAAGGCTTTTTAAAGGCCATGGAAGAACAGAAGCAGAAAGCAAGGGATAATCAGAATTTCTCAGCCAGGCTTACAGCAGATGATGCAGGCTTATATGAGAGCCTGGACGCTTCCATTATCAGTGAATTTACAGGTTACAATACGTTAAAAGCAGACAGCAGTATCGCGGCTATGAATAACGGAAGTGAATGGAAGGATACCCTGGGGGAAGGAGAAGAAGGAACCGTAATTACCTTTAAGACGCCTTTTTATGCAACTATGGGCGGCCAGAAGGGTGATTTCGGCGTAATCTGTACTGATAAGGGCACCTTTGAGGTTGTGGATACAGTGAAATTGCCGGGAGGAAGAATCGGGCATATGGGTAAAGTGGTGTCAGGAACCATTGCCAAAGGAGAGAAGGCATCTCTTTCCGTTTCTGAATTAAACCGCGGCAATACCTGTAAGAATCACACAGCAACGCACCTTTTACAGCAGGCACTCCGCGAGGTGCTTGGAGACCATGTGGAGCAGTCCGGTTCATATCAGGATGGTGAGAGAACCCGTTTTGACTTTAGCCATGGACAGGCAATGACAGCCGAGGAGATCAGAAAGGTGGAAGAGATCGTCAATGATAAGATTGCCGAGGATTTGACGGTAGAAACGAAAGTGATGAGCCTTGAGGAGGCGAAAAAGACAGGGGCAATGGCGCTCTTTGGTGAAAAGTATGGAGAGAGCGTCCGGGTTGTTGTGATTGGAGATTTCTCCAGGGAATTGTGTGGCGGTACCCATGTAGGACACACGGGAGAGATAGGTTCTTTCAAGATTCTCTCCGAATCCGGCGTAGCTGCCGGCATACGTCGTATTGAAGCCATCACTGGCAGAAATGTAACTGCTTATTATCAGCAGATGGAAGAAAAAATGTATGGGCTGGCCAAAGTCATGAAAACAACACCGGCGTCCCTTTTGGAGAAGGCAGAGCATTTGATGGCGGAATTAAAAGCCCTTCAAAGTGAAAACGAATCTTTAAAAAGCAAGGCAGCAAAGGAGGCCCTTGGGGATGTGTCAAATCAGGTAACAGAGGTTAAGGGCGTGAAGCTTCTGGCTGCTTCTGTAGCAGGTGTTGACATGAACGGTCTGCGGGATCTGGGAGACCAGTTAAAGGCAAAGCTTGGCGAAGGTGTGATCGTACTGATTTCTGATGTGGACGGTAAAGTAAATATGGTGGCTATGGCTACCGACGAAGCGCAAAAGCGTGGGGCCCATGCAGGTAATCTGATTAAAGGAATTGCCGGTTTGGTTGGCGGCGGCGGTGGCGGACGTCCAAATATGGCACAGGCAGGCGGTAAG
>USJG01000206.1 GCA_900554925.1 uncultured Lachnospiraceae bacterium
AAGGCCATTAAGAAAATCTCATTTTCCACCGCAATGACAGCTTAGCAATTTCTTTTATGAAATCTGACGATTCCAAATTTACCAAGCACCTTTTGACATCCGAATCCTGCAAGCAGGATTCTTTTTAGAATATTCCCTTCTGCGAACGCATATAAAATCATAAGAGCAGGAGGGATGAACTATGTATGCAGTTAAGAGCACCACAGAGGCAGTAAGGCAGCTTGAAAGTAATAGTGAAAAAGGACTATCAGAAAAAGAAGCAGCGGGGAGGCTTCAAAAATATGGGACAAACAGGCTGGAGGAACAAAAGAAAAAGGGAATTCTTTCCCTGTTTATGGAACAGCTGAATGATCCTCTGATCTATATTTTAATGGTGGCCATAGCGATTTCCCTTTTCCTTAAGGAAGCGGGGGATGCAGCGATCATAGCGGCAGTGATCATCTTAAATTCAGTGGTGGGTGTGGTGCAGGAGGACAAGGCGCGCAAAGCTATTGAGGCGCTGCAGCAGTTATCCAGTCCCAGGGCTCTTGTGATGCGCGACGGTAAAAAATATGAGATACCAAGCGAACATCTGGTGCCGGGAGATATTGTTTTTCTGGAAACGGGCAGGCAGGTGCCTGCGGATATGCGGCTGCTTAAGGCGGTTAACTTAAAGATTGAAGAATCTGCTCTTACAGGAGAGTCTCTTCCGGTGGACAAGACCACCGAAGAACTTAAGGCAGATGTAACAGGCATCGGGGATAAGGTGAATATGGCCTTTATGTCCACCACAGTAACCTATGGCAGGGGAGAAGGAATTGTGACTGCCACAGGGATGTCTACGGAAATAGGGAAAATTGCAGAACTGATTGACAAAAGCAATGAAATGACTCCCCTGCAAAAAAGGCTGGCAGATTTAGGAAGGCTGCTTAGTATGGTGGCAGTTTTAGTGTGTGCCTTTCTTTTTCTTGTAGCAGTATTGCAGCACAGAGACATCGGGGACATGCTGCTTACGGCAATCTCTCTTGCAGTGGCGGCGGTACCGGAAGGATTGGCTGCTGTGGTAACGATCGTGCTGGCACTCAGCGTCTCGCGCATGGTAAAGGTAGGTACGATTGTAAGAAAGCTTTCTTCCGTAGAAACCCTGGGGGCGGTGGGAACAGTCTGTTCTGATAAAACGGGAACCCTTACCCAGAACAGAATGAAGGTAAAAGAGTGCTATGCAGATGGGCGCATGATAAAGGAGGAGGAGCTGAAAGACTATGACAACAGTCTTTTCTGGGAGGCCTGTACCCTTTGCAATGATGCCGCCATCGGTGAAAAGAGAATAGGAGACCCTACAGAGCTGGCGCTTCTTGATATGGCATATGAGCATGGCATCCATAAGGAAAAGCTTGAGCAGAAACTGCCAAGGGTGGATGAGCGGGCATTTGATTCAGAGAGAAAAAGGATGACCACTGTTCATAGAAACGGAACGGGAAAAATTGCTTATATTAAAGGTGCTGCCGACGAGATGATCGACCGGTGCCAGAGCGTATGGATCCATGGCAGGGAAATGACTTTTTCGGCCAGGGCGAAAGGGCAGGCCAGGGCAGCAGTGGAGGAAATGGCTGGCAGGGCCTTTCGGGTACTGGCAGTGGCCATGAAGCAAAAAGGGGACTTGAAAGACGAAAAAAATATGGTCTTTTTAGGGCTGGTGGGCATGATCGATCCGCCAAGGCAGGAAGCAAAGGGTGCGGTGGAAAGTTTCAGGGGGGCTCATGTGGACACGGTCATGATCACAGGAGATCATGTGGATACTGCTTTTGCAATTGCAAGGGAACTGGGAATCGCCAGGGATAAGAAGGAGTGCATGACAGGGGCACAAATCGATGGGATGACCGACCGGGAGTTTAGAGATCGGGTAGAGGATATTCATGTTTTTGCAAGAGTTTCACCGGAGCATAAGGTACGCATTGTAGAGGCGCTGAAAGCCAGAGGCAAAATCGTGGCTATGACGGGAGACGGTGTCAACGACGCCCCCTCCTTAAAGGCTGCCGATGTGGGAATTGCCATGGGCAGGGAAGGCACAGATGTGGCCAGGGGCGCTGCAGATCTGGTACTTACGGACGACAATTTTGCCACCATAGAAAAGGCAATGAAGGAAGGAAGGGGAATTTACGAGAATATCCGCAAAACAATTTTGTTTCTGCTTTCCTCCAACTTTGGGGAAATTATCACCATGCTGGCGGCAGTTTTAGCAGGTTTCCCTACCCCCCTCAAAGCCAGTCATATCCTGTGGATCAATCTGATCACAGACTCGCTGCCGGCATTGGCGCTGGGAATGGATAAAAATGACGGGGCAGCGCTAATGAAGGAACCGCCCAGAAAAAGCTCAGATGGTTTATTCTCCCATGGAGGTCTGCAGTGTACCCTGTGTTATGGGGCAGTGATAGGCATTATCAGCCTGCTGGCATTTTTGACAGTTCCTTATGGGGAATTGCTGAAGGAAGGTCTGCCGGTTACCATACAGAATCTGGAGAAAATACTCAGGCTGGAACCGGTTTTGTTTAAGGCCCAGACCCATGCCTTTACTGTGCTGGGAATGAGCCAGCTTATGCACGCGGTAGGAATGCGGGATGTTAATAAGTCCATATTTAAAATGAATCATCTGGAAAATCCTTATATGCTTCTTTCATGGGCAGCAGGAATCGCGCTGCAGGCATTGGTTACAGAGGTTCCTTATTTTGTTTCTCTTTTTGGCACCAGCAGACTAAGCATGTGGGAGTGGGTAACCTTAGGAGCGCTTTCTGGCGTGCCTCTTCTGGTTCATGAGCTTTTAGTGCTTTCTGACGCATTGCAGATAAAAGCAGAGTCTGTAAATTTAAAAAAGCCGGTAAAAGGCAAGGAGCATGAGAACCAGGGCGCTCAGCCAGGTGAAGCGGTGTGAGGCTTTGTTCGACAAAAAATGTCCTGTCAGCAGTCCCAGCCTGATCGATACGAAATGGATTGCAGTTGTCAAAAGCAGGAGTATAATAAAAGGTAAAGGGATCGTTCCGGTACACAGCCCGGCGGAAATATTATCTGCAGAAAGGGCAAAAGCTAAAAGGAAGGCCTCCTGCCAGGAAAGAATGGCTTTATCTTCACGGTTGACTTTCTGAGAAATATTTCCGGTTGTAAGCCCTCTGCCTTTGGCATGAAGCCGGGGC
>USJG01000207.1 GCA_900554925.1 uncultured Lachnospiraceae bacterium
TTGCGTCCAGGTAGACAGACTTCCTTAAGAACATTTAGAAAATCCATTTTCCGAAACTGACAGCATGCAATTCCTTTTGTGCAATCTGACAAGATCACTTTCTAAAAGCACCTTTTGACACCCGAATCCTGTTATACAAAAAAACCTCCGAAACAGCAATCCCAAATACTGCTTCGAAGGTTTTAAAACATCCTTTTACCCCTCAACGATCAGATACCTTCCATCTCCCACGTCAAATACCTCATCCGCTTCAAGGATTTCCTCTCTGTCCATGCCTTCCACATCCAGGCCTTCCTCCTCAAAAAACTCCCATACCTCATCCAGAGAGTTTACCACTACTGCAAGGCATTCCTCCAAAAAAGCCTCAGCTTCCTCCAGATTAGAAGCCACATCCTCCTCTGGGAATAATTGTCCCTGATTGTCTAAAAAACACTGCAATACCGCATCATCAAACTCATGCATATTTTGTTCCTCCCATGACAACTATTAACTGGTACTATTATTATGCGTTGCCTATAGCATTCAGTCAATACCTGAGAAAATTTTTGCATGAATTATTTGATAAACGCCCTTTTCCCGCCATCCGGGACAGACGTTGCCGGCTGCTTTCTTTACCTCATCTACCGCAGTATCAACTGCATAGCTGCTTCCTGCTGCCAGCATCATCCCTATATCATTATTATTATCTCCAAACGCCATAGTTTCTTCTTTTTTGATGCCCAGGTAACTTTCCAGCGTTTTAAGAGCATTCCCTTTGTCGACAGACAAATCCATAAAATCTGCCCATTCTTCTCCTGATATGCAAACCTTTACTTTAGAGGACCAGGCGGGCATAAAAACACGCTCACTTAAGTCACGTATACTTTCCTTTCGGTAAACTGCAATCTTGATGATCTCCGCATCCTGTTTAAGCACATCCTCCACAGGCTTATATATATTTCGATAGCCAAAAGTGAGCAGATCGATAAACTCCTGATTTTTACTTTCAATGAAGCCGCCGCTTGCAGCATCTGCAACTATTTCACATTCCCCATAATATGGGCGTATCATCTCCACAATGCCCTCCACATACTCACGCTTCATGGGTGTAACGGCAATATCCTTTCCCTGGTAATGGATATGTGCCCCATTCTCTGCAATATAAGCAATATCATCCGCTACATCCCTGAAAACGTTCCGGAGGCTTTGAAACTGTCTGCCGCTGGCAGCACAAAATAAAATTCCACGCTCCTTCAGCTTCTTAATTGTTCTCACCATCTCCGGATACAGATCAGGAGTTGAATCTTTGATCAATGTTCCATCCACATCAGACGCAATTAGCTTTATCATTTTATCCTCTATTCCTCACTTAAACATTTCTTCATTTCCTGATACAATCTGCCTACAGGCAGTCCCACCACATTGTTGTAATCCCCTCTGATTTCCTTTATAAACGCGGCACATCTGCCCTGGATGCCGTAGGCGCCTGCTTTATCCATGGGCTCTCCGGTATCTACATAAGCAGCAATCTCTTCCCTGCTCATGGGATACATGGTAACGTCCGTCTTTTCATAAAAAGATACTTTGAAAGGCTTATTCTCTTTTTCGCTTTTTCCTATCAGTGTCACTCCTGTATAAACCTGATGGGTATTGCCCTGCAGACGGGAAAGCATTTCTACTGCGCACTTACGGTTTTCAGGTTTCCCCATAATCTGATCTTCAAAGGCGACTATGGTATCTGCCCCCACCACCCATACGGAAGCTTTGGTTTCCTCAGGCAGCTTTTCATAAATATCCATAGCTTTGCCTTCTGAAAGCTCCATAACCATCTGGGAGGGAATAAGACTTTTTGATTTTTCCTCTATATTGCTTGGTATGACTTCAAATTCCAAACCGATCTGACGAAGCAGCTCCCGCCTCCTTGGGGAGGCGGAAGCCAATACAATTTTATTCATGATGCGTTTCCGGGATAAATACTCTGTTATTTCCCAGTTGCTCCTGCATTTTGGCCGCCTTTACCGCCATATTGCAAAATTCCAGTTGGGAATTAAAGGTTCCCTTTCCTCTCTTATCAACTTTTTCGTAAGTTCCCTGATCTGTCAGAATATGTGCTTTCACAGTGTCCTTAAGCTGCATACTGAGTATATTCATCAGCTTTTTCTGCAATTCCGGCCTGTCGATAGGGAACATAATTTCCACACGCCGCTCCAGATTTCTTGGCATCCAGTCGGCACTGGCACAATAAAATTCTGGCTTTCCGTCATTTTCAAAATAAAAAATACGACTGTGCTCCAGAAAATTTCCTACAATAGAACGCACTGTAATATTATTCCCAATTCCCGGCAGTCCTGTCTTTAAACAGCAGATTCCTCTGACAATCAGCTCTATCTTTACTCCTGCGGCACCAGCATCATATAAGGCTTTGATCACATCCTTATCGCACAGGCTGTTAACCTTTGCAATAATATGCCCGCTCCTTCCTGCCAGCGCGTTTTCCCTTTCTCTGTTAATTAAAAATAAAAATTTGTCCTTCAGCCATAAAGGAGCAAGAGAAAGCTTATTCCAGCTTAAAGGCTCTGAATAGCCGGAAAGCATATTAAACACCGCTGTGGCATCCTCCCCAATAGAAGGGGAGCAGGTAAGAAGTCCAATATCTGTATAAAGCTTGGCAGTGGCGTCATTATAATTTCCGGTTCCAAGATGTACATATCTTCTGATTCCATCATCCTCTCTCCGGACAACAAGCGTAATCTTGCTATGTGTCTTTAAGCCTACCAGTCCATAAATAACATGACATCCTGCCTTTTCCAGCATTTTCGCCCATACGATATTGTTTTCCTCATCAAATCTTGCCTTTAATTCCACCAAAACGGAAACCTGCTTTCCATTTTCGGCTGCCTGGGCAAGAGCTGCAATGATGGGTGAATTTCCGCTGACCCGGTAAAGGGTCTGCTTGATTGCAAGTACATCCTTATCCCTTGCCGCCTGTCTGATAAATTCCACCACCGGACTGAAGGTTTCATAAGGATGAAACAAAAGCACATCCTGTTTTCTGATCCTCTCAAAAATATCACATTCTGCCGGCAGCTCAGGCACAGGCTGGGGCGGTGCATAGCTTTTTTC
>USJG01000208.1 GCA_900554925.1 uncultured Lachnospiraceae bacterium
ACATAACAAGTGTTCCTATAACGATCAGAGCAAGTCCGATTCCTGATTTCAGGGTAAGCTTTTCCTTAAATACAATATAAGAAAAGGCTACTGTCACCAGTATACTGAGCTTATCAACAGGAACCACCACACTGGCCGGCCCCTCCTGCAATGCTCTGTAATAGCATAACCACGACGCCCCTGTAGCCACTCCGGAAAGGCAGATAAATACCAGTTCTTTCTTATCGATCTTCCTGATAGCTTTGGTGCTTCCTGTAAAAAACGCTACCAGCCACGCCATTAAAAGAACAACAATTGTTCTTAACGCAGTTCCCAGATTAGACTCCACATCTGCAATTCCTACCTTGCCTAAAATAGAAGTAAGACTGGCAAACAAAGCAGAAAGCCCGGCAAAAACAAGCCATGAATACCCGGATTTCCCTTCATGATTTTTCTTTTCACTATCCCCGGCTTTCTTTTCAATCATCAGATACGTTCCCGCACCAATCAGGAGCATCCCTGCTCCTTTCACTGCTGAAAACCGTTCTCTCAAAAAAAGCGCAGCCAAAAGCATGGTAAGCACCGTACTTGATTTATCTACAGGCACCACTTTATTAATATCACCTAACTGCAAAGCTCTAAAATAGCAGATCCAGGAAGCTCCTGTTGCGATTCCTGATAAAATCAAAAACAACAGCGTTCTAAAGGAAATTTGGGAAATGGTTCCCAAAGAGCCCGCTGCCAGAACCATGATCCATGAAAATATCAGAACTACTCCTGTCCTTATGGCAGTGGCAAGATAAGAATCTGTCTTTTTAATTCCACATTTTGCAAGAATGGAAGTGATTCCCGCAAACAGGGCAGATCCAAAGGCAAATATGATCCATGTATTCTCCAAGCTTATCCCTCTTTTCCAGTATTTCGCTATTTATTACTATAACAAGTTTTTACATTTCTGCCAATGGTAATCTTTTATTGCCATTGCTTGTTTTTTGTTAATTTTACAGATACCAGATAGGAAATCGCCAGTGATCCAATACATATCACTGCAAAAATTCCACCATACAAAATGCCTGGCATATTTTCCATTGCATCAAGAGATATTTCATAGTTAATGCAGATTTTTGCTCCGATATATATGACTGCACCTATGCCCAGCATAGCGGCTATATATACATATCTGCCTTTTTCCACACCTTTTTTCAAAATAATGGGAAATGCAGCGGAAATCCCCACAACAAACAGGGACAGCACCGGCATTATTTCTCTTAAGTGAAAGCCTTCAAATGACTGAAGAGGCAATAAAATCATAATGAAATTCACAAACAGGGAAAATACAGTACCTATACTTATAGTTATGATGAACAACAGATATTTTTCCTTGATCAGTGTTTTTATACTGACAGGCATGGTAAGCGCAAAACCATTAAAAGAAACTGCCTCATCTAAACTTATTACACTGAATATTACCATTGCACCCATCATGATTGAAAAAACATAAATAAAAGATGAGTCTTTCATAAAAACAGACCAGATCAGCATAAATGCCAACACCATCCCATATTGCTTACTAAAGCTCTTTATTGCGTATAAATCTTTTAAAATAAGACCTTTCATTTCACTGTTTCTCCTTTGCTTTTACTATATATAAAAGAATGTCTTCAAGACTTGCCCTGTCTATTGCAGGTATGTTCCCGCTGACAGCCCTGGCCTTTTCCATAAAATTGCTGTTAAGCAGTCTTTCCTTATCCTTTATCAGGACACTGCACCCGAAAGCACTTTCCTCTATTCCCACAACTAATTCCTCTGGAATCAAATCGATTTGTTCTTTTGTTCCCTTTACGATCCCGTAATGATATAGTAATTCATCTTTGCTTTCCTGAAATAATAATTCTCCCTTATGGATCATCATTACATAATCCGCAATTTTCTCAATATCAGATGTTATGTGTGATGAAAGAAATACCGTATGCTCTTCATCCTCCACAAATTCCCTGAAAATATCAAGTATTTCATCTCTTATTACCGGATCAAGGCCGCTGGTACCCTCGTCCAGTATCAAAAGCCTGCTGTCATGGGAAAGAGCTGCTGCTATGGATAACTTCATCTTCATTCCCCTGGACAATTCTTTGACCTTCTTGTCTTTCAGCAGCTTAAATTTATTCAGATAATCCTCAAATTTACTATCATTCCAAGTATGGTAAATTAACCGCATTACCTTCTGAATTTGTTTCACTGTTAAATTTGCCGGGAAATTGCATTCGTCAAATACCACACCTATCTGCTCCTTAAAAGCAGTTTCACTATCTCCCGGCTTCATTTCATGGCCCAAAAGTTCTATCTTACCTGCCTCTACGGGCATTAAGCCCAACATTGCTTTGATCGTAGTACTTTTCCCTGCTCCGTTTTCTCCCACAAATCCCACTATCACTCCTTCGGGTATTTGAAAACTAATGTTATTTAATTTAAATCCTTCATATTCCTTTGTCAGATTTTTTACTGTTATTGCATTTTCCATTTCAAGCTTCCTTTCAGTTTTCCTGGTACAATATTTCCAAAATTTCTTCCAGTTCCCTGCGTTCAATGCCGCTTTGCTGCGCACAGGAAACCGCCCTGGATAATAATTCCTCTATCTGCTTTAATTTCTCTTCCCTTACCAGTGCGGTATCGGCTGCTTTAATAAAGCTTCCTTTCCCTACCATGGTAACAATAAAACCATCCCTCTCCAAATCTTCATAGGCGCGTTTCGTAGTAATAACACTGATACGCAGCTCCTTTGCAAGAGTACGCATGGAAGGAAGAAGGTCGCCCTCCTTTAACTGTCCTGTCATCACCATGGATTTAATCTGCGCAGTAATCTGCTCGTAGATTGGCTTATCACTGGAATTGCTTATAATAATATTCATTCTTCACCTCTTATTTTTCACTTGCAAGTGTTTATATATTGTATATATCATATATATATAATATAGTCAAGTATCTTCCCGAAATCTTAAGAATTTATTTTTGCGCGCAAAAAGGGCTGCTGCAAAGC
>USJG01000209.1 GCA_900554925.1 uncultured Lachnospiraceae bacterium
CCCATATATTGTCCGCCCACAAGTCTTCCCCCTGCTGCCGCGATTGCCGCAACCGCTGTTCCATGTCCTGAGGTGTCAAAGCTGGGAACGATCCGGGTGGGAACGCGGCTTTTAAGTGCAGCGTCAATCCGGTATTTTGAAAACTCCACTCCTGTATAAAAGCCTTCCGGAGGAGCTGCTGCGTCTGCAAACTCCATATTATCTTCCGGCAAAAGACTGTTTACTCCTTCCGGCGTCAATGTTTGATCCCAAAGGAACTGAATCCGGGTATTGCCCTGTTCATCCATAAATTCAGGGCTCTGATAATCAATTCCGGAATCAATCACTGCAATTAGTACTCCTCTTCCCGTCAGGTAAGGATCCCGCACAGTAACCGGAAAAATACAGGAGGATTGCTTTCCCATAAAGGTGGAAGCATAAAGCCTTTTGGGCTTTTCCACGTACTCCACTTCATCCAGCTGGGTAAAGGTATCGATCAGACTTTCCGGTATTGTTACGATAGCATATCCTGCTATTAATTCTTCCACACGTATAACGCTGCTTTGAAGCCGGTTAATATCACCATTATATTTAACGATCAGCTCCCATGTATTACTTTCCTCTGAAAAACCAACTCCCAGCTGATCAGACTTTTGTCTTTGCCGTTCCTCTATTTCCAGCGCAAGATTTAAAAGTGTTTCCAGTTTTTGATTTGCCATTTTGCATGCTCCAGGCTGACACTGTGTTATTTTCAGAATATGCCGGAAACATTAAATTTGTTAATTGCAAAATCGTTGAATATTTAGGAAATTTCATCTAAAATGTAATAAGTAATTTTTTGATCAGACTAAAGATAAGGAGAATGCCTATGTATGCACCGGAAAATCCAGATGTGAATTTTTACGCCGACAGAACCGCGGAGGGCAATGAAATAGGCTATCCTGTTCATGTTTACTATATTGAGCTGTCCAAAATGTATATGCAGCGGATCCGCTGGCACTGGCATCCTGAAGTGGAGGTAATGATCATCAACCAGGGCGAAGCCGACCTTTTTACCGATGACAGGAAGATCAGACTAAAAGCCGGCCAGGGAATCCTGATCAATCAAAATGTCATGCACAGCCTTCAGCCTGTGGACTCAAAGGCGAACTGCAGCCTGTACTCCATAATTTTTCATCCTTCTTTTTTGTTTGGATATGGAAATACTGTTATGTCCGCCAAGTTTTTAACCCCTGTATTAAGCTCTCCGTCTTTTCGCGTTATGCTCCTTGATGAACAGGATCCGGCCGCCGAAAGGCTGATGGATACCATCAACTCTGTTATCGCTGTCAATACGACCAAAAAATACGGATTTGAATTGATTACAAAATCATACCTGTGCCAGTTCTGGGTGCAACTGCTTGAACAGGTAATTCCTCTTAATTTAACCAGCAGCAGGCAAAACGGTTTATCTTTGGACGAAACCAGAGTCAAAGATGCCATTTTGTATATTGAAGATCATTACTCCGAGCATATTTCTCTGGCAGATCTGGCAAACTCCATACACATCAGCAAAAGTGAATGCTGCCGCTGTTTTAAGCGGGCGCTGCAGCTGACTCCCATTGAATACCTGATGAAGTACAGGATTTTTAAGGCCGTCAACATGATCCAAAGCCACGATCCCGTTGCAGGCTCCATATCTGATCTGGCATTCAGCGTGGGCTTTAACAATGTGAGTTATTTTAACAAAGTATTTAAGCAGTACATGAAATGTCCACCAAGAGAATACAAAAAACGAATTAGGGCCAATCCCACCGAAAATGCTCTCGATATTATGACCATTTAAATTTTATGGAGGACTGTTTGATCCATGTGCTTTAAATCATAACAGCCTGTTCTGGCCATGACTCCTTTTAATTCATCATTCATCTGTGACAGGGCCATGGCAACTCCCTGTGCACCTGCTTCTTTTAAAGAGGGCAGAAGTACGCTGCCTGCACACACTGCCGAAGCCCCAAGGGCAAGGGCTTTAAAGGCATCTACTCCACTTGTGATTCCACAATCTACAAAAACCGGAATCTGTCCATTTATGACTTTCAGTATTTCCGGCAGTATCACAAGCGGCGGCAGGGCATAATCCATGCTTCCAGGATGATGGGATACCATGATCCCCAAAGCGCCTGCTTCCAGGGCTTTATAGGCATCTCTTGCTCCCAGCACCCCCTTTACAATAAAAGGAAGTGATGTTGAGGCTGCAAACTTCCGGATTTCCTCCCTGCTTTTCGGCTTCATATCATATCCCCGCACTTGCGCATACTCTCCGCTTTCGTCAAAAGCATAAGCTATGTCCAGACCCACAGCAAGCGCGCCGCACTTTTCCGCATGGGAAATCCTCTCCAATATCAAGTCATTGTCTGCAAAAGGCTTTATGATCTCAATAAACTTTGCTCCTGTCCCGGCAATCTTCAAAAGCTCTTCTTTTTCTCCCATGTCAATCCAGCTTACCGCACCGGCCATGGCAGCTCCCCTTGCCAGTTCTGTCATTCCATTGGGGCATACCTCATCTAAATGGGATAAAGCAGCCGTCATTACAGGCGTCCTGAAGCGCTCTCCGTACAGAGTAAATGCAGTGTCAGGTTTCTTTCCGTCTATATGTCTCATTTCTATCAAAAGGGAATCGAATATATTTTCTTTCATGGCTGCCTCCTTCTTTGCTGTCCATGCACCTATCTTATCCGACTTTCCCCGAAAAATCAAATCCATTCCTGCCGCAGTATTTTCTTCTTACATCACAGGTTTTTTTTCTCCCATTTTTCATAGCTGCGTGCCACGCTTTCCTGAAATTGGCATACCTTCTGCAATTTTCTTTCAAGCCTTTCCATTTCATTGGCAGAGAGCTTGATCTGGTGATACATGGCAGCATATCCTTTCATATAAAAAGGCAGACGATCGGCAACATCCCGCACAGCATCTGTAAGCTCCCTGATATGTCCGGCTGCCTCAAAAAGCTGATAAGTCTGTTTTAAAAG
>USJG01000210.1 GCA_900554925.1 uncultured Lachnospiraceae bacterium
GTCATATTTACATATAAATTGTATTCTGGAAAGTATGGCGCAAAGGCCAGCACTTCATCTCCCGGTTTGGTCACACAGCGCACTGCGTGAGCTACTGCGCCGGCGGCGCCTGTGGTAGGGAAAATGTGATTTCCTGTATAATTCATCCCAAATCTTTTATTTAAAGAACTGGCAATTTTATCCTTAACAGACGCAATGCCAAGACTGGGACTGTATCCGTGAAGCTCCACAGAGCTTCTGTTCTTTAAAAGATCGATCATGACCTCCGTAAACTTTTCCGGAACCGGAACCGACGGATTCCCAAGGCTGTAATCAAATACATTTTCGTAGCCGATTTCCCCTCCTCTTGCGGCTGCCGCTTCAGACAACTGCCTTATGACAGATTTTCCCTCCAGCATTTTTTTATACTGTTCGTTGATCATTGTAATATTTTCCTTTCACAAATCTACTTATAAAGAAATTCTTTTTCCCGCAAAAGCTCTTCCGGTATTCCTTTTCCCAGAACAGTAAGCTTCTGACACAGGTTGTCCATTCTGTGGCGCTTCTGTCCCATGTGCACATCATATCGCTCAACAATATCCCGATACATGGGGTTTGCCTTTAGTTTCTCGCGGATGTCAGCAGAAAAAGCACAATAGGTAAATAAAATACCTCTGGCTACTTTATTTAATCTGGGAGCGCCATTGCTTTCATACAGGATCCACATGGTATAATCCATAATAAACATTTCCTTAAAGCTGTTCTTTGCACGTCCCATATCCGTCCTGATCTTATCCTTTGCTTCGGAGGACAGATCCTGATTTTTACGGTAAAACTGTATATAATCAAAATATTCACTGGTAAGAGAACGTTCTGCCACATCATTCCATCTGGCTCCCTGCATCCTCTTGCACATCTCCCAGCGAAATTCTCCTGTAAGCCTTATCATAATCAGCGAAAGGTCCTCCATCTGGAAAATAGAGGTCAGCATTCTTGCAGGTGTAGTTCTGCGCTTGCCTTCGATTTCCTGCCACATAACGCCTCTGGTTCCCATGTTGGGCGTAAGGATAAAGTCAGGAAGTACTTCTACATTGATAAATTCCTTGTTCACTCCCTGCTCCGGCTTTGTAAAAAGTGTTTCTCTGTAGTAAGCGCCATAATCTTTACTTCTTATGCTGTTGATGATCTGTAAAAGCTTATCCTTAGTTACCAGTGTACTTTCCAGATCCTTCATCACATTATGTTCGGAAAATACCGGACAAAAAGTGCTGATCCGTCCAAAGCTCATTTTGTTTACCAGCGGAAATACATTCTGAAGCTCATACATTACCTTAGATGAATTGTCATGAAGAAGTTTGCTCTCCTGCTCCTGGGAAATTCTCCCCATCCGCTTTTCTTCATGAAGATATGCTGTATAATCCAGATCAAATTCGTTTCTGCTGGGCTCCTTTTTTCCTTCATAAACAGCCATCAGCCATTCATAAAAAGAATAAACTCCTTCCTCCGGCGATGTGGGAAGCTGATTTGCCAGTTGATACATGTATTGAGCATTTTTGATCCCTGCCAGTTCTTCATCCACATATCCGAAATCAAAAAGCATTTTGACCACTGTGGGAACCTGTGTATCTTTAAGGCTTTTCATAAAAGCGGCAGTGTAAACCTGATAAAATTCCCTGGTGATATGCTGACGAAGCAGCCTTATATCATCTTCTGTTCCATTTTTATTAACAGTCTGCTTATATTTTTCTATATTTTTTCTAAAAGAAGCCTCCAGCTCCTGACCGCATTCTGCATAAGAAAGAATTTTATCAAGAGAGCCCGATAACTCCTCATTTAAAAGTGCATCTGCCTCATCACCGCCTTCGGGCTGCGCCTGTGCGCACCGATTTTGAATTTCCTGAAACTGTTTTTCAATAAGTGCTTTTCTCTTTCTGAAAAATTCCTCTTTTCCCAGGTCCTGATTTTCCAACTGCATCAGTATATCATTCACATTTCTGCGAAGAGTCACAACTCTGCTGTCCTCCAGCCCGTCTTTGCCTGCTCCTTTGGCGTAAAGGGCCATCAACAATTCCAACAGATCCAGTCCATTCTCATTCATGAGGATTTTACAGATATCCTTTTTATATTCCTGCATCTGACTGCAAAGCAGCACAAGATTATGTATATCCTGACTGGTCCTTGTGAGAAAGCCGCATACAAAATCGCTATCTGTCTTATTGCTGTCCCACACAGCCAGCATCTGCTCTAAAGTGGAATAATACCCGCCAAGCCATGAAGGTATGTCCTCCTCCATGGACAAGCTTACAAGCTCTTCAAATCCTGCTGGCTGTCCCGGCGAGGTGTGATACCCTTCACACATCTTCACATAATCCTCATAACTGCTTGAAACATAGTCATAAAGGCTTATACTCTCCACCTTAAGAAGCTTATACTGTCCCATTACTGCATTTAATTGTCTGAAGGCTGAGGACCGGAAATAACGCATTGTATCGCTGTTCATCTCAAACAACTGTGAAAGCATTCCGTTTTTGTAAGGATATACTATGGCGGAAACCTTTTCTTCTACCCTATACTCCATATAAGCCTCATCGCCGTCCAGTTCGCAAAGTCCGATCACATCACCGCTGTGCAGTATGTGCCTGCCCCCTGGATGTAAGGCGCTTACCGTTCCTCTGGCAATCAGATACAATGCATCTAACTTCTGCCCACTTTCAAATAATACCTGTCCCTGCGGAATTTCTTTTGTTGTCATATTTATGCCCATCCTTATTCAATCTGTATATTTAATCCTCTGCCCAGACAAGCGCGCACTTTACAGCTTTTTTCCATCCTTTTAAAAGCGTCTGCCTGTGTTTTTCGCTCATCTCATGCACAAATTTTCTTCCAATCTGCCAGTTTTCGCAAATTTCATCCTTATTCTTCCAATAACCAGTGGCAAGCCCCGCCAGATATGCTGCTCCAAGGGCTGTGGTTTCAATACATTCCGGGCGATAGACTCTTGCA
>USJG01000211.1 GCA_900554925.1 uncultured Lachnospiraceae bacterium
GTTTCATCGTAGGACAGGGTGAAAAAGGTTCCGTCACCCCAACAGGATCCTGCCAGGAAATGTTCTTTCTCCATAGCGTGGAGATGGCAAAGGCAAGTTCCTTTCAGGCGGATCGTATCAATTTTCTTCCAGGAAGGATGAGAGGATGAAGAATCCTGTAAAAAAGAAGTAACTGTACAATAATCCTCGAATTCTCCTACTGCAAAGAGAAGATTTCCCGCCTGACAAAGAAAAGAGGGATTTGGAATGGATGAAGACCAAAGCGGTACATCCTGGAAATCGTATAGAGTAATATTGGAATGGTCATCGGGACCATAGCCGGAAATTAAATATGGCATATGAAAGTACCTCCTCATAAATAAATCTTAGTTTTATTGTACCAAGTCGCTGGCGCGACGGCTAGCTAAAGGTACGTAAAATCACCACTTTTTTTATAAAAAAATAGCAGTTTTTGTATTTATGTTGTATTGTTAAGTTACCACACCAAACAACTTCATAAACCGCCAACTGCTATGCTTATGTTATCATGGATTTTTAAACTCAACAACTACATATCTGAAAATTTTTATCGTCCGCCTCCGTCTGTGATTGTTTTCCGTTTTATTCAATCATTCATTTTCAGGAGGTTCTTTATGGACAAATATTTTAATACTTACAGGGAGATGATCTCCCTTCGTGGTCTTTCTGACCATACACTTAAATCTTATTGTACTTATATCCGTTCCTATCTTGATTATCTTTCCAACATTCTGCACCGGCAACCGGAAGATGTTTCATGGGCTGACCTTCGGGATTACATCCGTTGGCTTCAGAAAGAACGGAATCTTTCTGACAGGACTGTTAACCATGCCATTTCACAACTCCGATTCTTTACCATGTATGTCCTCCATAAGCCATGGGATGATACACAGCTGCCTATGCGTAAATTTGATACCTATCTTCCTTTTGTACCTTCTCACGAAGAAGCTGTTGAATTTATATCTTCCATTTCTGATTTAAAACAGAAGGCAATGATCTCTCTTCTGTATGCTTCCGGACTTCGGGTAGGGGAAGTTTGTTCCCTTAAATACTCTGATATTGAACGTAAAAATATGCGGATCCATATCAGACACAGTAAGAACCGCTCCGATCGCTATGCCATTTTGTCCCCGAACGCTTTGGACATCCTGACGGAGTACTGGTTCGCTTTCGACAAACCTACCGATTGGCTCTTTCCTGCACAAAGAGATAAAAATAAACCATGCTGTACATTTAATGTTATGCAGTGGATGGCCCGGCATGAAGCAGAACTGGGATGGGAACACAGGTTAACCTGCCATTCCTTCCGACATGCTTTTGGCACACACCTTTATGAGAATGGGACAGACCTGCTCACCATCAAACATTTAATGGGCCATAAATCCCTGCATTCTACACTCATCTATATCCACCTTGCCTCCTATAATGCCAGAAACGTCTCCAGCCCTTTTGACCGGATGGGAGGAATACTGCATGTGTGAATTGAAAATCCGCAAAATATGGGAACTTTCTTACGAGGATTACTGTACCAATGGATTTTTCCATTCTGCTGTCCAAAAGAATGCTGCTCGAGCTATCTTAAACTGCAAATCCGGTAAACTCGGAGTCAATCTAAGCCGGTGTTCAGAATGCGGTCATGTTGAATTTCACAATAATTCCTGCCGCAACCGTAACTGCCCCAACTGTCAGGCTGTGCAAAAGGAAATCTGGGTGGATAAGCGCAGGGCTGAGGTCATTGACTCGCCTTATTTCCATGTGGTATTTACTCTTCCTCATGAATTGAATCCTCTCATTTACTGTAACCAGAAGCTTCTGTACGGACTTCTCCACAGATGCTGTGCCGGAACTCTTCTGGAATTATCCAAAAATCAAAAGTGGCTCGGCGCAACACCTGGGATTATTCAGGTTCTTCACACATGGAATCAGGAAATTGACTACCATGTACACATGCACTGTATCATCTCCGGCGCTGGTCTTACAAAGGACAGGAAAATTCGAAAATCCAAGAGTAATTTTTTCATTCCCGTGAATGTTCTTCGTGACAAGTTCAAAGGAAAGTATATGGACGGACTTTCTTCACTTTATGAAAAAGGTTCCCTTACCTTTTCCTCTTCCTGCAAAAATCTGCATGATCCTGATCAATGGAAAAAGTTGAAGAACAATCTTTATGAAAAGGACTGGTGTCCATACATCAAGGAAACCTTTAACGGCTTTGGCAATGCCATTGAATACCTCGGACGTTATACGCATAAGATAGCCATTTCAAACAACAGGATTCTTGCTGTCACAGAAGATGAGGTTACTTTCTCAGCCAGAGGTAAGAAGCCGGGAGAACCTAAACGCCAGATCACACTGGATCATACAGAATTTATCCGTCGCTACCTGATGCATGTGCTTCCCTCCGGTTTTCAGAAAATACGCTATTATGGTTTTCTGAATAATCGGATGAAGACACAGAATCTGAAAGTTATCTTTAAGCTTCAGAACAGCCGGCGTTTTAAGCAGCGCTATGCAGGAATGTCCATGGCAGAACTTTTAAAGGCTGTCTGGAACTTTGACATCTGCCTTTGTCCCAAATGTGGGCATCCTGCTATGAAACAGCTTGGAAGGTGCCATGTCCCTCCTTCCTGACAGACTGCCTTATCATAGTTTTTTTGAGACCTCCCCATGGAAGGTCTGCGAAGCATGCCCAAAAACAGGAAACAAGGCAAAAAATAGCCTTTTTTGTCATTACAGACCACCCTAATTCTCTGTTTTAAGCTTCCTGAGAAGGATACTATCCCCATATAGTCTGTGGCTAACGTTCCGCGACTGGGTACAATTGGAAAGAATCACATTCAGAGCAGTTTATCTTTTGTATAAACTGTTCTTTTTTGTTGCCACACTGAATCTGATACTTTCCTTAA
>USJG01000212.1 GCA_900554925.1 uncultured Lachnospiraceae bacterium
TCACACAGCGCGTTAAGGTGCCGGGCAGCAATGCCTTTGTGCCGCCGGCAGCAGGGCTGATCCTTGCAGGAGAGGTTATAAAGGATTTGATCCAGTTTGAAAAAGAAAGGGCCGGACAGTAAGTCCGGCCTGGTTTTACTTCATGGATTCCAGTTTTTGGTTTAGCTTTTTAGCCTCTTTCCTGTTGTATAAGTAGAATAGAAGCCAGATGCCAAAAGCGAAAGAGGTGGCAATCAAAACAGATACTGCAATCATTCCCAGTCCAAATTCCACGGGGATCCAGTTTAAATGGAGTGCTGTGATAAAGTAAATAAAAAATCCGATTGCCATGTGGATAAAGGTTTTCACTCTCATGCTTAATTTTTTACTGTCGTAAATAAGTGATGGGACGGTAAACCCAATTCCTACGATCATGGACCCCACTGCCTGGCTTATAAAATCATTTGCTGTAATAGCCAGGAAGGAATCTCCTGCTACAGCAGCACCAATTATTGCAATAAATGTAGATATGGTGCATCCCCATGCAATTCCGTTTAATATCATTTTTAATAATTTCATATTTCCTCCTTTTAAAATATTTGTTAAGTTTTTTTGTCTGTCATAGTCCCAGGTATCTTTTAAATTCCGGTAAATATTTTCTTGAGATGTAATCACGTTTGCCATTTTTAAGGACGATCAGCATGCCGCTGAAGGAAGGCTCGATTCGTGCAATCTGCTTTAAGTTGACAATGGTAGTTTTGGAGATACGCATAAAACCGCTGCGCAGGATATTTTCAAATTCATAGAGACATTTTTTTGAAATATACTGTTTTTCAGCGCAGAATATATCCACGGATCTGCCATTTGAAACAATCATATAGATTTCTTCAGGTTTCAGTATAATAATGTTTTCTTCATCATATACAGCGATTACCTTTTCAAGGTTCTGAATATAGGCACTTAATTTTTTGATATCCTCTGTGATTTCACTGGTATGAATTACCACATAAGGTTCCGTGACAGCGGCAGATAATTCCACCTCAATTTTCATCTGAACCCCCTCCTTTTCCATCAGTTGTTTTGATATTGAAAATATAACATAAAACATGGATTCTGTCCTGAATTTGCGCATAAGAGGCAGAAAACAAAGCATGAAATGCTCTGGCTTCATTGTATTTGGATGGAAATATTGTATACTATAATTAATAAAAGTGATGACCCTGTCGCGTAAAACGCTACGGAATGGAGGATGCTATGCTGAAAAATATTGTTTTTGCGCAAAAACCTGAGGAAGAAGAGTTAAAGATAAGATTAAAGTCTGCAAGAGAAAAACTGGCCGGCCTTCAGATGAAGATTAAGGAAAAGAAGATACCTGTGCTGGTTCTTGTGGAAGGATGGGGCACCGCGGGAAAAGGCAGCGCTATCGGACAGATTATACAGAACATTGATCCCAGATTTTTTAAGGTGGCAACCATGGATCAACCTACTGAGGAAGAAAAACGAAAGCCTTTCCTTTGCAGATATTTTACAAAGCTGCCGGAGGCAGGCAAATTTATGTTTCTGGATTCCGGATGGATGGAAGAAGTAACCGGAATGTGTCTTCACGAAAAAATTGAGCAGAGTCTTTATGAACAGCGGATATGCAGTATCAGAAGATTTGAGCGTCAGCTTACGGACAACGGGTATCTGGTGATGAAATTCTTTTTCCACATCAGCGAAAAGGAGCAAAAAAAACGAATCAACGAGCTTATGGAGGACATCGATACCAAATGGCGGATCAGTGAAAATGATATATGGCAGAATAAGCATTACAAAAAATGTGAGGAAATATATGGAAAATATATGGAGGATACCAACGCTCCCTCCGCGCCCTGGTATGTGATTGATTCCAGATCAAAGAAATGGACAGAACTTCAGATGCTGGAAACGATAACACAGGGAATTGAAATCGCCCTGCAAAACCAGAGTTTGGCGGTGCCTCTTCTGCAAAATGTATTTCCCCTTGTAAAGATGCCAAAATTATCTGAAATAGATTTGGATAAATGGATGGAAGAGCAGGAATACAAAGAAGAGCTGGAAAGGCTTCAGAAACATTTAAGAGAGCTTCACAACCGCCTTTACAGAAAAAAAGTACCGGTAATTATCGTCTATGAAGGATGGGATGCAGCAGGTAAGGGCGGAAACATTAAGCGTATTACAGGCGCGCTGGATCCAAGAGGGTATGAGGTACAGCCCATTGCCAGCCCGGAGCCCCATGAAAAAGCAAGGCACTATCTGTGGCGTTTCTGGACCAGACTTCCTAAGACAGGACATATAACAATTTTTGACAGGAGCTGGTACGGACGGGTAATGGTAGAGCGTATCGAGGGCTTTTGCAGTGAAAATGACTGGAAAAGAGCCTACAATGAAATCAATGAATTTGAAAAGGAGCTTCATGACTGGGGAGCGGTGATCATTAAATTCTGGGTTCATATTGATAAGGACACCCAGCTGGAACGCTTTAAGGACAGGCAGAACACGCCGGAAAAGCAGTGGAAAATTACAGATGAGGACTGGCGCAACCGGGAGAAATGGGAGGAATATGAGAGGGCAGTTGATGAGATGATCCAAAAGACAAGCACCGCCTTTGCACCCTGGCACATTTTGGAATCTGTGGATAAAAAATATGCGCGAATCAAGGCCCTTAAGATTGTGATTGAAGAGCTTGAAAATTTGCTTTTATTTTAGAGGATTGATGCCTTAAGCCACAACTTAAGAGAAAAGAATGAAGAAAAGAATATGTAAAAGAGCAAAGCAGCCATCTGCCATCTTGGGCAGGTGGCTGCTTCGTTTTTGTTTCCACTATTTTATGAAAACGATTGCAATATTTTCATTATGGCGCAAAAAAATACTATATACCACAAAAAGACCTATAAAAG
>USJG01000213.1 GCA_900554925.1 uncultured Lachnospiraceae bacterium
GATTAGTTGGAAACGGCCATGAAAAAGCCCCGGCAAAATTGCCGGGGCCTTATGCAGCAGGGTAGCGCGGCTACTCCAGCTTGAGGTCTTTCTTGATGCCCTCGATCTTGGCGTCGAGCTCGGCCTGCACCCGGTCGAAATCGGCAACCGACGCCAGGGGAGCCTTCACACCGAAATAGAACTTGATCTTAGGCTCTGTACCTGAAGGACGGGCACAGCACCAGGAGTCATTGGTAAGGTCAAAGTAAAGCACATTGGACTTAGGCAGGCCGGTAACGCCTTCCTGGCCCGTGATCAGATTCCTGGTCACGCCCTTGTCATAATCCCTGAACTCCTTCACCGTAAGCTCTCCAAAGCTTTTAGGCGGATTGCTTCTTAATTTGTCCATCATTTCGGCAATCTGTTTAGAACCGTCAATTCCCTTTAATGTAATTGCATACTGGGTTTCCTTAAAATATCCATATTTTTCATAGAGCTTAAGCATCTGATCCCACAGGGTAATTCCGTTCTTCTTACACCATGCAGCCACTTCACACAGGCACATTACCGCAACGATAGCGTCTTTATCTCTTGCATGGGTGCCGGCAAGACAGCCGTAGCTTTCCTCCAGTCCAAACACATAATTGTTAGAGCCGGTCTGTTCAAAGAGTTTGATCTGCTCTCCGATATATTTAAAGCCCGTAAGCACTTCAATAAACTTAACGTTATAATCCCTGGCAATGGCCGATGCCATGTTTGTGGTAACGATGGTTGTTACCAATGCGGGATTTTCCGGCATTGTTCCGGTAGCTGTCCTCTCTCTTAAAATATATTCGGCAATCAGCATTCCTGACATATTTCCCGTAAACGGAACGTATTCCCCTGTTTTCTTATCCAACGCGTAAATTCCAAGTCTGTCAGCATCCGGATCCGTTGCAAGGATAATATCTGCGTTCTTTTCCTTTGCCAGCTTAAGTGCAAGGGTAAATGCCTTGGGGTCCTCCGGATTGGGATACTCCAGGGTAGTGAAATCAGGGTCCGGCATTTCCTGTTCAGGCACCACATATACATGCTTAAAGCCCAGCTCTGAAAGGATCCTTCTGGCCGGTACATTGCCTGTTCCATTGAAAGGAGAGTATACGATTCTGATATCGTCTGCCACTTCCTTAATAATTTCCGGATGAATGATCTGCTTTTTCAATTCTGCCATGTAAGCATCGTCAATTTCCTTACCGATCACCTGATAAAGTCCTGCGGCAACAGCCTCATCCTTATCCATGGTTTTTACCTGGTGATAATCTGTAACTTTCTTAACCTCTTCGATGATTTCCTTATCCTTAGGTGCGGTAACCTGGGCGCCATCTTCCCAGTAAGCCTTGTAACCGTTATATTCCGGAGGGTTATGACTTGCGGTGATCACAATACCGGAAATACAGTTTAATGTACGCAGTGCAAAAGAAAGCTCCGGGGTAGGGCGAAGCGCGTCAAACACATAAGCCTTAATACCGTTGGCGCAAAGGCAAAGCGCTGCTTCATCTGCAAATTCGGGCGACATTCTTCTGGAATCATAGGCAATGGCAACCCCTCTGTCCTTTCCTCCCTGACTTATGATGTAATTGGCAAGTCCCTGAGTCGCTTTTCTTACTGTGTAAATATTCATACGATTGGTGCCTGCGCCGATTACGCCCCGCAAGCCTCCTGTACCAAATTCCAGATCCTTATAAAAACGATCCTCGATTTCCTTCTCATTGTCTTTAATGGCGCGCAGCTCTTCTTTGGTGTTTTCATCAAAGTAAGCATCTGCCAGCCAAAAATCATACTGTTCCCTGTAACTCATGCTAAATCCTCCTGCTTAAATTTATTTTATTCATTTAAATCCTTTGTACATTCTTCTGACTAACACTCATTCTACCATACTATCTTCATATTTTCAAAGCAAAGTCACTGCGATCCAGAGAAAAATTCGGATTGTAGTAAGGGTCGCCGGCTTCAAGCACTTTCTTCCATTTGGCCCTGAACTGCTCCGACTCTCTGTTATAGCGCTGCGCCCGCTCTCCATCATTATCCAGCCCTCTGGATATGGACTCAAAATGATAAAGCTCCGCAAAAGGAGTAAAGACATTTAAATACCCTTTTTCCCTGAGTTTCAGGCAAAAGTCCACATCATTTAAAGAAATTGCGAAAGACTCCTCCAGCCCGCCAACCTCCTCAAACAGGGATTTCTTTACCAGAAGGCAGGCGCCTGTAACTGCGGACACATTCTGGGCATAGCAGAGCCGCCCCATATAGCCCAGATTTTCCCGATGCTGTCCGTAATGACTGTGGCCTGCTGTCCTGTGGGCCCCCAGACCCAGCACCACGCCTGCATGCTGGATGGTCTTGTTGGCGTAATAAAGCTTCGCTCCCACTGCCCCCACATCCTGGCGCTGGGCATACATAAGAAGTTCTTCCATCCAGTTTACAGTAATTACCTGGGTGTCATTATTGAGCAGCAGAATATATTCTCCGCTGGCATGGGCCGCTCCAAAATTATTTACTGCCGAATAGTTAAAGGATCCCTCAAAAGTAACAACCTTTATCTTTTCATTTTCCTGAAGCTCCTGATAATACTCAAAGGTTTCCTTTTCAGTGCTGTTATTTTCCACCACAATGATCTCAAAATTTTCATAGGTGGACTTTTCTAAAATAGAGGTAATGCACCGTTTTAAATCCTCCCTGTGATCCTTGTTTGCTATTATAATGGAAATTACAGGAGTTCCCATGATCTGATACCGGATCTTAAAAATAGTCTCAAAGGCTCTGGTAGAGGTGATCTGAAAATGCTCAAAGCCATGCCTTCTTAAATGATCTGCCACCGCGCCTTTGGCAGCCTCTATGGCATAGGGCTTGGCACCAATCCCCGACGCCGTAC
>USJG01000214.1 GCA_900554925.1 uncultured Lachnospiraceae bacterium
TTTCAATACCGTTCAATCTGCACTTCTTTCATTAATTCCTGTGCTTTTTCCATGGGAATCACCGCGCTCTCTAAGGTTGTGGCATTGGCGGCTGACAGTCCGACACAGTACCTTAAAAGCTCCTCTTCATTTAAATCCTTCGCATAAGCCATGGCGAAAGCCGCTACTACACTGTCGCCGCAGCCCACTGTATTTACCGCCCTGATTCCAGGTGCTTTGCCATACAGGATCTGCTGCCCTGATACATACAAAAGTCCTTTTGCTCCCATAGATACCAGTACATGGTCAATCCCTCGCCGGCTTAAGTCGATGGCTGCACTGATGGTATCCTCCAATCCTCTGATCTTTCTGCCTATCAGTATCTCCAGTTCCTTTCCATTGGGTTTTACCATAAACGGGCCTGCATCTACGCCCTGCCGCAGATATTCACCGCTGCTGTCAAGGAGCACCTTCTTTCCCAGCTTTCTGGCTTTCAGGATCAGGTCCGCATAAATAGAGGAGGGCACCTCTGCGGGCGCGCTTCCTGAAAGAATTACCATCTCGCTGTCTGCGATCTCCCTCTCAAAATCCTGATAAAACTGTGACAGCTCTTTTTCTGAAATCTGGGGCCCCGGCTCCAGCACCTCCGTCACATAGCCATCCTGTGACAGAATATTGATACTGGATCTGGTTTCCCCGGCCACATGAGTAAAACAGCATTTGCCGCCAATTTTCCTTACATAATCCTCAATAAAGCTCCCCGTATATCCTCCCAGAAAGCCCATAGCCTTTACTTCAAATCCATACTGCCTTAAAACCTTGGCTACATTGATCCCCTTTCCGCCTGCCAGATTCTTTACGCTGTCCATCCGGTTTACCTGTCCCGGAAGAAGCCTTGCCGCAGTATAGGTCTTATCCATTGCCGGATTTAAAGTTACCGTTGTAAACATCATACTTTTCATACCTTTCTAACAATAATACTGCATCACGATCTGTATGCTTTCTCTGCCTGCATAGCTGTTAATTTCAGGATAATAAGCCATACCAATGGCTGCTTCTCCTTCTTTCAGGCCTTTCCCATAAAGCCTTTCCGGCACATCTCTTCCAAAACGCCCGGACAAAAATTCATCAAACTGCTCCAAATCTCCGAAGAAGATCATGTCGTAGCATCTGCCATCTTCTGCAATCCGGTATTTGCCCACATTTTTGTTTCTGCCAAGCTTTCTTCCTGACAAAAGACTGATTCCTTTTCTTGCAAAGAGAGGCTTGGGATTTCCAGTTCCAAAGGGCTCAAGCAAAGACAGCTCCCTTACAAACTGCCGGTCTGCATAGGCAAGAGGCATAGGCACGTCAATATGTACAATTTCCTCAAAATCTTCATCGGTTAATTTGCAGCTTTCGTTCAGTCTTTTTCTGAATTCCTCCACTGCGTTTTCATCCGGCAAAGATAAGCCTGCCGCCATCTTGTGTCCTCCATACCGGGTAAAAAGGTCTTTGCAGGCGGTCATTTCCTCGTACATGTTATAGGCTTCTATGGAACGTCCGCTGCCTTTGATCCCTTCCTCTCCCTTAGTCAGCACAAAAGCAGGCTTTCCAAATTTTTCCCTGATCCTGCCTGCTATGATTCCTGCCAGGCTTTCATGGCACTTTGGAAGATAAATTACCAGCACTTTGTCATTTGCTACTTCCGTTTCTTCTACCTGTCTGACCGCCTCTTTCACACCTTCTTCGGTAAGCAGCTTCCGGCTGTCATTTAAGCTTTTTAAATCCTCCGCAATGGTCACTGCACTCTTCCAGTCTCTCTCCTTAAACAGCTCCAGGGCACGTGCCGCAGTATCCAGCCGCCCTGTGGCGTTTAAACAAGGCCCGATAATAAACCCTGCATGGTAAGGAGACAATTCCTTACCCTCAATTCCGTTTACCATAAGAAGGGCCTTTAAGCCAGGATTGTCAGGACTGCTCATAAGTTCCAATCCCTTTTTGACAATAATCCTGTTTTCATCCCTAAGCTCCATCACATCACAGACGGTAGCAAGGGCACCAAAGGTAAGCAATTCCCTTAACAGCCGCCGATACTCTGCCATATCCTTTCGGGGCATATCAGAAAATCCAAGCAATACCTGTACCAGTTTAAAAGCCACCACGCCGCCGCAAATCTGTTTAAAAGGATACCTGCATTCCGGCTGTTTGGGATCCACCACCGCGTCCCCATCAGGTAAAAGGTATCTGCGTCCATCTTCCCCTTCCTCAAAAGGTACTTCGTGATGGTCTGTTATTACCACTGTCATGCCCTTTTCTTTCGCCAGTTGTACCTGGGGCGCGGCCGCAATTCCGTTGTCACAGGTGATAATGGTGTCAATTTTATCTGCCGCAGCCTCCATGATCAGGTTATCATTCAGCCCATACCCATCTTTCATCCTGTGGGGAATGACTGTGTCTGCCTTTCCGCCCAGCCTGCGGATGCCGGTAAGAAGAATGTAGGAAGAACAGATACCGTCCACATCATAATCTCCTATGATACGAATGGTTTTACCCTCCCGTATCTTACGCATGATGATCTCTGCCGCTTTCTCCATATCCTTCATAAGTAAGGGGTCATGCAGATCATCTAAACTGCCATGAAGAAACTTTTCAATTTCATCATCACTGACCACGTCCCTGTTTCGCATAATCCTTGCCAGTACCGGTGTAATATGAAATTTTTCCGCTATTTTGTCAAAGTCTGCCTTCTTGGCAGCTACCATCCATTTTGCCATAATCCTGTCCTGTTATGATCCGGGTGTCAAAAGGTGCTTTTAAAAAATATCCCTGGCAGATTGCCCAAAAGGAATTGCACGCTGTCAGCTTCGGAAAATGGATTTTCTAAATGTTCTTAAG
>USJG01000215.1 GCA_900554925.1 uncultured Lachnospiraceae bacterium
GAAAATCTCATTTTCCTCCACAATGACAGCTTAGCAATTCCTTTTGTGCAATCTGCCGATTCCAAATTTACCAGGCACCTTTTGACACCCAAATCCTATCAGTAATTCCCTTCCCCGCATTAGGCTTCATAGCGCAGTAGGCCCCGTCTGCCACAAAAACTGCCAGCAAAAAAAGGCACAGTACCATGCGCCATTTAGGGGATATTTTACTGTATATCCTATGATAAAATGGCAGGTACAGGCAGACAAGGGCCACTCCGCAAAATCCAAAGGCCGCTGCCCCTAGCAGGCAGATCCGGCCGCTGATATTTAAAAAATGTCCGCTGTAATCCCACCATCTGACCCCAAAACGCATTTCCAGAAAATAGCTGGTCAAATACTCCAGCAGGCTGCAAAACAATGCCGATAAGAAAAACACCCGGACAGGTTTCCTTTTCATGGCGCCAAAAAATCTGCATAGCAGCAGCCCTCCCACGCCATAAATGGGCAGATAAGGCCCTCTGTACACCCCTCTGTTGATCAGGGCATGCTCTGTAAAAAAATACAACGTCACTTCCCACAGCCATCCTAAGAAAGCAAGGGAAAAGAACAGCAAAACATAATAATCAAATCCATGGATAAATATTTTTTTCTTCATATCCAATAGTTTATCCGATTTTCTCTAGTACCAGTACATAATCCCTGCTGATTTTTCCTCCCACGCCCTGTCTGGGGATTCTTATGTAGGGATTTTGTATGATATAGCTAAAATACTGTACTGTTTTAAAGCCCATTTTATTTGCTATTTCTTCTATTACCCTCCAGCTTTCAACATGAACCTTTCTGATGGTACTGTTGCCAATGACGATGATATATTTGCCGCCTGGATTCATTTGGCTATAAACACTGCGCAGATTCCTTTCCATATCCTCAAAGAATTTCTTTACAATTAGCGCCCGCTTCTCATCCTGCCCGGCAATCTGATCATAATATTCCTTTAAAAGAGCGCTTTTTCCAAGGATATGAAGGTCGCTCTTTTCCTTCTCCTTATTTATGTTTTCGGTACCCACGTATTGGCTCTTCTTTTTCCTTAGTTTTTCCTCCGTCAGGGTAGCCAGCCACAAATTTTCAAGCCGCATCGTCCTGCCATAATCAAAGGCATTGATATAGGGCGGTGATGTGATTGCCAGATCAATCCTAAATGGTACCTTAAACTCTAAAGCGTCCCCTTGTACAATCTCTGTTTTTCCCATGTTTTCCACACTTGACAGCTCCAGCAGCATCTGTTTATATCTTCGGAAAACGTTTGAAAACTCTTTTTCCACAGTTGGCGGAATCTTAATTATTTTATTTGACACATATGGCTTCGGCGATGTGTCATCTGCATTTGATACCCTCTTTATGATGGAAACCATGCACAGTTTAAAAAAATCTCTTACATCATCATCCTCAATATGATCAATGTACACTTTCATTCTGCCAAGTTCCTTTATGGTATCTTCCAAAAACCAGTGCTCCAAATTCGCGATTTCCGGCCGGAACGATTCTGCCTCAGCCTTTGATATGATGCTTATGAGCTCTGAATAGCACTGTTCTAAAAGCTTCATTTGTGCTGGATTTAGAAGGGTCGTCTTTACCTTGATAATTAATTTTGCAACATCATCAATCTCCGTTCCATAGGCATCGATCCCATTGATATTAGCTTCCAATAATGTTGTACCACTGCCTGAAAAAGGGTCAAAGATAACGCCTTTCTTTTCCGGAAGAAAAGCGTTTATCCCCCATCGCGGAATTTCAGGTATAAATTTGCATGGATACTTAAACATTCCATGTGTATATGAATTAGGATTTGCCTGTTTTATGGAATAAGCCGCCCCATTTTGTATATCCACAGGCAATGCTTCAACCTCTATGATTTGTTCTTTACAAGGCATACAACACTCTCCCTTAAGTATTTTCCAGTCTCTTTTGTCATCTCATATTGCTGAGAGCTGGTAATAATATATCTGTCTACTTCAATTTTATCCACCTTAAAGCCTGTCTTTTCAGCATATTCTGCCAATATTAAATCCGCCGGAAAAACAATTCCTCCATAGGCCGAATTTCCAACCACTATGCAGCAAAAGCCTTTGTCGTCCAATACTTTATAGCTTTCCTCCAACACCTTAAACATATCGTCATAGTACAATTGAAGCATTTTCGGTATCTTTTTATCCCACAATTCTTTTTTTTGCAATTCACTCAATAATTCTTCCAGGGTCTCACTTTTTGACTCTGCTTCCAGATTCAGATTTCCATTTAAATGTGAATGCAAAGATGCGTTTCGCAGCTTTTTCAAGTCTGAATATTCCGATACAAACTTACCAAACCATAGCTCCAGCTTATAGATTTCCGTATAATCAAAGCAATTGGCATAGGGCGGTGAAAAAATGATCCCTTCGATGGTATTTGCTTTTATTCTCTTTGACATATTTAAACAGGTTTCATTATATAAAGTTGCATCTCCTCTGCTTTTGCTTTTAAGCAGATCTATGTAAATATTTTGATACTCTTCAAGCAGCATTACCCTGGCGTCATCTGCCGTAATTATCCTTGGCTTAACATATTTTCTGATTTTCAGCCCATTTCCCGCTTTTCTGTAATTGCACAAAGCTTCTAAGCATGCCAGCCATCCTAATTTTAATAAATTGACTATCCTTTCATCAGCCTTGCTGTTATCAATCAGCATTCCCAGGTTCATGTAGTACTTTTCAATTTCCTCCCCAAAAACCTTGCCGCTAATGGATAACTTTGGCAATACATATTCGTTATCCGCCTTCTCAGCCTCCCTAAGTATTTCTT
>USJG01000216.1 GCA_900554925.1 uncultured Lachnospiraceae bacterium
CTATTAGGCCTTGTTTAATATATAATTATAGGTTATAATGTATTTGCAGACAGGAAAACCCTTCAAATTTCTGTTTGCACCCTTATATTAATTATTTATACTCCCCTGTAAAGCCTGTCCTCCCCGACAGGCTTTACGATTATAAATTTTTAATCATTATCAAAGCTTATCCGTTCCCTGTCCATATTCAAGCTTTTTCCTATATTCTTCAGGGTCATTCAACAAATCTACCATACTGCGGAAGGCCTGCATGGCCATTTTTTCTTTATTGCAGGTTCGGGAATTTTTCCCTGTGTCCTTAATCAGATTGTAGCGGCTCATCTGCCATACATACAGATCGCAGAGGGAATAACCGCAGACTTTCATTTTATCCAAAAAAGTATGATGCTCTATATAATACACCAATTCCTCGTAAATCTGATCATGTGTCAGAATATCCTTCCAGAGTTCGTCTGACCATTGCCTTGAAAGCTCCCCATAATCGCAGATCGCATAAAAAGCCTGACAGACCTTTACCCTGGTTGCATCATATAAAATCCCCTGCATAGAATCACTTCCTTTTTATAATAATGGCGCCAGCAGCTTTGTTGTTCTTCCTATTAATTTCTGGTATGCAGGTATTTCCCTGTAATATTCCACGGTAACCTCCTGACATTTCAGCAGCGTGTTTTGAAAATCTTCCTCAACCTTTGCCACTACAGAATTGTCATAGAAATATGCCCCGCATTCAAAATGATGGTAAAAGCTTCTGTAATCCAGATTAATGGTTCCCACTGTAGCGCTTATACCGTCCACTGCAAAAATCTTGGCATGCACAAAACCGGGCGTGTACTCGTATATCTTTACGCCTGCACGAAGAAGTTCTGGATAAAAAGTTCTGGCAATATAATAAACCACTTTCTTATCGGGAATATGGGGAAGGATCATGGCCACCTCCACGCCTCTTCGCGCCGCATACCGCATACTGTCAACAAAATCCCTTCCCACAATAAAGTATGGAGTCATGATGTGCACATATTTTGAAGCACCGTTTATCATGGATTCATAAACCGTCTTTGCCACCTCTGTGCTTCTGGTAGGTGTTTCTCCGTAAGGAATCACAAATCCATCGTGGTAAAGGGGCTCTTCATAGACAATATCCTTTAAATATGCCTCATAGTTTTCAGTTCCTTTCTCTGACACATTCCACATTTGAAGGAACATAACCGTAAAGCTTCTAACCGCATCTCCTGTAATCTTTACTGCCACATCCTTCCAGTGTCCGAACCGCTCCACCTGATTGATATATTCGTCTGCCAGATTCACACCGCCGGTAAATGCCACCTTACCATCAATCACCACGATTTTTCTGTGGTCACGGTTATTTTGTGTGG
The DNA here is from genome assembly GCA_900554925.1 of uncultured Lachnospiraceae bacterium. Taxonomy (GTDB): domain Bacteria; phylum Bacillota; class Clostridia; order Lachnospirales; family Lachnospiraceae; genus Suilimivivens. The sequence continues at coordinate 1,374 of USJG01000216.1, forward strand.
TTGACAAAAAGGGAACAATAGGCGCAAACATTTTGGCTTTGATTCCATATTTTTTAAGTTCCTTCGGGTACTTATAGGGAAGTAATAAAATAGAGCACATACCGTCATACATTACCCTGACTTCCACGCCTTCTTTCACCTTTTCCTTCAGAATATCCAGCACCGCATTCCACATAATTCCGCGTTCTACAATAAAATATTCCATGAAAATATATTTTTCCGCTTTTTTCAGTTCTGCAAGCAGATCCTTAAACTTATCTTCTCCCAGGGGATAATAAACTGCGGAAGAATTATGATACACCGGAAAACCTGAAGTGTTTTCCATATAATAGGCAAACCCTTTAAAATCTGCCGGGCAGCTTTTAATTGCCTGTTCGGTCTCCTTAGACCTTACAAGCAGTCCTTTTGTCTCCTCGGTCCGTCTGCCCAGCTTGGCTTTTAAGCCAATTCCTCCAAAATTTCCAACCACAGATACGTAAATCAATGCTCCCAGCACCGGAAACAGACAAAGCGGAATAATCCAGCTTAACTTAAATTCTGCAGGTTCATCTCTGTTGATAATAAAAATAATTACAGCCGCCCCCAGAAAGTTCATAAATTCCCATATAAAGGGAAATCTGCTTCCCAGCCAGGTAAAACTGATAAGCAGTACCAATATCTGCAAAATTACCATCAGAACAATGACCAGAGTACGCCCGAATACAATTTTATACAGGCAGTTCAAAAAGCGCTCCATTTATCTATCTCCCTTCATTTCAGTAAATGAAGAAGTTCTTCAAAACAAACTCCATTTTTCTGATCTATCCCCATTTCCATTGATCGAATCATGCATTTCTTAACAAAGAGCGAAGCCTTTTTTACTGATACGGCAAATGGCACCCCATTCACAGCGTCCGCCGCAATAATCGCCGCAAACAGATCTCCTGTGCCGCAGCGCTCAGTCCCTACTTTGTGGGTTCTTATCAGCATTGGCATCTCCAGATTCTGATACATATAATTTGCGATAAATTCTCCCTGGGGAATGCCAGTGATCACCACTTTTTCAGGGCCCATTTCCCTGAGTTTTTCTGCCATTGCCAACAGTTCTGGCCTTTTCCATCCTTTATCACGATAAGGAGTATCCGTAAGCTTACAGGCCTCTGTCAGATTGGGGGTAACAATATCCGCAAGAGAAATGAGTTTTCTCATCTCCCTGCACATTTCCTCTGTATAGGTTCCCGCAATTTTACCGTGATCTCCCATCACCGGATCGATAACAACAACCGTTTCCTTTCTGCGAAATTGTCCGACAAACTCCTCCACTATAGCAATCTGTTCCTTAGAGCCCAGGAAACCGGACATAATTCCATCGAACTTTAAATCCAGCTTTTTCCACATGGCAAGATACTCAGGAAGCCTTGGGGTATAAT
>USJG01000217.1 GCA_900554925.1 uncultured Lachnospiraceae bacterium
CCTTCGCTCCCTGCATTATATCTTTTGAATAAAACTATTTATGTTTTTATTTCTCCATACCTAAAAGCTGTTTTGCCACCTTAACCGCTTCTGCCGCATCCGCCGAATATCCGTCGGCGCCGATTTCTCTGGCGTAATCCGCTGTAATAACCGCTCCGCCTATCATAATTTTGGCCTTCACGTTTTTTTCTCTGGCGTAATCCACCACACGCTTCATTTCCTGCATGGTAGTAGTCATAAGCGCCGACAGCGCAATGATCCGGGCATTGTTCTTCACTGCCTCTTCAACAATAGTTTCTCTGGGCACATCTTTTCCAAGGTCAATGACCTGAAAGCCATAATTTTTCATCATAAGTGCTACCAGATTCTTTCCAATATCATGAATATCTCCTGCCACCGTAGCGATTATTACTACCGGCATTTCCTCCGTATCTGCCCCCACAGCAAGAAATGGTTCCAGATACTCAATGGAAAGCTTCATTGCCTCCGCGCTGGCAATTAACTGAGGGAGAAAATATTTGCCCTTATCAAATAATTCACCTACCTCATTAATAGCTGGAAGCAGAATATCGTTTAAAATATGATAAGCCTCCTGGCCGCTTTCCAGCATGGACTTCGTATGTTCTTTTATCTGCTTCCGGTTTCCCTTCATCACATCCTGATAGATCTGATTGTCCGCCATCGTCCCTTTAAATACATCTTCTCCGTCAGCTTCCTCCCTGGGTACTGTCCGCATCTCTGATGGCTGACTTACCAGAACAGGCGCCTTCTCTTTATAAGCTGCGATCCGCTCAATATAGCGGGAATCCGCTTCTTCTTTATTCATTAGCAGATCCGAGGCAAATGCAATATTTACCAGCAGATCCTGGGAAGGGTTGGCAATGGCCATGGTAAGGCCCTTGGAAACAGCCATGGTAAGAAAGGCTGTATTTACAAAGCTTCGCTCAGGCAAACCGAAGGAAATATTGGAAAGCCCGCAGATAGTTGCAAAACCGTTTTTCTTACAGTAGCCTATGGTTTCCAGTACCTCTTTCGCCGCATTGGGATTTGCGCCCACTGTAGCCACCAGACCGTCCACCACAATATCTTCCCTGGTAAGCCCAAGCTCAAATGCCATATGAGTTATCTCTTCTATAATATCTATCTTCTCTTTCAGGCTTTCCGGCAATCCCTTGTCCGAAAGCGGAAGCAGTACAAACATGGCTCCATATTTCTTTGCTATGGGAAGAAGTCTGCGCAGCTTTTCCGACTCGCCGGAAATGGAATTGATAAGCGCTCTTCCAGGGTATCTGCGCAGTGCTGCCTCGATCACATCTACATGGCTGGAATCAATAGCCAGAGGAAGATTAGATGCCACCGTAACCTCCTCCAACACCTTCAGCATCATTTCTTTTTCATTGATACCGCTCATTCCCATATTGATATCTAAAAGCGCCGCACCGCATTCCTCCTGCTCCTCGGCAAAGGAAAGCACCATATCCAGATTTCCTTCCCGAAGCTGCGCCTGCAGCTTCTTTTTTCCAGTAGGATTGATACGTTCCCCTACGATCATAAAGGGAGAGTCCAGATCAAATGCCAAAGTTTTTCTCTCACTGGTCAGATAACGGACGTTAGCCTTTCCCTTCCTTACTACCTGCATATCCTTCGTTTGTGCTACAAGCTTTTCTATATATTCAGGCGTAGTTCCGCAGCAGCCGCCTAAGATGCTGGCACCTGCCTTAACCAGTTTTTTCATTTCCCCTGCAAAGGTATCTGCGTTCATATCATAAACCGTCTCACCTTCACTGTTAAGGCTGGGCATACCTGCGTTAGGCTTGGCGATAACAGGAATAGAAACCGCTTCTGAAATACTCTGAATAAGTTCAACCATTTTATCCGGCCCAGTGGAACAATTTGCCCCAATTGCACAGGCACCCAACTTTTCAAGAGTTACTGCCGCAGTTATACCGTCGGTGCCGTAAAGGGTTCTTCCATCAGACTCAAAGGTCAGGGTAGCCATTATCGGCAGCTTGCAAACCTCACTGGCAGCAATAAGGGCGGCTCTGGTTTCCTGTAAGCTCATCATAGTCTCTACGATCAAAAGATCCACTCCTGCCTCTGCAAGCAGCTTTATCTGTTCCTTATATACTGTGATCAGCTCTTCAAAGTCCATATCTCCCATAGGAATAAGCTGGCGCCCGGTCATGGTAATATCGCCTGCTACAAGCGCCTTTTTTCCTGCTGCTTTTTTGGAAAGTGCAACCAGCTCATAATTTATTTCTCTTATCTGGTCCTCTAACCCATATTCTCTCAGCTTAATGCGGTTTGCCGTAAAAGTAGGGGCATAAACAATATTGCTTCCCGCCTCCACAAACTCCCTCTGAAGACCTGTAAAAATATCAGGATGCTCTAAAATCCACTTTTCAGGACAGACGCCGCCGGGCATCCCTCTTTTCATCAGATTAGAGCCTGTGGCTCCATCCAGATAGATCAATCTGTTTTCCGAAAATTTCTTAAATTCTTCGATTCTCAAAATAATTCCTCGTACTTGTAAATTTATACTGCTTTTTCAATGTTAACATAATTTTATTAAAACTACAATTTACAAATATATCATTTTTTTCATAAATCTTTTAATCTTCCTTCATATTTCTTGATTTCACAGTGTAAGAACCGATGATATTTCAGAATGTTCCGGGCGATTGCATACAGCATGAAGTCTTTATGCACTTTTTCCTATGAGCGGTAGTTAAAACGCCGGAAGTTTTCATTCTCTTTGATATCTCCAAAG
>USJG01000218.1 GCA_900554925.1 uncultured Lachnospiraceae bacterium
CGAGGTGCTTCGGGATTATTTACGGTCAGTGTAACAAATGTTTGACAAACCTACAGCCTTCAAAAAAAGAATGGGATCAGCCGCAGAAAGGCCGGGCCCTTATCAGCCCGGTTCTGCAATGCGGCTTACGCCCACATAAATATTGGAAATACTGTACCATGTGGGATAGTCCACGATTCCGGTCTCCGGAAGATTGAAGATTCTCTGGAATGCCCTGACCGCCTCTGCGGTAGCAGGCCCGTAAATACCATCTGCCGTGATTTTGGGAATTGCCGGATAATTTTGCGCAATCCGGTTTAACTGCTGCTGCATCTGCCTTACTTTTTCACCGGAAGAACCAATTGTCAGATCATATCCCGGCCACGAGGAGGGAACACCGGCGATACTGTCCGCTGTGTTAATGTACATATCGCTTCCATAATAATAATGAATAATTTCAATGGCTGAATAGCCCTCTTCTCCCAAATATCTGGAACCCCACTGGCTCAGTCCGTCACAGGTAACTCTCCTTCCATCGCAGTAAGATGTAAAAATCGGCTGGCTTACCCCAGGTCTTGATAAGTAATTGGCAAATACACTGTCCACCACACGGTCAATATTTTCATAAACATTTCTTCCATACATCCATTTCTGGTCATATGCTGTGGAGGAGGTAATGGTAAAATTATAGCCTTTGTTCCGGTACCCCGAAACCATCCCTGATTCGGCATTTGTCCCCGAAGCTGTCAAGGCTTACTCTAAAGCGGATAGTTATTTCCTCCTGCTTAACCTCTATTTTCTCAATCAGCTTATTTACTAATACACGCTTTAAGGCAGTATCTGCTTTTAAAAATACCTCCCCCCAGGTAAGGCCTGGTTCTGCGGCAGCCAGCTGTGCTTTTGCTTTTACAGACCTGCTTTTTAAATCCTGCTGCTTTTGCTCAAGCAGCTTCTGCCTTTTTGTCAACTGTTCTTTCTGCCTGTCGATCATACCGACAAGTTCTTCTAATGAAAGGGGATAGTCCCCCTGCATGGCGTCAGGAATATGACCTTCCATCACATTTATTTTTTCCTGAAGCCTGAAAAGCTCCTGTCTTTCCTTTTCAACCGACTTTTCAATCTGTTTTTTCTCCGCCTTCCGGCATTGTTCCAGGTATCCTGGCACTGTTTCCTTCTCCATCAGATTTTCCATACCATCAGAAAGTATTTCAAAAATAATTGCTTCCAGCCTGCTTGCTCCATATTGGGTCTCTTTTTCATGGGGAATGCCTTGTTTTGCCTTTCGGCACTGATAAATGGGTGTTTTGCTTGCCCGTTTTTCTCCGGTGCCTTTTATGGTCCAATAATGATATTTACTTCCATTTGCCATTCTGCCGCCGCAATAACCACAATACAGTACATCTATTAAAACCAGCATTCCGTCATTTCTTTTAATGACACTTACAGGGCTGCCTTCCGTTTTTGGAGCATATTTGCCTCCACGCTTCTTACGCTTCTCCTGCACCTTATTCCAGGTATCAAAATCAACAATGGCAATTTCGTCGTTGGCCTCAAAAGAAATAATCCAATCACTGCCCTCTGATCTATGATATTTCCCGTTAATACGCTCACGCCTTTTATAGGCAGTGTGTCCTGCATAGATCGGATTTTTCAGAATATCTGAAACGGTTCCGTTCTTCCACAGTCCATTAGGTGCCAAAGCCCTGCATTTCTCATCCCCATTCAGGGTTTTTGCTATTTTGGCACAGCCAAACTCTTTTGTAAGAGATAAATTGTATATGTATTTTACGATTTCTGCTTTTTCAGGAACAATCACAAGATGCTTAAGCGCCCGCCCATGCTTGCTGATTTCGCCGGAATACTCCAGTTTATATCCGTAAGGTGCCCGCCCGCCCATAAATTTTCCGCCCTGCACCAGCTTCCGGGCAGTATCTTTTACACGCATCCCCGTATCTTTGCTGCTTTTCTGGGCATTTGCATAGCGGAATAAAAGCAGCATCATTCCCTCGATATCATCCTCTGACTTTGGGGATATACAGCCGTCTTTTACAGAATACACATCCACATTGTATTTTTTTAAGGTTACCACATATAAAGATGTGTTCAGCATTAAACGTCCTACTCTGTCGTCCTTATAGGGAACTAAAATATCAAACTCCCCCTTCCTTGCATCCTCTAGTATCTCCTGTAATACATCTCTTTGTTCCGCAGTATTTTTGTATGCACTTTTGCTGCCTTCAAAGTATTCTTTTTCATCCAGTATCCATCCCTCATGTCCGGCAATAAATTCCTGCAATATCTGTCTTTGAATGGATAAATCCCCGTCAGCTTCCAGTTGTTTATCGGAACTGACTCTTAATAACATTCTGACTCGCTTCATGACCGGCAGTTCCCTTCTTTAAGATAAAAAATAATCCCTCATCTGTTCTCTTAAAGCACTGAACAAAATTTCTCTGACCTCGTCTTTTATCTCCTTATCTTCCTGTGCACTCTCCGGGCTTTCAATGATAATTCTCATTTTGTCTTTTTCTATTTTGGTCTGTCTGAAAACAGTATTTGACATTACAGGCTCCTGCCAATATGATTTACTACCATATTATTCTCCTTAAGCCTGTCACATACGGTTTGTTTCCAGAAAATGCCTTTGGCAGATTGCCTAAAAGGAATTGCACGCTGTCAGCTTCGGAAAATGGATTTTCTAAATGTTCTTAAGGAAGTCTGTCTACCTGGACGCAACCATCCGCAATTCGCCATCCGGGCTCATAGCGGACTTTTCGGGACAT
>USJG01000219.1 GCA_900554925.1 uncultured Lachnospiraceae bacterium
GAAGAAAAGCAATGCTTGAGGATATTGCAATCCTTACAGGCGGTCAGGTGATCAGTGAGGAACTTGGCCTTGACTTAAAAGAAACCACAATGGATCAGTTAGGACGCGCTAAATCCGTTAAGGTTCAGAAAGAAAACACAGTGATCGTTGATGGTGAGGGCGATAAGGCAGCAATCGCGGCAAGGATCAACCAGATCAAGGGACAGATCGAAGAAACCACCTCTGATTTTGACAAAGAAAAATTACAGGAAAGACTTGCGAAGCTGGCAGGCGGCGTAGCTGTTATCCGTGTAGGCGCTGCTACAGAAACAGAAATGAAAGAAGCTAAATTGCGTCTGGAGGATGCTCTTGCAGCTACCAGAGCGGCAGTGGAAGAAGGTATTATCTGCGGCGGCGGTTCTGCTTACATTCATGCCTCCAAAGAAGTTGCCAAATTGGCAGACACTCTTGAAGGTGATGAGAAAACTGGCGCACAGATCGTTCTTAAGGCACTGGAAGCTCCTTTATTCCACATTGCGGCAAATGCAGGTCTGGAAGGCAGCGTAATTATCAATAAAGTAAAAGAATCCGAAGTTGGCGTAGGCTTTGACGCGCTGAAGGAAGAATATGTGGATATGGTATCTGCAGGTATTCTGGATCCCGCCAAGGTTACAAGAAGCGCTCTTCAGAATGCAACAAGCGTTGCTTCCACACTTCTTACAACAGAATCTGTTGTTGCCAATATCAAGGAGGATGCTCCCGCAATGCCCGCAGGAGGCGCAGGAATGGGCGGAATGATGTAATCCGCCTGCGGCAGTTATCAGTAACAGGTATTTTTTGACTTATAAGCAGGTATGCTATCAATGTGGCGTACCTGCTTTTATGCTTTATTAAGGAAGGTGCGTTGACGAACCTTTTAAAAAAATATATAATAATTTAATATATGCATAAGGCGTAACTAACAGCATCTAAGGGTGATCGTATGACGGAAGAAAAAGATACAAAGCAGACAAAAAATGAAGTGGTATTTGATGATGGCAGAATTGAGGCTATCCAGGAATTTCAAAGTCCTGAACAATTGTACAGGGACTTGATTTTGCGTGTTCAGAAATATCATCCCTCTGATGATATTTCCCTGATAGAAAAAGCCTATCATCTGGCGGCAAAGGCACATGAAAACCAGGTGCGTAAGTCAGGAGAGCCCTATATTATCCATCCTTTGTATGTGGCAATTATTCTGGCTGACCTTGAGATGGATAAGGAAACTATTGCGGCGGGCCTTCTGCATGATGTGATAGAAGACACCATTATGACCGAGGAGGAGATTCGGGAGCAGTTTGGCGATGATGTGGCCCTTCTTGTAGATGGTGTGACCAAGCTGGAACAACTGCACTTTACCAATGAAAATGGCGATAAGACCCTGGACCGCTTTGAGATGCAGGCAGAAAATCTTCGCAAGATGTTCCTGGCCATGGCAAAGGACATTCGAGTAATCATTATTAAGCTGGCAGACAGACTTCACAATATGCGGACCTTAAAATATAAAAGTCTGGAGAGTCAGCAGAGAATTGCCAAAGAGACCATGGAAATTTACGCACCCATTGCACAGCGGCTTGGTATTTCCAAGATCAAAGTAGAATTGGATGATCTGTCTTTAAAGTATCTGGAACCGGAAGCTTATTATGATCTGGTAGACAAAATTGCGGTGCGCAAAAGCGTCCGTGAAAAATATATTCAAAATATTGTAGACGAGGTCAGCGAGCATATTAAAAATGCCGGAATTAAAGCGCAGATCGACGGCCGTGTAAAACACTTTTTCAGTATTTATAAGAAGATGAAAAACCAAAACAAGACCATCGACCAGATTTATGATCTGTTTGCGGTGCGTATTATTGTTGATAATGTGAAGGACTGTTATGCAGCGCTGGGCGTCATTCATGAAATGTATAAGCCCATACCGGGACGCTTTAAGGATTATATCGCCATGCCCAAGGCAAATATGTATCAGTCCCTGCACACTACTTTGATTGGCACCAGCGGCCAGCCTTTCGAGATACAGATTCGTACTTACGAGATGCATAAAGCGGCAGAATACGGCATTGCTGCCCATTGGAAATATAAGGTTGCCTCCGACGGCAAGAAAATAGAAGATTCGGAGGAAGAAAAGCTTTCCTGGCTGCGCCAGATACTGGAGTGGCAGAGAGATATGTCTGACAATAAAGAATTTATGAACCTTTTAAAGAGCGATCTGGATTTGTTTTCGGACAGTGTCTACTGCTTTACCCCTACCGGAGAGGTGAAAAATCTTCCGGCAGGCTCCACGCCCATTGACTTTGCCTACAGCATCCACAGTGCGGTGGGAAATAAGATGATCGGCGCCAGAGTAAACGGAAAGCTGGTTACCATAGATTATGAAATTAAAAACGGTGACCGGATTGAGATCATGACCTCTCAAAATTCCAAGGGGCCCAGCCGTGACTGGCTGAATGTGGTTAAGAGTACTCAGGCCAAAAATAAGATCAATCAGTGGTTTAAGAACGAATTTAAAGAAGAAAATATTGTCAAAGGCAAGGAGCTGTTAAATACTTACTGCAGGGCAAAGGGAATCAATGCCCCTGATATTATAAGGCCTGAATATATGGAAGCCATTATGAACAAATATGGCTTCCGGGACTGGGATTCCGTACTTGCGGCGGTTGGTCATGGTGGCTTAAAGGAAGGCCAGATCATCAACAAGATGATGG
>USJG01000220.1 GCA_900554925.1 uncultured Lachnospiraceae bacterium
CTCTACAGCCGTGCCGTAAAGCTGCTCCCCCGTCATGTCCTCCAGCGCCTTTTCCGCATTCTGCGCCGCCGTCTCCCCCAGCGCCATGCTCTGTCCGTTGAACACGGTTTTCATGGCGCTTAAGTTCCAGACGGCAAACAGGCTGTTGACAAAAAGGGCCGCCAACACGGAGGTTAGGAGCAGGGTTGTGATCTTGCGGCGGATGGTGTGGTGCTTCATTTTTCCTCCGGTAAGTTAAGTTTTTCAAATATATAGTCCAGCACAGCGTTCCACTTATCTTTCAACGTATTTAGTAAAGCTACTGTGTCCCCGTCTGTTTCCTGTTTTTCTTTCAGCGTAAGATAAACCAGCATCTCGGCAAGACATGACAAAAATTCCCCATCATCGCTTTCCTGATACTCAATAACTTGCTGGAGGTATTGCATCAATTTACCATTACTCATGCTATCCGCCAGTACTACGTCAATCAAAGCCAATTGCTTATATGTTCTATCTGCATCAAGCACACGAGTATTCAAAGCGATATTTCTAAACGTATTTTCTTCATCAACTTTATTTGCCAACCACATATCAATCATATGTGTAGTTTCATGCAGTACTACTGCAGTAAAATACAAATCCAGACAATATTGGCCACCAAATACCTCTCGAACTTTATTCAATTTAACAAATATGAAATTAGAATCTGCCTGCACTGCTGGTACTGCATTATTATTTTTAACTATACCATACATGTCGCTCAATTCTTTTTTCACTTTCTCTTTATCATTATTATGGATCATCGAAAATTTTTCTTTCATATTAACCGCTTCTTTCAGGGCTTCGTCCAAGGCTTTTTTAAAGGTATCCTCGTTTTCAATATTAAGAACAAATATGTTCTTCAGCTCTCCATTCAACAAACCAAACCATCTGTTAAAGGTCTTGTCACCTTCCAACTGTCCGGTTTTTTGTTTAAAAATGCTCACTACATCCTCAGTGAATCCAAAGAAATGATAATTTTTTCCAAAAGCATTAACTGTCTGCATATTTCTACCTCCAATTTTCACAAACTTTATTAGTTGTCCAAATTCTTCACTTACCACATAATCCTCCAGATATGTCTCCACCTCTCCGGGGTGGTGCAGTACCATGTATTCCCGCTCGCTGCACAGGGGTTTTAAGCCGGTGAAAAAATAGCCTGCTTCCCCAAGCCGCTCATACGCCCACACCGCATGTCTGTCATTGATATTCAAAAATACGTTTGCGGTCTGTTTTCCCGTAAGGGGGTAACGGCTGTGGAGCTTCCTTATCTGCTCCGGCAGGTCTGCCCCTGTCTGATGTATCCGTATCTCCAGGCTGTTCTGTAGGTCGTCCTGTTTGTGGGATATGCTGCAGAATGGGGGAATCCCTTCCGTATCTGCGGTCCGGTCTGCAGCCGCCCGGATTTCATGGCTTACGCCAAGGCTGTCATACACCGCCTGGCAAAATTCCCGGTGTTCTTCCGGGATGTAGATGGTTCCGGCGTCCTGTTTTTCCACTGCCTGCACCTGGATGCCCTGGGAGTGCTTTGTATTCCTGCCGTTTAAGTAGGAATGTGTGATATTCCCCATATCAAAGACATTGAGCACCAGCCCTGTAGCCCGGAAACCTAATCGGTACAAAAGCCGCTGCGTCACGTCATGGAACAGCACCGGCAGGCAGAAGGCCGCCGAATAATGGCGTGACAGGAGGATTTCCATGCCATAATCAAAGAAGGGCGCCGCCAGTCCATAGCCGCGGTATTTTTTGCGGAAGATTTGCGAGGCCACTTCACACATGGCTTCTTCTGGATAAAATTCTTTTAAAATCAGCATCCCGGCGATTCCGTCGTCCTCTGTCTCCGCTACCAGAAAGGTAATGTTTCCCTCTGCGGCTTCTTTTTTCAGATAGGCAGGATCATAAAATCCCCGCTTAAAATAGGTATCCCCGTACTCGTCCCGGATACAGGCAATCATACCCTCCTCATCCCCTTCCCGGTACTGCCGAAGAAGGAGGTTTAAGCATTTCCCTTCTTTATTTTCTAAATGCAGCCTACGGCCGCCTCCCGCCCCGCTCATCGGATGTTCAGGATGGAGTCGAATCCCGTAATCTTAAAAACCTCCATGATCTCGTCGTTGGCATGGAAAACGGTCAGGTTCCCATCCATCTTCTTGGTGCCCATCAGAAGGGTGCGCAGTCCTGCCGAGGACAGGTATTCCAGCCTTTCCATATCGACCTGCACCTGGCTGACGTCTGAAAGCTCCGTGTCAAAAACTGCCTGTAGCTGCGGCGCTGTGTTGGTATCCAGCCGTCCGGCCAGGCTTACCAAAAGCTCCCCTGCGTTTTTCTCCTTTGTGATTTCCAGCTTGCTGTTGCCCATTGTCCTACCTTCTTTCCTACTGTAATATCCTGATGTGGGTTAATCTCCCTTACAGCCGGTAAGGGATTTCCCATCTTGCTGCTTATTGTTCTAATAGCTGTCCGTGCTGCCCTTAGGAGCGTCCTCCTCCCAGGGTGGTTTTCTTTCAAAGCCCACATGGTAGGTGACCTTTTCCATGGTCAGTTCATGCTCCCCGATCATATACCGCCCGATGGTGATGTCCTTCCCTATGATTACCCCCTTCGGATAATCATTCAGGCAACGGTTTAAAAGCTCCGCCTGCTGTCTTCGGGATTCTTCCGAAAGGGGGTTGTTGGGATT
>USJG01000221.1 GCA_900554925.1 uncultured Lachnospiraceae bacterium
TATACAGATGGATCGTATCGATACGGTTCTTCTCCACCTTCTCCACCACCAGGCGAGACTACTGGAGGATATTCCCAATAAAGTTAGGGATATTCTTGGAATTATTGTGGATGTCAATCTGCTGACAGAGAATGAAAAAGACTATATTGAAATACGTATTAACCCAAGCAGCTATCCGGTAAATTATAAGGGAGAGTATCATTATCGAAGTGGCAGTACAAAACAGCTTCTTCGCGGAGCTGTTTTAACAGAATTTCTTTTATCTAAAACGGGGTATAAATGGGATTCGGTTCCGGTTGATGACGTTACGGTCGAAGATCTGGATAAAGAAAGTTTTGATATTTTTCGGCGGGAAGCTTTGCGAAGCGGCCGTATGACGGAAGCGGATCTTAATATGAGCAACGAACAGTTACTTAATAGTCTGGGACTTCTTGAGCGTGGCAAACTGAAACGGGCAGCAATTCTTCTATTTCATCGGAATCCGGAAAAATGGGTTACAGGTGCCTATATTAAAATCGGATATTTTGGTGAAGGATCTGATTTGCGTTATCAGGATGAAATTCATGGTTCCCTGTTTATACAGGCGGACAGGATCATAGAATTGATTTATTTAAAGTATATGAAAGCTGTGATATCTTATGACAATATGATAAGGATAGAAAAGTATCCTCTTCCAAAAGAAGGGGTCAGAGAGGCGGTATATAATGCGATTATTCATTCTAATTACGCTGCGTTAGTTCCAATACAGATAAGGATTCATGAAGATGCTGTATATATTAGTAACGACTGTGTATTTCCGGTGGGATGGACGGTGGAAACATTGATGGAGCGTCACCGTTCACAGCCATATAATCCCAATATTGCCAATGCTTTTTTTAGGGCAGGATATGTGGAAACGTGGGGAAGAGGAATAGAAAAGATATGTGAGACGTGTATAAAGCATGGTGTTCCAAGACCGGAATATACTCTTCATTCAGAAGATATCATGCTTAAATTTATCCCTTTCATGAGTGCGAAAATACCAAAGGGACAAAATGGCACTTTGGATGGCACTTTAAACGGCACTTTGGAAGAAAAAATATTATATGTAATAAGCCAGAGCCCCCGTGTTACGCAGATGCAAATTGCACAGGAATTAAACTGTTCTGAGCGAAAAGTAAAGCGCCTTATGAAAAAGATGCAGGATGAGGGGAGTATTGAGCGTATTGGCGGGCGCAGATCTGGACAATGGATTAAAAAATAATATTTTCTGCCGCGGAGACAAATGCTTTCCGCGGCTTTTTCTTACTTCCCCTTTCTCACTTCCCGTCCCTCGTCAGCCTCCGCACAACATTCATAATCAGCAGCAAATCATCATCATTCAATTTTGCCAGCTCATTGACTGCGGTCGCTAAAAGCGCCGAATTGTTGGACGACGTGTCAAAAAACTGTGCGGGCGTTATGCCGAAGTAGTCGCAGATCTGCAGAAATTCCGTCATGGGCGGCAGGGAGCGGCCGGAGGAGATATTGTAGATATAGCTCCTGCTGCGTCCCAGATCATAGCTCATCTGATATTCAGATACTCCCTTCTCCAGCCGAAGCTGCGTAATGCGTTCTTTTATAAAATCCGGATCAAGCATGTCGATTACCTCCAATCTAAGATTAAAGGAACAGTATTGCATAGTATTCCAAAAATATACGCTGTATTTTCTTGAATAGTCCAAAAATATATGCTAAAATCCAAATAAATATGTTTGTTTATGCATAATTCATACAAACATATACGTCTATCGATCAAGCTGAAAAGGGGGAGTTTTAATGAGTGATACCCGCTACTCGACAATGACCTATCCCGCCATGATCTGGAGCCTGGTGGCCCTGGCGATCGGCGTGGAAAACTATCTGTTTTACTTCGGAGGGGAGGCGGCGCAGCCCGGTTTCCTGACCTCCCACATCAACCAGTTTATCTGTTTTTTCTTAAGCGGCGACTACAGCAATGAGATCGCGTCGGGGATTTCCGCGGTCCTGGTCATACTGATTGAATGGGCGCTGACGGCGCTGTATTACGGCTCTGAAAGCTATATAAGAGTACAGGAGTCGGGAAAAAATGTGAACCGGATGGCCATCTTGTCCACGCTGTGCTACACCGCGGCCGGGCTGCCGCTTCTCATGCTTCTCTGGAAGCTCATCTGTCTTCTCGGGGCTTTGCTTGCGTCCTGGATCCCCGGACAGAATATGCTGGAGGCGTCGGCTGCCTGGGACCGGACCTATGCTTTTCTGGATCAGAAAAAGTTTCAGACCGCTTTTATCATATTGGTGGATCTTTTCATCCTCTGGCGCTTCATCCTTTTCAGGATTTTTCATAATCCCTTTCGGAAAAGCGGGAATACGATACTGGGTCCCGACGGGAAAACATACAATCTCCCCTCGTCCTACCGGGCGGGCGTTACCTGGCTTCTGGGAGAGGAGGCGGAAACCTATAAAAATTCTTTCCAGAACGAGCTGCACCGTCTTCTGTGGCTGACGGAGACGGCCAGACTGGGATACGAGCACGCCGAAAAACACCCGGACATATCGTGGACATGGATGAACGCGGTGTCAACCCACGACGGAGTGGCCAGCCTGAATCCGAAGTTTGCCACCGACACCAAATGCGCCTCTGGCATTATCTGGAGCGACTTTTCCAGCCTGTGCATCCAGGCCATCGAGG
>USJG01000222.1 GCA_900554925.1 uncultured Lachnospiraceae bacterium
ATCTCATTTTCCTCCACAATGACAGCTTAGCAATTTCTTTTATGCAATCTGACGATTCCAAATTTACCAGGCACCTTTTGACACCCGAATTATTTTGAAAAAATAATAACTTGACAAATCATTTCCAATGGATTATTGTATTAATTAAGTAATACAATAATACAAAGAAAGGAAGATGCAAATGGCATGGAATTTAAATTCTGACCGTCCTATCTATGCCCAGATTCTTGAAGTAATACAGCTTCGGATCATTGCAGGAGTGTATAAGCCCGGGGAAAAGATCCCAAGCGTGCGGGAACTGGCAGCGGAAGCGGGAGTCAATCCCAACACAATGCAGAAGGCTTTGACAGAGCTTGAGAGAAGCGGTCTTGTAATGACACAGAGAACAAGCGGCAGGATTGTAACGGAGGACATGAAAATGATAAGCAAAACCCGAAATATGCTGGCACAGGAACAGGTACGTGAATTTATCGGTAAAATGAAAGAGCTTGGATTCAATAAAGAAGAGATTATGAGGCTGCTTAAAGAGGCGGAGGGGGGAGAAGCATGAGTGAATTGGTTGAAATTAATAATCTGACTAAGGTTTATGAAAAGAAAAAACTGGCGCTTGATCATTTGAATCTGATTATTCCAAGAGGAAAGATCATCGGCCTTTTAGGCCCTAATGGAAGCGGAAAGACAACGTTAATTAAGCTGATCAACGGGCTTTTGACAGCAACGGAAGGGCAGGTTCTCATTAATGGGAATAAGCCCGGAGTGGAAACAAAAAGCTGTGTTTCTTATCTCCCGGAGAGAACTTATTTCCAAAACAGCATGAAGGTAAAAGAACTGATAGCTTATTTTGCTGATTTTTATTCCGATTTCAGGACGGAAAGAGCAAGGCAGATGCTTGCTAATTTAAATATCAGTGAGGAGGCAAAGTTAAAGACACTTTCCAAGGGAACCAAGGAAAAAGTACAGCTTATCATGGTCATGAGCAGAGACGCGCAGTTATATATTTTGGATGAACCCATTGCGGGCGTTGATCCGGCAGCCAGAGACTATATTTTAAAGACGATCATTACAAACTATAACGAAAATGCCACAGTGATCATTTCCACCCATTTGATCTCCGACATCGAAAAAATCCTGGATGAAGTTATTTTTATCCGTGACGGAAAATTACTGCTTCAGGAAACGGTTGAAAATATCCGGGAGAATAAAGGAAAATCAGTGGACGCATATTTCAGGGAGGTGTTTGCATGTTAGGAAAATTGTTAAAGCATGAATGGAAAGCTGTCTGGAGGGTGCCCACACTGCTGATCGGCATATTAATGATTATTGCGGTGATATCCGGACTTACCTTTGCGCTGCCTATATGGGACAGTGAATGGATCGGGCTGCCGCTTTCAGGTATGATGCTGATTTTATTGTTTTATGCCGCTATGATCGGGGTGGGGATTGGCATTACAATTTATTTTGCAGTGCGGTACTATAAAAATATGTTTACAGATGAAGGCTATCTGACCCATACGCTGCCGGTTACTTCCCATCAGCTTCTGGCCAGCAAGATCATTACCATGAGTGCATGGAATCTGATTGGAGGGATTGCTGTTCTTGTCAGTCTTTTAGTGTTTGGCGGTGTTGCAGTATTGTTCCTGGGGGCTAAGGAGGGAAGCTTTGCAGTTGATGTTCTTGATGCGTTGGAACAGTTAAAAGCAATCTGGAATACACCCCTCTTTCATGGTTTTAAGTCATTTTGTGTCAGCACATTATGTATGACCTTATTAAGCTCGGTCAGCAACACCATGATGATAATAGGGGCAATTACACTGGGACAGATGGTGCGGCAGCACAGAGTACTTGGTTCTGTGGGTGCGTACTTTGCAATTAATGTGCTGATGCAAGCTATCAGTATAGTAATTATGATGCCTGTTATGATCAAGATGGTGATGGATGAAGAATTTTTATATAATTTTGAAAGGTCGCCTTTTGACTTTTATACAGCTCTATACGCTGCTATGGCGGTGATATTTTTGATCGTGTCGGTAGGTTTATACTTTTTATGCGAATATCTGGTCCGCAGACAGCTGGAGCTGGAGTAACTGGAAATGAAAATGGAAAATGTGCAGCATGAGATAGAAAAGGAGTAGAAATGCGCAGCGAATATGAGATCAAACAGGAAATCTGCGAAGTCGGCAGAAGAGTCTATGAGCGGGGTATGGTGGCGGCTAATGACGGCAATTTTTCAGTAAAGCTTAACGATAATGAAATTTTATGCACCCCTGCCGGTGTGAGCAAGGGCTTTATGACGCCGGAAGCTATCTGCAAGATTGACGCAGAAGGCAGGCTCCTTGAAGCAAAGGGAGGCTTTAAGCCCTCTTCCGAAATGAAAATGCATCTGCGCGTTTATAAGGACAGACCGGATATACAGGCGGTGGTGCATACGCATCCCATCGAGCTGGTGGCGATGACGCACAATCCCGAATTTCTGGGCAAAGACGTGCTCACGCGGCTGTTGTGGAGCATGATCCCCGAGACGCGCGCCTTCTGTCCCAAGTGGCTGGGCATCGTTCCCTACACGCTGCCCGGCTCGCAGGAGTTGGCCGACCGGACGATCGCCCTGCTGGACGACTACGACGTGGTGATGTGGACCAAACACGGCGCACTGGCCATCGGCACCGACCTGATCGAGGC
>USJG01000223.1 GCA_900554925.1 uncultured Lachnospiraceae bacterium
GCAATGCTTGCACAGGCTAACCAGAGCAACCAGAATGTACTTTCCTTACTTGGCTGATAATAGCATTACTGTAAGAAAAAAAGGGAGACCGGTAATCTTACTGGTCTCCCTTTTAAACATACGTATGTAAATGATTACAAAGAAAATACAAAGTTAAAAATGAATAAAGCATTAAAATTCAGAAATAATAAAAATAAGTAAACAAAAAATGCAACATTTGTTATCAGAATGTTGCATTTTCTTTAGTTATTATATTTATCGGACGAAGCTAAAAATACTTTACCCCTTAAAAATATTTTTTTAATTTTTATTTTTCCATCCAAGCCCCTCTTTTTGCTTAAAGAATTATTTTTTGATAAACATTATCCTTATCATCCTGCACTATTCCGAGGTAACGCCGGGTAATCTGATAAGAGGAATGGTTATAAATATCCATAAGCATTGCCGGAGGAACGCCCTGTTTCCACGCATGATAGCCAAAGGTTTTTCTAAGGGAGTGGCAGCTTATATGGTTCGGAAGCCCTGCACAGGCAGCGGCTTTTTTAATGATTCGATAAGCCTGATAGCGGCTAAGGGGTTGTCCTTTCAATTTATTGCTGCAAAAAAGGTAGCCATCGGTGCTGGGAGGACAAAACTCTGAGAGAGCCTTTTTCAGTTCGCTGTTAATCAAGATCAATGTTTTCTTTCCGGTCTTTTTTTCTGTAAGTTCAATATGAGATTTCAAGCAGTTTTTCCCAAAATCATAAATATGCGAATATCGAAGATTCAAAATATCCGAAATACGCAGGGCAGTATTAAGCCCCAGGATAATCAGCAGATAGTTGCGCTTGTTTGGGGCGGTTTGTCTGTAATAATTTTTGAAATGATAAAGTTCGTCTAATGTCCGGATCGGTTCTGTTGTGCTCATAGTGTATCCTTTCTTTTTCGTTTTCTGCAACACTTTGATAACAAATGTTGCACAGGAAAAGCAGGGCGGCACGATGCCGGGCACAGTCATAAAAGCACTCCCGGCAACCGGCAAAACAAGGAGGTTTTCAAATGTTAAGACTGACAGTAAGCACAGAAGAGTACCTTATGATCAACGACAACATCAAAATCGTATTTCTGGGAGGGACCAAAAACCATCTGCGCATTATGGTAGACGCACCCAAGGAAGTGAATATCGTAAGAAGCACTGTCCTTGAGAATCAGATTTCCGATCCGGAGGAAAGGGCGAAGATGCCAAAATATTACGCAGAACCGGAACCGGAGGAAAAATACCGCAGGAAAAAGAACTTCCGCATAGTCATCACCAGGGGAAATCTGGAGTCTTAAAATTTTAAGGTAATAACCGGAGACTTTGGGCACTCTTAAGACCGGGCCCGTTTTCAGAGGGTTTTGAGAATCCGGTTACTATAAAAAACTAAATAAAAATATCATAAGCCGGCGCAAACGGATTTGCGTATGGCTACAAGGAGGTAAATTTATGGTAGTACAACACAATCTTACAGCAATGAACTCTAACAGAATGTTAGGAGTAACAACATCATCACAGGCCAAGTCAACAGAGAAGTTATCATCCGGCTACAAGATCAACCGTGCAGCGGATGACGCAGCAGGACTTTCCATCTCTGAAAAAATGAGAAAGCAGATCAGGGGTCTTACCCAGGCTTCCTTAAACGCACAGGATGGTATCAGCGCAGTGCAGACAGCAGAAGGTGCTTTGACAGAAGTACACGACATGCTTCAGAGAATGAACGAACTGGCAGTTAAGGCAGCCAACGGTACCAACAGCGAAGATGACAGACAGTATATTCAGGATGAGATTGACCAGTTGGTAACAGAAATCGACCGTGTTGCTGAGACAACTAAATTTAACGAGACTTATCTGCTGAGAGGGAATACAGAAGGAAAAGCCCAAGCGGATTTGACAGCGGCAATTGCAGGCCAAGATGCTACTATTGCGGCAGGAGCTACAGTACAGGCAGGCGACGTTGTGCTGGGTACAGTATCAGTTGATGTAACTGGTACATATACAAATGCAGCTATCGACATTACAGCATTGGGTAAAAGCAACGGAGTCATTGCGACAGCATTAGATGATAATGCTAATAATGGTACAATAACTCTGACGTATGATGGGAATATAGGCAATGCGTGGAAGCTGGGCGGTAACATTGTCAGTGCGGCTGAACTGGAAGCGGCAGGCATTACAGTAGGTACTACCCCGACTGATGGTCAAACTATTATTTTAACAAAGAAGCTGGAAGCAAATCCTGATCTGGCAGAGAAAAACGTTACTTATAATGCAGGTGCTGTAGGTGCGGCTGATATCGCAACAGTGAGTGTTGGCGATACGGTGAAAGCCACTATAAAGGTAGATGAAGATGGTGTTGCTTCCCTTGAAGAGTATGATTCCACCTATGTCCCTGATGCATTGAAGCTGGATTTACACGTGGGTGCTGATTCCACTTCCAACAACAAGATTGAGATGAGCATTTCCTCCATGAGCGCTAAGGCAATCGGGCTTTTGGATGCAGATGGAAGGCTTCTCGTGGATGGCAAGGACAGTACCAATGCTGACGCTGCTATCGATACCATTAAGACAGCTATTCAGAGAGTATCTACCCAGCGTTCCGCTCTTGGTGCAATCCAGAACAGACTTGAGCACACCATCAACAACCTGGACAACGTAG
>USJG01000224.1 GCA_900554925.1 uncultured Lachnospiraceae bacterium
ACATAAAGACTCCGTAATTGATAAATTAACCTATTTTTCACTTACATTTTTGTCTATTTCTACGTCTAGTAATATTTATACTTTTATATTAAAATAGCATACAGATGTCGAATAAAACTTTTCCACATCTGTTTGTTTATAGTACCATGTGTACTTTTCCGCTACTATTCTTAATTACTGTTAACTGTTCGGAGACTTTCCATTCAACAGACTGCTGAACATCCACGATTACCAGAAACAAAAGTATTTACCTGGCAATAAAAATTTTAATAACCCTCAGAGTACACATCACTACACTGATAAGGAGGACTTATAATAATGGTACGAAATGCAATGAGCGCAACAGAATTTTATATTTTACAATATTTATGGACCAGAGAAACACCTGCAACTTTTTCTGAGATTATGGTTCACTTTAATGAGGAAGAAAAGAAAGCATGGAAGAAACAGACAGTAAACACATTTCTTTCCCGTCTGGCACAGAAGGGCTTTTTGAATATTGACAAGAGCGGAAAAAGAGCTATCTATATTCCATCTGTCACCTCAAAGAAATTCTATGAAAATTATGCCCAGGAGATTGTAAAGGATTCTTACAACGGAGCCATCAAAGATTTCATCGCTGCATTTACAGCAGGAAATAAATTAAGCGCAGCTGAGAAAGCTGAATTATTATCTTATATCCAGACACTTTAATCAGAAATGCTCAATAAAAAGGCTGTCATTCCCCGCCTCCTAATAAGAAAACATGAGATAGTCCAGTAAAATCAATGTTTTCAGAGGCAAGGAACACGATGTGAAGTCAAAAATTTTAATACTGGCAGGATAAAGGGTGCTGATGTGAAATATCAGCACCCTTTTCCTGTCCCAAACGCCATAGGAAATCCTATGGCGTTTTTTACTTTCCATCAAGTACACGGAAAACTGTATTGAAAGGGGTGAGAAATCGAAGGTATTTCTTCATGTAGGAAATGCAAATCAAGTGTCCATAGGTTTTCCCACATGGAAAAGTAAATGGGCACAGAATTGAATTTTTTCCGAAAACGAACACTTTTCCAGACCGCCGGAGGGAGGTGAGATTATGGCGGTATTTCGCATTGAGAAAACCCGTGACTACACGGTGATGGCAAACCATCATCTGCGGAACACGGCGCTGTCGCTGAAAGCGAAGGGGCTGCTGTCCCTCATGCTGTCCTTGCCGGAGGATTGGGACTACACCACCAAAGGCCTTGCCCGAATATGCCGGGATGGAGTGGACAGCATTTGTGCTACGGTCCGGGAGCTGGAGGATGCGGGATACATTATCCGTGAAAGAGTCCGTAACGCCAACGGGCGGCTCGGCAGCATCGAGTACACGATTTTGGAGCAGCCCAGACCGCCGGAACCTAAACCGGGAAAACCTGAACGGGAAAATCCAGTTCAGGTAAAACCAGTCTTGGATTCTCCTGTCTTGGGAAAACCTGAACAGGAAAACCCCGCACAATTAAATACTAAAGGATCAAGTAAACAAATATCAAATACTGATTCATCAAGTACGGAAGAATCAAATCCTATCCAATCAAGCCCCCAAACCCCCACGGGGGTCAGCCGGACCGGACGGGACTGGATGCGAGAGCGAGAGAACTATCGGGAACTGATTTTAGAGAATATCGAGTATGACTATCTATGCCGGGATGACCGGCTGGATCGGGATATGCTGAATGAGTTGGTGGAGCTCATGGTGGATACCGTCTGTTCCCGCAGGGAAACAATCCGCATTGCCGGGGACGACTATCCGGCGGAGGTGGTCAAATCCCGGTTCCTGAAGCTGAACAGTTCCCACATCGAGTATGTGCTGGACCGTATGCGGGAGAACACCACCTATGTCCGCAACATCAAGAAATATCTGCTGGCTGCCCTGTATAACGCCCCGGCCACCATCGACAGCTACTATGCGTCTCTGGTGAACCACGATCTGTACGGCAGCGGAGAAAGGAGAAGATGACTTATGCAGGAAGAAGTCACCCAGCGCACCGTTGCCCTCTGCGTGGAGGCTACCAGGCTCTCCGCCGGGATGCTGCAACAGGCCATGAAAAAAGTGCTGGACGAGATGCAGAAGGGCGTGACCGGCCACAAGACCAAACTGCACCACGGCAAGCAGACCCTCCGGCAGCTTGTGAAGCACAACACTGGCGTTTCCAACATCGAGATCACCGACCAGAACATCCGGGCCTTTTCCGCCACCGCCAAGAAGTACGGCATTGACTTCGCGCTGAAAAAGGACACCAGCGGCGATATACCCCGCTACCTGGTGTTCTTCAAGGGCCGGGATGCCGACGTTATCACGGCAGCCTTTCGGGAGTTCTCCGCAAAGAACCTGGAGAAAGAGAAAAAGCCCTCCATCCGCAAGGAGCTGGACCAGGCAAAGCAGCAGGCCAAAGCCCAGCACCGCCAGCGGGAGAAGGTCAAAACCAAAGACCGGGGTGTGGAATTATGAAGGTTGACTGGAAGAAGGTTCTCATCCTCAACCTTCCATATCTGCTGTTCGTGTATCTCTTTGATAAGCTCTGCCAGGCGGTGCGCCTCGCGCCCGGCCTTGACGCCTCTGAAAAGTTCCTGCATTTGAGCCAGGGCTTTACAGAGGCGTTTTCTTATGCGGCTCCCAGTCTGCATCCCCTGGACTTGCTGGTG
>USJG01000225.1 GCA_900554925.1 uncultured Lachnospiraceae bacterium
GAGATATTCAGACCTTGGCTTTCTTCTTTTTGTCGATGGATTGGGTGATTTTGGCAAATACTAACAGTGCCAGTGCAGATATCAGACCGATAGCGGCGAAATAGTACCAGATATAATGCGCATTTGCGCTGGCAGCCTCCCATGCTTCACGAGTCTCAAAGAGGACAGGATCGGGACAGTATTTTGTCAACAATACTCCGGCGATACCAAAACCGAAGATGGAAGAGAGGAAGGAGAAGCAGATGCAGATGGAGGAAAAGCAGGATGATTATGTGCTTACGGAGGATGGGAGAAGAATAAAGCTTCTGGATAATCCGCTTCCCCTTCCCAAAAAGCATGAGAGAAAAGAAATGGATTTTGATTTTCAGATCAGCGACAATGATGACTTTGATATATAAAAAGCTGTCAGGCATTTAAATGCGTATAAAAAATTTAATAAGAAACATAATAAGGAGGACTGCATAAGCAGTGTTCCTTATTTTTTATTATTGAATGGAGATTAGTATGTCGGGAAAAAAAGTAGAAGAAGAAAAGCATAGAAGTGAACGAATTGAAGAGACGGGGCAGGTTACCCTGGACAAAAATGGAAAAGCGCATACCATCCACCTGATTTCCGTAATCGGAGAGGTGGAGGGGCACGATAATCTTGGCACCAACTCCAAGACTACAAAATATGAGCATATACTTCCGGAGCTGGCAGCCATTGAGGACAGCGACAAGATTGATGGCGTATTGATTTTGCTGAATACTATGGGAGGAGATGTGGAGGCAGGCCTTGCCATTGCAGAGATGATCGCTTCCTTAAGCAAACCTACGGTTTCACTGGTGCTGGGAGGAAGTCATTCTATTGGAGTGCCCATAGCAGTCAGCACTGACTACTCATTTATTGTGCCCACGGGAACTATGGTCATTCACCCTGTAAGAATGAATGGAATGGTGATCGGCGTACCTCAGACTTTTGACTATTTCAGACAAATACAGAACAGAATCACAGGCTTTGTATGCAGCCACTGTAAAATCAGCAAAAACAGGTTTGAAGAGCTGATGATGGAGACAGGAGTACTTACGAAAGATGTGGGTACGATCCTGGTGGGGGCGGAGGCAGTTTCAGAGGGGATCATCAATGAAACCGGAGGAATCAGTCAGGCAATGGAAAAGCTGCATTCTCTGATTGCCAGAAAGAAAAAAGAAAATAATTCAAAAAACAAAAAATAAATGTCAAATAATCGTTTGTGGATGACAAGATTTGCCTAAAATGCTATACTATATAAGATTATGTGGGTATCTGTAAGAGGCTGACAGCATTTTGCAGAATGCCGGAGGAGTTTTTAGTATGGCACAGACAAGGAAAAATAGTACAGCGAAAGGAAAGAAAAGAACAACAAATTCACGTAATAATTCCAGAAAAAGTGAACCTATGGATGTGGCAATCAGAAATGAGATTATTTTGATTGCCCTGTTTGCTCTTTTTGTATTTTTGTTTTTGTGTAATTTTGGAATTGCCGGCACCCTGGGAAATACCGTCAGCAATATTATGTTTGGGATTTTTGGACTGACTGCCTATATTATGCCGCTGGCTTTTTTCCTTATGATCGCATTTGGAATGGTAAACAGCGGCAACAGGATTGCGGCACGAAAGCTGATAGCGGGTGTTTTTTTGTTTCTTATAGCCGGGATGGTATGTGATTTATTTACCGGCGCTCCCGAAGCAGCAGAAAGCTATCAGATTGGTGAAATCTATTTAAGATGCAGTGAAAAACATAACGGAGGCGGTGTGATTTCTGGTTCCCTTGCTTATTTAAGCTACCATTTTCTGGGAATGACAGGAACCATTCTTATTATTTTGGTGGCGGCTGTCGTATCCCTTGTGGTACTTACGGAAAAGTCTTTTGTATCCGGGGTTAAATCCGGTGGACGCAAAGTGTATGAGCGCTCCAGGGAGGATGCGGCTTACCGCAGGGAGCGGGCGAGGGCGCGCAGGGAAGAGATGGAAGAAGAAAAAAAGCGCAGGGAAGAGGAAAAAAGGCTTCATGAAGAGGAACGGGAAAATGAAAAGATTCTGCGCATGGATAAAAAGGTCACCGGCGTTATGGTAAACACCTCCTTAACCGACAGCAGAGAGGAAAAAAATAAAGCAAGGGATGATATCCATGAGATTAATCTGACAGACTTTGAAGAGCAGATGGAACAGGCCCAGGCAGAGGAAGAGAACAAGTCTGCCAATGAAAATATCTTTGATTTTGACAAGATCAGAATTAACAGCGCATATCTGGAAGAAGATGAGGGGAAGGACGAATTATCTGAAATTACAGATATGTTTTCTGATACAGAGGATGGCGGGGAGGCAGGAGAGGCTTTAGGACAGGATGATTTTTCTGCCGCTGAGAGTCAGCAGACAATACCGCCCGTTCCTGCATCATCTGCCCCTGCTCCTGTCCCTGGCCCTGCTCCTGCAAAGGAGAGGATTCCCAAAAAATACATATTTCCGCCCATAAGTAAACTGGTCAAAGGGTCGGGCAAGGCCAAAGCAGATTCCTCACGGGAATTAAAGGAAACTGCCCTCAGACTACAGCAGACCCTGCAGACCTTTGGGGTGAGTGTGACAATTACAGACATCAGCCAGGGACCTTCCGTCACCAGATTTGAACTGCAGCCGCAGC
>USJG01000226.1 GCA_900554925.1 uncultured Lachnospiraceae bacterium
TAGTAATATATACCACATCAAAGGAGATTGTAGCACGCATGAGAAAAAATTGCACTAAAAATCTTAATTTTTAATCTATCCTGATAACCAGCTCCAGCACACGTCTTGCACATCTTACCAGATCTTCTCGGGTAAGAGCTCCCTTTTCCATGGCTTCCTTCACACGCTCCGGGAAACCGATGGCCATCTTCACATCATTTCCGGCTTTAATTTCCTTATAATGCTCTCCTCTGGTCCACCAGTCAGAAGTAACCATGCCTTGAAAGCCCCACTCGCCCCGCAGAATATCTTCCAAAAGTTCTCTGTTTTCTGATGCGCGGTATCCGTTGATCATATTGTAAGCGGACATGATCACCCATGGATCAGCTTCTTTTACGATAATCTCAAATCCCTTTAAGTAAATCTCACGAAGCGCCCGCTCGGATACTCTGGAATCGCTGTGTTTGCGATTGGTTTCTTTATTGTTGCAGGCAAAATGCTTTACCGCTGCCGCAATATGCTCGGACTGGATCCCCCTTACAAAAGCTGCTGCCAGCTTGCCTGTCAGATAAGGATCCTCGGAATAATACTCGAAATTTCTTCCGCAAAGAGGATTTCTGTGAATATTTACAGCAGGCGTCAGCCATACCGCGATATTGTTTTCCTTCACTTCACGGGCTCCCGCTTTTCCTACTTCTTCCAGAAGCTCCTGATTCCATGTGGAGGAAAGAAGAGTAGCGCAGGGCCAGGCAGTGGTATAAATACCGCAGTCCGAATTGATTCTAAGTCCCGCCGGTCCATCCGCTGTCATAATGGCGGGCACCCCATACTCTGGCAAATTCCCATAGCCAAAGGTATTGGCTACGGAGGTATTGGGCTGGCCCCCCAATAATTCTATCAAATCCTCGTCACTTAACTGCGCCATAAATTCTTCCATGGTCATTCTGCCCTCTGCCACTTCTATCAGCGGTCTTGCACCATCTGCAAAAGGTTTCATAAGCAGATAACGTCCGCGATAATGGGTTTCGGGGGCTAACGCCTCTTCCGTTCCCGGAATCATTTTTTTAATTACACTTTCATTAGGATCATTAGCTTCGGAAAGCGGGAGTTCTTCAAAGGTTCCGTCGGAAAGCATACGCTTCTTTAAGCTGGTGGGGACCGCCTTGGAGGTAAGCTGCTTTACCACTTTGTCCTCTTTTACGGTGATGGCAAAGTCCACCTTCTTTGCATCCCTTACGGAATTGCCCACATAAATTTCATAGTCTCCCTTTTCCAGTACATAGGCAGACTTTGCAATCTTTCCCAGATCATCATAGGAAGCCATATCTTCTTTGGCAAACGCAAGCACCATCGCCTGGCTTTCCCCCGGAAGCAGCAGCCTTGTTTTGGCAAATGCCGCCAGTTCTCTACACGGTTTTCCCAAACATCCCTGGGGTGCGCTGTAATATACCTGTACTACCTCTTTTCCCAACATTTTTCCTATATTGGTAACCTGCACTGCTGCTTTGATCTGTTCATTTTCCTCACAGACCTTCTGCACCTTTATTTCAAACTGAGTATAGGACAGGCCAAATCCAAAGGGATAACAAACCTTTTCTGCCATGCCGGGAATCGTCTCAAAATACCGATACCCTACATAAATATCCTCCAGATAATCCACGTAATCTACAGATTCATGGAAATTAGCTGTAGAAGGATAATCTTCTACACTTGCCGCAAAGGTATCCGGCAGCTTACCGGAAGGATTTACACTGCCAGTAAGGATTCTGGCAGCAGCCAGTCCGCCTTCCATTCCGCCCTGCCATATAAGCAATGCGGAATTTATTTTATCATTCTCCTTAATCCATGAAGTATCAATGACTCCGCCAATGTTCAATACAACTATAATCTTTTGAAATCTGCTCTCTATCTGAGCCAGCAATTTCTTTTCCTCTTTGGTCAGATAGAAATCTCCGTCAGGAAAAATCTTTCCTGCAATCTGAGGCATGGAGGTTTCCGTTTCCCAGGGATTATACTCCCCGTTATACTCAATGCTGGACCTGTCCCAGCCCTCTCCTGAAAAGCGGCTGAGTACAAAAACCGCAGTGTCTGTAAATGCTGCCGCGCCTTCTAACAGCTCTGTCCCAAGCTCCGGCTCTTTCGTCATCCCCGGCGCGAAGCCGCTCTCATACTGCTCCTTAACATTCTGACGATAAAAATCCGACAGGGGTTCATAGACGTTTACCGTGTCCTGCATTTTTAACCCATCATATAAATTATGTACATAAGCCGCCGCCACATCGCCGCTTCCGCCGCCACCCTTTACATAATCAAAGCTGCCTTTTCCAAAAAGTGCTACTTTGCTGCCTGCCTTAAGGGGCAGTAAATCATTTTCATTTTTTAACAGCACCATACCTTCTTCTGCTGCTTTCCCAGAAAGCGCAATATGCTCCCTGGAAGCTGTCACATATTTGCCCTCCTTTAAAGGCAGATTCGGCTGATACATCACTCTGGCCCATTTTTTCATTCTGCTGTTTCCTCCATTTCAATTTTCCTTCTCTTTTTCTTTTGATTTTAGTCTTAACTTTCCAGTTCTTCTATGTATAATATTGCTTCAATTATAGGTCGATTTTGATATTCTGTCTAATTATGTAATAG
>USJG01000227.1 GCA_900554925.1 uncultured Lachnospiraceae bacterium
GCTCTCCACGCTGTGGAAGCTCTCAAACGGCATGAAAGTGCCCTTTGACGCGCTGACCGTGCGCCCCAAGGCACCTTATGAAATCATAAAAGCATCGGAGATCCAGCCGCTTTTAGAGGACAGCGGCCGGGTGAGAAACTACCCCATTTTCCCGGACGATGAGAACCGCCGCTTTGCGGTCTACTATCTGGAGCTGGAGCCGGGAAGCTACTGGCAGTCGGAGCCCCACCTGCGGGGAACCACCGAATTTATCACCGTCTTCGGCGGGACGGTGGAGATCGTCGCCGCGGAGCAAAGTTTTTCCTTATCCCGGGGGGAAAGCATCCGGTTTAAGGGCGACGCCGTCCATTCCTACCGGAATCCGGGAGAAGAGACTGCCGTTTTGCATATGATTCTCTACAATCCGTAAGCTGCTGCCATTTTCTCCTGTTTTTATTATAAACCCTGCAATAGATGTAGAGCCAACCAAAATATACGGAGGCTTTCAAACAGTATAAAAGTGCCCTGTAACGCACGGAACATGCGCCACAGGGCACCCGGATATTCTTCCTGTTTACCGGACGGGAATGAGGATTCCCACATATATAAGGAGAATCGCAACCACAAACATGGCAGTTAAAGGCTTACTGTCTCTTAGCTTTTTCGCCAGGTTTTCTCCCCGCGCCCTGCCAAAGAACCACAGAAGGAAAAAGGCAATCAGTAAGATAAAAGCGCAACACTACATATATATCTGCGAACAGATCCCAAATATACATTTGCATTGCTGACCTCCCTGGTAACACACCGCAATCCTTCCTTCACATAGTATACTATATTGTAATTAGGTGCACAAATTCCTTCATTCTTTATTTAACCGCAGGTTGTTCCCATTTTGATCCCTCTTTCTGATTTAAAGTATAACTTATAAAAATGAAGTTGTTGCTCCAACAGATTATCTACATGAAGCAACAACTCATTTTCTCATGTTAAATATTATCTTGTCTACATAATGGCCAAATCATTATATAGATCAACATAGACAGCTTAATCCCCAAAAGTACCATCAGCAGAAGATGACTATCTATTTCTGAGCTAAAATAATTTGCCCACATCAAAAGAGGAAATATCAATGAACAAATAACAAAAATCTTTTCCCATACATCTTTTTTCAAAGACATTTTTTTATTCTTAGATGCCCGCAGAATTGGTTTTATTCGGAGTACCGCCAACATTTTATAAATTTTTACCGCCAACCAAATAGCTGCTGTCATCTTTATGAGAAAAAATATTACTCCCTCTATGCATCCTGCCTCAAAAAACAACATTTTTATATCCACAATAAAACCATACAGAAGGTAAGGAACGTAGAAAAATAATGCCCATAAAACACCATATTTCCGCATCACCATTTTTTCCGATGTTCCTTTCCCTTTCTGATAGATTAATTGTTTACCGAGATAAAAGGCAAGCAATACACATAAAATAGACGCGAATTTAACACTTTCAAGATTGTTAGGAAAAAGCCAGCCATCAGAAAGACTTCCTCTATGTACTTCTTGTGCATCCAGAAAAATCCATTCTGCTAAAGCGATAAGAATGAATACGAGCTGTATCCCATTTATTTCCATTCATTCTTCACTTCCTTCTCTGCATATCATTACAAATCATAGCCGGTTTCACAAGTCAAATATGTATATTTATATTTATCAGTCCTATCTTCTGCATAAATGGCATGATAAAAAACGGAATTTCCTTTACTCCACACATAAGTAAAGCATGTTACATCTGGATCTTCTCCCTTTTGAAGTCCTCTATAAAAATTTCCACTCATCATAGATTCATCTATCGTTATGCCCACACCACTTATAGAGGATACAATATTAAGTACTCCCGCTGACAGGTCAAATGCCGCTGTAGCTTTTTTCATTTCATATCCTTCGTATGTGTATCCGCTGGGCCCGGTATGCCCTTTGGGACAATTCCCAAAATCCTCCAGCGGCATAATTCCGTTCGCCGGAAACCACTGTGCCCCCGCTTCAACCCACGGCGGCAACTCTGCCTCAGCCGGAGCTGCAAACGCCGGTACACAAAGCGAAAAGCACATAATAAATGTCAATAATAAACTGATTAATCCCCTTTTCTTCATATAATTCTTCTCCTATTCTTTTTTATTGTTCAATTACTTTTTCTACATTACCGTTTTACTCTCCCAATGGAATCACACCTTCTCTAAATTAAATTTCCCATTATATAAAAGACGTCTTAATGTGGGCATGGATTATAATTATTTTCACTAATCAGAGCTCCTGTCTCTGCATAGCCACATACTTTACAACGTTTAGCCTCATAAATTTTCACAGTACAGCCTCCATTACTATTTTTTTTATGTTTTGAAACCTCTCCCATTACAAATTGATGTGTCTTACATTGTTCATGCGCTACTGGTTCTTCCAAATTATAAATATTCCCGTTCTCATCTTTGAACTGAAGATCATAAAGGATATCATCAACTACCCTCATTCCAGTTGGAGTAAAGAAATAGTCAGTTAATAAAAAAATGAAAAGAGTATTGGTTCCT
>USJG01000228.1 GCA_900554925.1 uncultured Lachnospiraceae bacterium
ATGAAATTATCATCAGTTTACAGGGTAGATGGTGGTTTGTCAAGACCTTAAATCTTCACATAACGCTGATTTCGGCTGTTGGGCTTGTCGGGGTTTATCATTTTACAATAGTATATTTTGTACTCCTTGCATTTCCGTTCCGCTTTAACAGGTTCCTTTTTACCAGATTTTTCAAAATTCTGGCAGAGGTGGACGCACTCACTTCAAGCAATCCAATCACATCATTTCTTGTAACAGTGCCATGCGTCCGGGCATATTCCAGCACCTTTTCTTCTCTGTCACTGGGCGGCATCTGCACAGAAACATCTGCAGACGCCTCTGTCGGGAATGCAGAATCATTTCTCATTTCATATTTTGCGTTAATATTTGGCAGTATGATCTTAAAGGCATTTTTCGTGGTCTCAATCAGAGGTTTCTCTTCCATGCCTTCGTATGCTTTCATAATCTTCCCCATCCCCGTACCATACGCCTCAATCAAGTGCAACCGGTAGAACACATTCGCAAGATCCTGATTCCGGCATACGGAAATACCTATCATAATATCTTCCAGATCGATTCCCGGCATCAATCCTCCAATCGACACAAATTCAACCCGGTCCGTATAAATACTGATAAGCGCGCTGGCACTAAAGGAATAATCCCGATGAACCAGCAAATTCAGCAGCGCCTCCCTGACTGCAATTTCAGGGTAGTCTCTGGTATCAATCCTCAGTAGTTTTTCAATGGTCGCACGGGTCTGATTGCGGAAATCAATGAACTCATACACTTCGTTCATCTGCTGCAGCAGCGACCCGGTAAATTCCCGGCGATCCTTAAACACCGTCTGATCCGTTCCCTGAAAAACAGCGACCTTAATCGTATGGACACATTGATCAGATAGGAGCAGTCCCAAGTTACTGTAAAGGCTATCCTGATCGATCAGCTTCAACGTACGCATCTGCTGCGGACCAAATTCTATGTTCCGAAGCTCAAATTCTTTTCTGGCGGCTTCAAATGTGAGTTCCTGGTTCAGACAGCGCATCGCTTCAAAGCGATCTCCATCCGTCTCCTTAATCATGCGGCGGATTGCCGTGTCGGTAGCCGGAACCGAGGAATATCCCTGCCGGACATATACCCCTTCCGGACGCATCCCCTTTCTGGAAAGATAATAAGGGCGGTCTGTGCCGCGCTGAATATCCACAGCGACAATTTCTTTTCCATCTTCTTCAATGGTTTTATAATGCAGGAACATGGTTACATCCGGCTTAATCGAATCCCTTACCATATTGCTGATTTGCAGTGATACGCCGTCGGGATCGTCCACCCCGACCACCGTACCGTCATCCCGAACGCCAATGTATAGTTTTCCACCGTCGCAGTTGGCAAACGCGATGATTTCCTTTTTGATTTCGTCCACGACAATTTCTTTCAGCTCTATGGTCTCACTTTCACGAAAAAGCATACTGAATCCCCTTCATTCTCATTGATAGTTCTATTATAGCAATCGTGTCACAATCGCGTCAATATATTTGATACGATTGTGACACGATTGAATCGAAAATGACAGCATAAAGCGGCAGATACATCCAATCCTTTCCATCAGAGTATTACCCCGTATAGGGGACATCGTATTCCATGACTTCCAGCAGCTTTCTGACTCTTTCGGGCAGATGTCTGCTTTCCTCGCCGATCTGAGCCGGAATTTCATCCATAAGACAGGGCGCCAATATCTCTGACCTGTCCCAGCGTCAGAGAGTTGGCTTCAATTTTTAAAGAGGAGTGAACAGACCTAATTCTGTTATTTTTTCTTAAATACGGTTTCGCCTCAAGACTGTCGGCCGCTGTTATTCGCCCGATTTTTCAGAAACAGATGCTACCTGCGACAGTATTTTATTGGTTATTGCAAAGTGCGATCTATATTCTCCCATTAAAAACACCTCGTGTGATCTTGCGTATTATCTTACGTATTATCTTCCTCAATTATACAAGTGTTTCGAGGGGAAATTCCATCATCTGCACAAAAAAAGCCAAAAGAATACCAACTAACTGATTTTTATGGTAACATATAATTGTTGTCCAACCGATACCCGACAACGGGAGGAGGTGTTCATATGGATATAATTGTCTCTCTCATTGTTACTGTATTGGGTGGGTGCTTTGCCACCGTAAAAAGAAAAGAAGAGTCCCCCGACTGTGCTGCAACACGGTCGAGGGACTCGTTCCTTGTTCATATAGAACATAATTGTCTCTCTTGCCTATCGGCATTATAGCATATTCAGATTGGATTTGCAATATACATCTGAATTTCAATCCCGAAACATTCATCCCCCAGCCATCCCCGCCAGCTCCCCCAAAACCTCCTTCGCCTTCTCGATCATGCGCTCGCAGTCTTTGTTGCGGTTCCGCTGGTCCAGGTAGACGAACCCGGGCGTGGGGCCGGTCTGCATCTTTAAATCGCCCCGGTACTTCTTGATGAGGTCCGGGATGCCGGAGGTGTCCAGCTTCGCCTTCGGGTACATGG
>USJG01000229.1 GCA_900554925.1 uncultured Lachnospiraceae bacterium
GGCGAGGAGCCCTCGTCAATTACCGGACAGGAGGTTATCCTCAGCCAGTCGGCTAAGCCGTCTAAATCCTATCAGGCAAGCGCAACGGCGGATACGGTGCAGCTTGGTGCATATCTGAATGATGAACAGGAGTTTTTCAGCGACTATGCAGTTTTGATCAACTTAAGCGATGACAGCATTATGGCTGAAAAATATGCAAATACAAGGATTAATCCGGCGTCCATGACAAAGATACTCACGGTCTTAGTGGCGGCGGAGCAGATTGAAATGGAGGATCTGGAGGACAGGTTTACGATGACCCTGGAGATCACCGATTACGGATATGTTCATGATTGCAGCAGCGCGGGATTTGAAGATGGGGAAGTGGTCAGCGTAAAGGATTTATTTTATGGAACAGTTTTGCCTTCCGGCGCGGACGCGGCGGTAGGACTTGCCGTTTATGTGGCGGGAAGTCAGGAAGCTTTTGTGGAAATGATGAATGATAAGCTTGAAGAGCTTGGAATTTCGGAAACAACACACTTCACAAACTGCGTTGGCGTTTATGATGAAGAACATTATAGTACGGTTTATGATATGGCCATGATTATGGAGGCGGCCCTGGACAATGAGTTTTGCAGGGAGGTTTTGTCGGCACATACCTATACAACAACAGAGACTGAGCAGCATCCTGAGGGGATAATTCTTTCTAACTGGTTCCTTCGCCGTATAGAGGACAAGGAAGGGGGAGAAAGGGTGGTCTGTGCCAAAACCGGTTTTGTGACACAGTCAGGAAGCTGTGCGGCAAGCTATACGGAGGATGAAAATGGAAACGGATATGTGTGTGTGACTGCTGGCGCAAACAGCTCCTGGAGATGTATTTATGATCATGCGGATTTATACAAGCTGTATTTGCCAGGCTAAAAGATGATAATAGATTTTCATGAAATTATTGACAAAATTAAATATATTTATTATTCTGAAACCATATAGAGTTCTATTAAATCTTAAATCATATCTATGG
The DNA here is from genome assembly GCA_900554925.1 of uncultured Lachnospiraceae bacterium. Lineage (GTDB taxonomy): Bacteria > Bacillota > Clostridia > Lachnospirales > Lachnospiraceae > Suilimivivens. Next base: position 1,001 of record USJG01000229.1, read on the forward strand.
GCATATTGAATAATGTCCATTAGTCATTGGGCAGTTTCTGCCAGAGAACTCAGTTTATCATAAAACAGGTTTAAGGCAGGAAACGGTGGAGGGATAAATACTACATACTGTTCCTGCGGAAAGGGAAAGTATGGACAGAAAAGAAACAGACGAAAAAGTATCAGTTATTCAGTTGCAAAAGGATATCCTGGAAGGTATGGAGGCAAATTTAAGCGATTTTGCTCTGTTCTTAACCGTTATGAAAAGGCGCAGGGCATACCGGAATATCTTAAGCATCATTCTGGAAGAGCCGGATATCCAATTGAGGGAGGTAAAAGTAGAACAGGTAATTTTAAATAAGTCGGGCAAAAGAGCCATCCGCCTTGATGCATGGGCGCTTGCAGAAGATGAGAGGCAGTTCGATGTGGAGATGCAGAATGATACCGATCAGGATTCCGTCCCCAGGCGTTCCAGATTTTATCAGGGATTAATGGACAGTCCGATACTCAAATCAGGGAAAAAGACTAAATACAGGCAGCTCCCCTCCAGTACGATTATCTTTATCACACAGGATGATATTTTTAAGAAAGATATGGCAAAGTATACTTTTACAGAACAGTGTGAGGAAGTAGAGGGACTTAAATTAGAAGATGGAACTACCAAAATCTTTTTAAATATGACAAGTAAAAAAGGCTCCAAAGAACTGATAAGTTTGTTACAATATATGAAACGGACAGATATCAATAATCCGTTGGTGGAAGTAAAGGATGAAAGGCTTCTGGAATTAGATAGAATAGTAACCGAAGTCAGAGAGTCTGAGGAATGGGAGGCAGTGAGAATGGATATTCTTGATGTTGGGATTAATAAGGGAATGGAAATAGGACGTGAACAGGAGCGTGAAAAAGGAATACAGGCTGTAATTGAAACATGCCTGAAATTCAATGCTTCCCGGGAAGATACCATGGAAAGCATCCGTCAGCAGTTTGAACTGCCGGAGGAAAAGGCACAGGAATATATGAAGAAATACTGGAGGAAATAATGGATTTATTTGAATATATGCGGTCTGCCAACCTGGAAAAGGAAGCTCCCTTAGCAGCCAGGCTGCGGCCTTCCACATTAGAGGAAGTGGTGGGACAGCAGCATATTATTGGTAAGGACAAGCTGCTTTATCGAGCCATTAAAGCTGATAAGCTAAGCTCCCTTATTTTTTATGGGCCGCCCGGTACCGGAAAGACTACCCTCTTAAAAATCATCAACCGCCAGCTTCGCGCCGACTCTGGTAAAATCCGGTATGGCTCTAAAGTTTCCATCGGCTACTACGATCAGGAACAGCACGTATTAGATGATAGCAAAACGATTTTTGATGAGATTTCCGATG
>USJG01000230.1 GCA_900554925.1 uncultured Lachnospiraceae bacterium
AAGGCAATGGTCTGCAACACCAGTATCCACCGGTTCAAATCCGGTCTGCGCCTCTAAATTTTTAGAAAGCCTTGATGATTCAAGGTTTTTTATTTTATATGCTTTAGCAACTCATTCATTTGGTTGGCGGTTGCTTTTTATGTTTCTTTACAGTTTGTATGATGCCGATAATTGTAGTACTGACATTTGTTGCAACAATACCTACAACTGTTTCTAATGTCATATGTACCGAAGTGCCCTTCTGTAGATTTTCCCAAAGTATTAACTCAAATATATTGGAAGTATAAAAGTCAATAAAAATAATTATTGAATTATAGTTAAGTTAATGTTATTCTTAAATTGGTATTACAAAATATAGTACAGAGAAAGAGTGGTTAGGATGAATTTTATTGGGCTATCAGATTCGGAATTGGAAGTTATGGAGGTGTTGTGGAAAAAAAATGAGCCTATGTCTTTTGGGGAACTTTTAGATTACTTTAATACCTGTACAGAAAAGAGCTGGAAAAAGCAGACACTGAATACCTTCTTATTCAGAATGCAGCAGAAAAATTTAGTGCAGATCATTGCAGAAGGAAGATACAAACAATATATTCCGTCTATGAGCAGAGAAGAGTATCTTTTGAAGGAGTCAAAAGCGTTTCTGGATAAAAATTATCAGGGATCTATTGTAAAAATGATTGCGGCTTTTAACGGTGGTGAGGAACTGGAAAAGGATGAGATTGCTAGGCTGAAACAGTTATTGGAGGAATGGGGAAAAGAATGAGGTTATATATACTTATGGCGGCCGGTGGAAGCATCTGTACGTTGCTCTATCTTATCTTTAATAAGGTATTGCCATGGGAGCTGTCATTAAAATGCAGAAGTATCTTTTTAAAAATTAATATTATATTTTATTTATTACCGTTGCCTTTAATAGCGGCAGAAATAAAGGGAAAGTTGGACGTATGGCTGAACCGGGTGGGAATTACTCTTCCTGTATTCAGGCAGGAAAGGGTAACAGTATATACTCCCGATAATTTTTGGACAAATCTGATTATTATGGATGAAAACAATAAAATCAAATATGTAACAGGTTATCATAAAATCCTGCCTGTTGTTGTGGTCATATTCGCTGTATTTTGCGTGCTTTTGGCAGGATGGATGATTGCTTATCTGGCAGTATGTCACAATTATAAAAAGGATATTATATATATGGATTCTGATGGTTACATAAAAAAGCAAAAGACGGGGAGAAGGAAGATAAGGATGGGCGTCTCACCATATGTCAGTTCCCCTGTCACAATAGGGATCATAAAGCCAATTATACTGCTGCCCATAAATAACGAAAGATATGTTGCTTCTGAGGGCGTGATACACCATGAATTGAAGCATATTGTTAATGCGGATGGATTATTCCGCTTTCTCACCTTTGTGATAGTAGCGATGGAATGGTATAATCCCCTTGCTTATTATCTGGTTCGGGAGAATATGGCTGTAAGTGAAATGCTTTGTGATGAAGCGGCGGTGAAGGGTATGTCCAAAGGGGAAATAATGAGTTATATGGAATGCATCATTGCAGCAGCCGATAAGAATCAAAGTGAAAAGCTGATAGCAGCAACGTTGGGAACCTCAAAAAGTTTAACAGAGGAAAGGATGAAAAGGATTATGGGAAAAAATCAAAAAAGATTATGGAAAAAAGGAATGGCTGTCGGGATTATGGCGTGCTGTTTTCTGATCAGCAGTATTCCTGCATTGGCTTATAAGGAGTCACCAGTTTGGCAGGAAGAAGAAGGAATCATATTATGGGATGAGACGACCAGAATGGGAATTTTTGTTGAGGAAGGTTGTGATGCAATGCTGGGCGAGGAATGGAAATATCCTGATTGGAATGTGGATTTTGGACAGGGAGATCAGTTGTTTATTGATGAAAATGGCGAGGTATATCCGGTGAAGGAGAGTGATTTAAATAGTAATAATCAAATACAGTCAACCTGTGAGCATAATTATGTAGTGGGAGATTATCATGTTCACAAAGTAAATAGCAGCGGCGGATGTACGGTTACTACATACAGTGCTAAACGATGCACTAAATGTGGTGATACAAAAGATGTTACGAAAAAATCATCATCAACGTATGAGGTTTGTCCTCATTAATCGGTACCTGTCTGATGAAATGCCGACAGCATTTATATATGTTGTCGGCATTATAGAAGAACACTAATGAATTTGGATGGCATAGAAGAGAAGAACGGTTATGTTTTTTAGAGATTGTTCTTGGTTGTTTAGCAAGCGTAATACTGACATCACAAGCAATATAGAA
>USJG01000231.1 GCA_900554925.1 uncultured Lachnospiraceae bacterium
AAATATAAGGAGAGCATTATGAGAATTTATAACACGTTATCCAAACGAAAAGAAGAATTTGAGCCATTAGAGGAAGGCAAGGTTAAAATGTATGTATGCGGCCCTACCGTATATAATCTGATCCACATTGGAAATGCGCGCCCCATGATCGTGTTTGACACGGTCAGAAGATATATGGAGCACAGGGGCTATGAGGTAAACTACGTGTCCAATTTTACCGATGTGGATGATAAGATCATCAAAAAGGCCATTGAAGAGGGAGTGGAGGCGTCCGTTATTTCCGAGCGCTACATTGCGGAGTGCAAAAAGGATATGCAGGCGCTGAATGTCAGACCTGCAACGACCCATCCAAAGGCAACTGAGGAAATCTGCGGGATGCTGGATATGATCGGTACTTTGATTGAAAAGGGTCATGCTTATGTGGCAGAGGATGGAACGGTATACTTCAGAACCAGAAGCTTTAAGGGCTATGGCAAGCTGTCTCATAAGAATCTGGATGATTTGCAGGGAGGCAACCGCTCTTTGTTAGTAAGCGGAGAAGACCAGAAGGAGGATCCTCTTGATTTCGTACTCTGGAAACCAAAAAAGGACGGAGAGCCTTACTGGGAGTCGCCCTGGTGCAAGGGACGTCCCGGCTGGCATATTGAATGCTCTGTTATGAGCAAAAGGTATCTGGGCGAAGAAATCGATATTCACGCAGGCGGCGAAGATTTGATTTTCCCTCACCACGAAAATGAGATTGCACAGTCGGAAGCTACTAACGGTAAGCCTTTTGCAAAATACTGGATGCATAATGCTTTTTTAAATATAGATAATCGGAAGATGTCAAAATCTGCGGGCAATTTTTTTACAGTAAGAGATATTCTTGAAAAATATGATCCTCAGATCCTTCGCTTCTTCATGCTGTCCGCCCATTACAGAAGTCCCTTAAACTTCAGTGCTGAACTTATGGAGGCGGCAGGAAACGGTTATGAAAGAATTGTGACCAGTGTCAGCAACTTAAACTATTTGCTTGAAAATGCAGCGTCTGATACCATCAGCGAAGATGAAAAGAAGCTGGCTGAGGAAGCAAAAGGCTTTATCTCTAAATTTGATGAAGCCATGGATGATGATTTTAACACTGCTGATGCCATTGCCGCAATTTTTGAACTGGTCAAGTTTGTAAACACCAATACAGATGCCAGAAGCAGCAGGGAATTTTTGCAGAGCCTTAAGGAGGAAATTATCATGCTTTCCGATATCTTAGGCCTGATCGTTGAGAAAAAACAGGAAATGCTGGATGGCGATATTGAGGCGCTGATTGAAGAACGCCAGGCAGCAAGAAAAGCAAAGAACTTTCAGCGCGCCGATGAAATCAGAAACGAGCTTTTGAACAGGGGAATCATTCTTGAAGATACCCGCGAAGGAGTTAAATGGAAAAGAGTATAGGTTTTTTGAATCTGATCAGGGAGAGCTTTGCTTTAAAAGAGGTGGATATCAGGACATATTCACCTCTTACGCTTGCTTATATAGGTGATGCGGTATACGATCTGATTTTTCGTACGACTGTAGTTTGGAGGGGGAATACCTCGCCGAACAAACTGCATCAGCGCACGGTACAGTATGTGAAGGCTCCTGCCCAGGCGCTTTTGGCGGAAGCGATCCTTCATATGCTCACAGAAGAGGAATTGGCAGTGTATAAGCGGGGGAAAAATGCAAAGCCTTATACCATGGCCAAAAACGCAACCATGGCAGAGTATAAAAAGGCTACTGGCTTAGAGGCCCTTGTAGGCTTTCTTTACCTTACGGACCGGATGGAGCGTGTAATGGAATTGCTTCAGGAAGGTTTACATAAAATAGAAGCCAGGGAAAAGCTTTAAGAAAGGAACAGTCAAGTGGAAGAAACAAAAAAAGCAGAAAATGAATTTACCATAGAGGGCAGGAATGCAGTCATTGAGGCTTTCCGTTCCGGAAAACCTATTGACAGAGTATATATTTTGGATGGCTGTCAGGACGGTCCGGTCTTAACCATTAAAAGAGAGGCCAGAAAGCAGGATGTGCTGATTAAGTATGTGGCAAGGGAGCGTCTTGACCAAATGTCGGAAACAGGCAGGCATCAAGGAGTCATTGCCTGTGCTGCTGCCTATGAATATGCTGACATTGAAGATATGTTCAACCTGGCAGAGGAAAAAGGGGAACCGCCTTTTTTCTTTTTGCTGGATAATATTGAAGATCCCCATAATCTGGGTGCCATCGTCAGAACAGCCAATCTTGCAGGCGCGCAT
>USJG01000232.1 GCA_900554925.1 uncultured Lachnospiraceae bacterium
CAGAAGAGAAATCGCCTTCGCGAATTTCTCTTCGCCCCGTCGCGTAAAACGCTCCGGAATGGAGAATTAAATGAAAATACAAAATAACAGGCATGACGCTGTGGGAGATACTTTTTTGACAAATAAAAAGGTTCTGGTAGTGGGAAGCGGCAAAAGCGGAATCGGTGCAGCCAGACTTCTGGCAAAGCTTGGGGCAAGGCCGGTCTTATTTGATGGAAATGAAAAGCTTAAGGCCGACCAGGTAATGGAAAAAGCAGGACAGATACCGGGGCTTAAAGTATTGATCGGCAGTGTGCCGGAGGAAGAAAAGAAAGAGTTTGTGCTTGTGGTGATCAGCCCTGGTGTTCCGGTGGACGCGCCCATGCTGGAGGAGTACCGAAAGCTTTCTGTTCCCATCTGGGGCGAAATTGAGCTGGCTTATGCCTTTTCAAGGGGAAAGGTGGCAGCGATTACAGGAACCAACGGAAAAACTACAACGACTACATTGGTAGGCCAGATTATGGAGGCCTTCTATGACTCCGTATATGTAGTAGGGAATATCGGAAATCCTTATACGGATATAGCCCTTGTTACGAAAGAGGAGACGGTTACCGTTGCGGAAATCAGCAGCTTTCAGCTGGAAACAACACATACATTTAAGCCGGCGGTGTCGGCGATCCTGAATATCACACCGGATCATTTAAACAGGCACCATACCATGGAATGCTATGTAAGGACGAAGGAGAAGATTGCAGAAAATCAGACCAGGGAAGATACCTGCGTATTAAACTATGAGGACAGCTATACCAGAGATTTTGGCAGCAGATGTCCTGCTAAGGTAGTTTACTTTTCTTCAAAGAGAGAATTGGAGGAGGGAGTGTTCCTTGAAGGAGAAGAAATCTTCATGGCCAGGAAGCTGCCTTCAGAAGAGCGTGAAAAACAGCGCCTTATGAATATTCATGATATGAATCTTGTGGGAATCTGCAATGTGGAGAACGTTATGGCAGCGATTGCAATCTGTCATGCCATGAAAGTACCCATGGAAATTATTTTAAATACCATAAAAGTATTTAAGGCAGTGGAACATAGAATAGAGTTTGTGGCCACGAAAAAAGGTGTGGACTATTATAATGATTCAAAGGGAACGAACCCGGATGCGGCAATTCAGGGAATCCGTGCCATGGATAGGCCCACGGTGCTTATAGCAGGCGGCTATGATAAGGGCAGTGAGTATGACGAATGGATAGAAGCATTTGACGGTAAGGTCAAGGCATTGGTGCTGATTGGACAGACAAAAGAAAAGATTGCTGCCTGTGCGAAGGCCCATGGCATTTCAAATATCATTCTGGCAGATACCTTTGAGGAAGCATTTGACATTTGTGTAAAACAGGCGGTGCCCGGTGATGCCGTGCTGTTATCGCCGGCCTGCGCAAGCTGGGGAATGTTTCCTGATTATGAGGTGCGGGGGAAGCTGTTTAAAGAGTTAGTAGAAAAGATTGGAGTTTAGTTAAGCGTGGCAGAAAGAAGAATCGGAAACAATCCGGGAAGGAGAAACAGAAAACAGCGGGAGTCGTTTTTTGACTACACATTACTGTTCATAGTGTTGTTTTTGCTTGCTTTTGGGCTGGTAATGCTGTATTCTACCAGTTCCTATGAAGGAAGTCTGTTATCAGACCCAGATCCGGCATTTTTCCTGAAAAGACAGATGACGTCTACGATCATAGGATTGGCTGCCATGATCGTAGTTGCCAATATCCCTTATCATTTTTGGGAGCGCTTTGCAGCACTTGGCTATATTGTATCCATTGTGATGATTCTGCTTATTATCCCTTTTGGGGTAGAGGCAAATGGGGCAAAAAGATGGCTGAGGATTGCAGGCATGTCTATTCAGCCGGCGGAGATTGCCAAGCTGGGAATGATACTGTTTCTGGCAAGCTTAATCTGCAGGATGGGGCGGAAAATCAGAACCGGAAAAGGATTTTTGATGGTTTTGATGACACCCATGCCAGTCAGTCTGTTGGTATGGCAGGTTACGGAAAATATGAGCTCTGCCATTATTATTTTGGGAATTGCAGTGCTGATGCTGTTTGTGTCCTGTCCGGATTATAAACGCTTTATATTGCTGGGCCTTGCGGGAATCGCGGTTTGCGCGCTTGCATTGTTTGTGATAGTGAATATGGCTGACAGTGGAAGTCTCGGTGTGCGCGGAACACGTATTCTGGCATGGTTAGACCCGGAGGCATATGCCAGCGGCAAAGGCTTTCAGACCCTGCAGG
>USJG01000233.1 GCA_900554925.1 uncultured Lachnospiraceae bacterium
ACACTTTATTCAATGAATATTTCAGATAAAAAAGAACATACTGTCCTTAAAAGAACGCGTGACATAGTCGGCAGAAAAGAGGTATGGTATGGGAAAAATCAAGCTGCCTGATACAGCCAGCGGTTATTATGAAATCAGGCTGGAAAGCATAGGTGGTCTTGGCGCTAATCTGTGCGGTAAGATGCTGGGAGAGCTGGGAGTTAAATATCTGGATTTAAACAGTGCCAGCTTTTCCAGTTATGGCTCAGAAAAGACAGGCACTCCGGTAAAAGGGTATATCAGATATTGTGATAAGAAAAAGGAGATCCGGATACACTCGCCTATAGTGTCTCCAAACCTGCTGGCGGTCTTTCATCAGGCACTATTAAAGGATGGAAGCATATGGGAGGGCTGTAATGAAAACACCCAGGTCATTATCAGCCAGAGCAGCGGGCAGGAAATATTCTGGGGAGATATTCCGGTCAAAGTAAAGGCTTGTTACGAGGTAAACGCCCAACAGATTGCCATGGAAACACATTCCAGAATCAATGTGGTGATGCTTGGGGCTATGGCACGAGTAATGGGTTTTGTGGCATTAGAGGATTTGTATCGGATTTGTGAAGATACCTTGGGCAATAAATATCCAGATGCGCTGAAGGGGAATCTGGAAGGAATAAAGAGAGGATATGAGGAAGTACGAAAGCTGGAAAAAGACGGAAAGAAAGGTGTTAAAAGAAGAAGGCAGGACGGGCAGGAAAGCCCGGGACAGGAAAATAGAAAGGCGGTAAAACAATGGGGATATATGACAGCTCCCATAGGAGGGATCAATCCCAGATTCGGCAGTACGGCAGTAGCAGATTTATCTCCCTCCAGACAGGGCTTTATTCCCGTTTTTATCAAGGAAAGGTGCATCAACTGCGGCTTGTGTGATTCTGCCTGTCCGGATATGGTATTTCAATTTGCGAAGGGTGAATATAAGGGCCAGGAAATGATGGTAAACCAGGGACTGGATTATTATCACTGTAAAGGGTGTCTGCGGTGCGTGGAGGTTTGTCCGGTCAATGCACTGGTACAGGGTCTGGAAGCGGAACATCCTAAAAAAGATTATTTCCTTCCCAATCAGGATATGGTTCGGAGGCCGGACTATTATATTGAGTCGGGAGCCGACGGGTACATTACTTCGGAATCCTATCTGACAGAAAAAAGAATGGAAGGCGGGGAAGTATAATGGAAAAGCAGATAGTAGAATATGCAAGCGGCAACGAGATGGCGGCTATTGCCATTAAACAGATCGGATATGATATGATGGGGTATTATCCTATTACACCTTCTACCCAGATCGCGGAGAATCTGGACATTATGAGAGCAAACGGAGAGACAGACCTTATTATGATTGCGGCAGAAGGAGAGCACAGTGCCGCAGGGGTATGCTATGGAGCGGCAGTTGCGGGAGGCAGAGTGATCAATGCCACCAGCGCCAATGGCCTTTTATATGCAATCGAACAATTCCCCGTACAGTCAGGAACAAGGTATCCCATGGTCATGAATGTAGTTTGCAGGACAATATCAGGCCCCTTGTCTATTAAGGGAGATCACAGTGATATTATGTTTATGCTCAATGCCGGATGGCCCATCCTGTTTGCTCATTCGGTACAGGAGGTATATGACTTTAATCTGATTGCCTTAAAACTTGCGGAAGAGGTGAGACTTCCGGTTGTGGTGGCTTATGACGGATTTTTTACCAGCCATCAGAAAAGAAGGTGTATGCGCTTTGCGCAGGAAGAGGCGGTGAAGGACTTTGTAGGGGCCAAAAGTGAAATGTATCCTTTTCTTGACCTGGAGCATCCGATCACGGTGGGCTCTTATATGAATGAGCCGGATCTGATTAATAACAGGTACCAGCTGCATCTTGCCATGGAACGGGCAGATGGGCGGATACCGGAACTGTTTAAAGAATATGGAGATTTGTCAGGGCGTGCTTATGAAAAGGTGGAAGGTTATCAGAATGAAGATGCGGACATCCTGCTTCTCTTACTTGGTTCCTCCTATGACACTTCTCTGGAAGCCATAGATCAACTTAGGGAAAAAGGAAAAAAGGTGGGAGCAGTCACCTTACATGCACTGAGACCATTTCCGGCAAAAGAGATATACGAGTTTTGCAAAAACGCCAAAGTGGTGTTGGTGGCAGACAGGCAGGACAGCTACGGAGCCGGCGGCGGAAATTTATCCCTGGAGGTACGGGCCGCCATGCAAAAG
>USJG01000234.1 GCA_900554925.1 uncultured Lachnospiraceae bacterium
AAATCTCATTTTCCTCCACAATGACAGCTTAGCAATTTCTTTTGTGCAATCTGACGATTCCAAATTTACCAAGCACCTTTTGACACCCGAATCTTATTAATAAATATTGCTGGCTCCAACATCTGAAAAATAGATATTTACATCAGGTGTTGTGTCGACTATCATGCCATCCGCCGCCTGATAAACATAAAGATAATATTCTCCACATGGTACATTATCAAAGCTGACCCCAGCCTTAAAGGCTTTGAAAGTGCACTCTCCGTTATTTGCATTTATCAGGCAAACTATATTTTCTTCTTCGAAATTCACTTGTGCATCCTCAATTACTATAGATGCCTCCCTGGCTAAATCAATGTATGTTCCTTTATATTCTCTATAAAGCAAATCGTTTTTTTCATCACTCAAATAATTTAACCCCATTTATTAATTATTTTTTATTTTTACCTTACCATTATTTTGTGGATAGTACAATGTTTTTCTCTGTATACTGCTATGTATTAAGCCACCGGCAGTTCATTATAAATTTAAATAATGATCTGCCGGTTACTTATAATGGGTTCCAGGCTGTTACATAATATCTGTTTTCCAGAATCCATGGAGATTACAATAGGCATAAGCCGCAACCGCCTCATCTCCATCATCCAGCACAAATTCTCCCACAGGCTGGTTTGCAGGACTAAGCTTTACAAATTGTCCGCCTCTTCTGGTCTCCAGAAAAATCCAGCCGATGCTGTGTTCTTCTGTCATTGGATGAAAGATGCTTCCCACTTTAACTGTAATTTTTCTGCCTGTCCTTTCCACTACCGGAAGATGCTTTTCCCCGGCGCCTTCGGCACTGCTGCTGTCCAAAAAATCAAATCCTTCACATTTGCAGCTTTTTAAATTCTCTTTCTTTCCAGATACTAAATATAAGATTTCTTCCTTATTCTTTAAAAAAACAGGTTCCATTTTTCTTCTCCTTTTCGCTTTAATTTGAAAGCAACAATATCAGTATTACTAATTGTCCGCTTCTTATACTGCAACAACTTTTATATTAATTACAAAACAGGATTTTCTGCCCTGGCCTTAAGGCGGGCAAATCTTCTGTCTATTTCCTCCTGCAGCTCTTTCACTATATCCCCATACATTTCCTTTTGCAGATGCTTCGTTCTTCCCATCATGGAAAGGAAGTCGAGTACGGGAATCTTTTTCCCCATTTTTTCAGGATCATAGCTTAAGGCTGTTATCCCCTGTTCCACCTCATAAAGAGGAAAATAGCAGCTGTTTACGGCAGCTTCTATTACCTTACGTTCTGCAGACGGCTTATCATTCCAATTTAAAGGACAGGCAGATAATGCTTTCACATAAGCGGTACCGGTGGTTTTGGCATAAAAAGCTGCTTTTGCCGCCTTCTTAATAAAATCTATGGGATTACTTTCCGCCACAGTTGCAACATAAGGAATCCCGGTGGCCGCCATGATCTGGGGCATATCTTTATGAAAAAAGGTTTTGCCATACTGATTTTTCCCAATATGGGAGGTAGAGCTCCTGGCTCCCTTAGGGGTGGAATAGGACAACTGGTAGCCCGTATTCATATAGCCCCCATTGTCGTACTCAAATAATATCAGACGATGCCCTCTAAGGGCTGTTCCCAAGGCAGAGCCCATACCAATATCCATACCTCCATCCCCGCTAACCATAATGAATATAATATCTCCCGGAGGAATTTCACCCTTTTTTTGCTTTCGATAGCATATTTCAGCCACACCGCTTAAGGTGGCGGCTCCATTCTGGAACAGATTGTGCAGATAAGGAACCTTAAAGCTGGTACGTGGGTAAGCAGTGGTCACGATCATACCGCAGCCTGTCTGAAACAAAAGAACCACCGGATCCTCAATAGCCCGAAGCAGAAGATTGATATTCACAGGGATACCGCAGCCGGGACAGGCGCCATGTCCCGGTGCGAGGCGCTTGGGTATCTGCGTGGTAGCGTTTAAGCTTCCTCCTGTAACCTGAACTTTTCCTGTCTCAGTTTTCTGCGTTCTGGTAATTCCCAGCCTTGTTTTTTCTGCTGTCAGCGGAGCAAAAAAGTTATCCTCGTCAGAGCCCTCTCCCGGCTCCACACCATAATACTCAAAATCCGGCTTATCTGTTTTCTCAGCCCATTCAAACATTTTCAGGGCATCCTCTGCGAAGAAATCTTTGCCTCCAAGACCATAAACCAGACTTTTTATCTTTACATTGC
>USJG01000235.1 GCA_900554925.1 uncultured Lachnospiraceae bacterium
TCCTGACATTCTTCAATTACATGATACAGCTGGGTGTTAAAATGACCTGACGTCAGTGTTTCAACATCATAAAATACCCGATATCCTTTTTGCGACAGCCGGTCATAAATCATTTTTCCGAGAAATTCTCCGCCTTCCCGACGGTAGCTGATAAAGATCTGATACATAACTTTTCCTCCTGATAATAATTCTGCCCGATCCTCAATTGTAAAAATATCATATCACGGGATGCGAATGCCTGTACAGGGGGGATCCTTTGGTTTATACAAGTTTGTTCACAGAATTTGGTTGAATGAAAAAGTAACTGCAACCAAGTAGAAACCATTAAAAAATCAGTAGTTATTGAAAATGTTATTGCAGTCAGGGAGTGAAATATCCCGGGAAGACTAGCCATCTTTTATCGCTTTTATTATACTTAAGGAGTAGGAAACACGATGGGATTCGCTTTTTCAGGTATCATAAATAGACGGCTGGGTTACTTTTGCAGAAGTAACTGCTACCCGTCAGACGGTGCTTTATGGTGCCTGTGCCCGAAGCTGATATTGTTTATCTATTTTAAGAGTGACGGCTTTAGTACCACCTGATCAGCCGGTATACTGGTCAGACGACAGAGTTCTATCAGTTTCTTATCCAATAGCATTTGAGCCAGTTCAAATGGGGTGTGGCCATTTAAACTGGCTCTTGCTGTGCTGTTGATATGGTTTGCCATCCGTGTGGCGTCTTCCTGGGTAAGCCCTGAAAAGCGGCTGCCTTTTGGAAGGATATAACGGATGAACTCATGATTCTTTTCTAATCTTCCTTTTTGCCAGGATGCCATGGGGTCACAGTAGTATATATGTGTAGCTTCTCCGTTTCCGGTTTCCCGTTCAAAGATTCTTGGATCCTTAAAAGCAGAGCCGTTGTCTGTGAGGATCACAGGGAACAGCTGCCCATAGGATGCTGCTCCCAGTCCGTTATAAAGGAAATCAAAGACCTCTTTGATATATTCCCTGCGGTCAGCAGGGAGCAGGAATACCAGCATAAGCAGACAACTCCGGAACAGAAGTGTCAGAAAAACGTTTCCACCTTTCCCACCAGCCCCTTCCACAACGTCCATTTCCACTACGGGAGAGTCCGGATACTGTGCCATATAAAGTTCAAAATCAGCATAAGTACGTCCTTTCCTATAGCCCGGAACCTCTCTGTCACCACGGCGTTTTTGTCGGGGTTTATAGCGTACTTTTCGGGGAAGGTCCAGATTGATGGCGGAAAAAAGATTCTGGTCGATATAGTTGTATAAAGTCCTCTGGGAACAGCCGATCATCTCTTTGTGGGAAAGATAGATATGGGAAAGAGGCTGTCCCTGTTTTAGAAGAGGAGAAATGAGCCTGTCGAGTTGTTCCAGGGATTCCGGGGTTTGATTAATGCCGCTGCGGGAAGAAGATTTAACTTCATGATAGGCGTCATCTGCATATTTTGCCCGATAGAAAAAGAAATCATGGGAACAGGAACGCAGCTTTTGGCATTTATTACAGACATAAGGCGGCTTTTTAAGAAGGGGGCATATTTTTGGCGCAAAGCTTTTACAGTAAAGCGCACAGCGTTTGCTGCGGCATTTGGAGCAATAGGCCTCGCAGTGTGGGCGTCCACAGAGGCTTTTCACCGTGCAGGAGCCAAAGTGTTCACATTCCGAACGTTTTCTTGCCATTTCTGTGGAATAATGGTGAACAACGGAACGGTGCCTGCGCACTTCCCTTGAAATAGTTGTAGTGGATCTGCCGATTTCTGCAGCGATCTGGGAGAAGCTTTTTCTTTCATCCAGAAGGGCCTCGATACGGATACGTTCAGAGAGAGTCAAGTGTTTCATAAGAACCTCCAATCTGCTTCGGGCATCAGTTCAGATAGAAGTATCATAAAACATTGCAGGAGTAAATGCCACCCATAGTTTGCAGGACTTACTGCAACAGCAAATGCAATAGAAGGTATTTTGGTTACCTAAAACTTGCATTTACTTTTTCATTTAAACCAATGTGAACAAATTGTGAATTATTAGCACTCGCTATTGACGAGTGCTAAAACAAGTGTTATATTACAAATAGAACAAAGGAAAGGACAAAGATACAAAAAGCAATAAACATCGAAAGATGAGGGTACTTTTATACCGGAGTCGGAACCTGCGTTCCAGACATGTAAACGATAATTTTTATTTTACAGAAAAGGAGCGATAATTATG
>USJG01000236.1 GCA_900554925.1 uncultured Lachnospiraceae bacterium
ACCAATAACAGGGATTGCTAATTCATCAGCTCTTCGAATTAATTCTACTGAAACGGAAAATCCTCCTGTAATTAATACAGCTGCACCCTGTTGTAAAGAGATTTCCACATCTTGGGGTTTGGACTTTAGATTTTAGTTATTTTTCAAACTAAATTCCACCCTTGCTACTTTAGAAGTGGAAGTTACTCCGGAATAAGCCAAAGGTGGAAGTTACTCCGGTACAAATTCATAGTTCTAATTGCACTTCTTTCGTTTTCCCATTAGTATCTTCCTTGTCTTGTCCCGGATTTACAGGAGGAGATATCATGGCATTACATAAACATTTATCTTTAGAAGAACGTTTCTTTATTGCAAAGCAGCTGGATTCTAACGCTTCCTTTAAATCCATTGCCCTGGAACTGGACAGGGATTGTACAACCATCTCCAAGGAAGTACGTGCCCATAAGATTTTTAAGAAAACTGGCGCCCACGGCAGGGCATTCAACAATTGCTCTTTACGCTATCACTGCGACCGGCGGAGTTTGTGCAGTTTCTGTAACAGTAGACGGTATTGCTGGTCCTGCAAAAAATGTACTTCTGTCTGCCCGGATTTTGTGGAGGAGAAATGCCCTCGTCTTTCCCGGCCGCCTTACGTCTGCAACGGCTGTCCTGACTTGAAAAAGTGCACCCTGGAAAAATGCTTTTACCAGGCAGCCTATGCCGAGGAAGAATACCGTACCATGCTCAGGGAGGCGCGGGAAGGAATCTCCCTTTCCGAAGCAGAAGTAAAACACCTGGATTCTATCCTCTCCCCTCTCATTAAAAAGGGACAGTCTCTTAACCACATCCTGGTAAACAACCGGGACGCCGTCATGGTCAGCCGGAGTACCATCTACCGGCTGATCGATTATAATGTATTTACTGCCAGAAATATCGATCTGCCCCGGAAGGTGCGCTACTCCAAGAGGAAGGTCCGGATACATGCCAAAGTTGATAAAAAATGCAGGATCGGGAGGACTTATGAAGATTTCCTTCTTTTTATGCAGGAGCATCCCCATCTGCCTGTCACACAGGTTGATTCTGTAGAAGGGAAAAAGGGCGGCAAGGTACTGCTTACCATCCACTTTGTTAAAGCGGAATTCATGCTGTCCTTTCTGAGGGAAGCCAATGACTCCCAATCCGTGATCAACATTTTTGAAAAGCTGTATTTCGAACTACGTCCGGATCGTTTCCAAAAGCTCATGCCTGTCCTTCTGGCTGACAATGGAACAGAATTCTCAAATCCATCAGCCATTGAGCTGGACCGGCAGGAGAATCCGCGGACCCGTATGTTTTACTGCGATCCTTCCGCTCCCTACCAGAAAGGCTCTGCAGAGCGCAATCACGAACTGATCCGCTGTTTTTTCCCAAAGGGAACCTCCCTTGATTCTTATACACAGGATCATATCAGCCTTATGATGGATCACATCAATTCCTACTGCCGGGAAAGCCTGGGAAATAAGACACCTTATGAAATGATGGCGTTTCTTTACGGGGAAGACATTTTAGACCTGCTGGGATGCCACAAAATTGCCCCAAACGAGGTCACTATGAACTCTTCTATTTTTACGGACAAGGGAGAAGCCGGGAATGAAAAAGAAAACATTTGAAATCGAAATCGAAGTATACGATGAAATGGTATTCCAGTATCTGTCAGCATTGGACCGGATCATAGACCTGGAACTGGAAAACTATGAACTGCAGGAAGAACTGAAGGAATTAAAAGAGAGGCAGTAATTCCCACCTCACTGCCTCAGACACTAACCGGGACAAGACTCCATACGACCTACAGATGGGTGGAATTCACTCTGAGAAAAAAACAGCGGAATTTCACTCCTGGGCTTTTATACCCTTTTTTGTGTCCTGCACACCGGATATGTGATATTTTATCCCACCGGCAGGAAAAAAGCTACCGATTTTGATGATATTTTCAAAATCAGTAGCTTTCGATGGAAGTTACTTCGAGAAAGTGGAAGTTACTTTAAAAATTGACCAAATTGCAATCCCAGCCCTGAACCGCTATATATTTTCATTAATTACGCATTGTATCCGTTCCTCAACAAGCGCCGCAATCTCTGTTGTCTTCATATTTTTGTATTCTTCATATAAGATCGGCTCCAAAAAATGTACTTGAACCGTGACTGGCTTTGTTGAATTT
>USJG01000237.1 GCA_900554925.1 uncultured Lachnospiraceae bacterium
CTCATATACCTTTTTCCTTACAGCAATACTGTCCGGCAAATCCACATCAAACCATCTGATTTTTCCGTTGTCCACCCGCTCAAAACGATCATCCAGCCCGCAGCCCATATTGACGCATACCACCTCCGGATATTCTTTAACGAGCCTCCTTACTTCCTCATCAAACATGATCGTCCGCGCAATCACACACTCGTGAGTAACCAGTTTGTCGTAATTCTTTGTGTCTACCCCAAGGGCTTCAATGATTTCCACTGCTTTGTGATCCCACACTCTGGGGTTTTTCCGCTTTGTTTCGCTTGCGCGGTTGGACAGCGGAATCAGGGCGGTGGTCTCCACATCTCCTAATTTCAATTTCAGTGTCTGTTCCCTTTCTGTTTTCTTTTTATCCATGGAATACAGCGGTTTACCCTTCTTAAGTATTCCTCATACTCTTTCCCATACAAATCCCGCAGCCACTTTTCCTCCGTGGCTTTCATAAGCAGCGTCATATACAGCCAGAACACAGGCGGCAAAAGAAGCAGCCACAGGTTGTTGGCAATAAATAACGCCCCTGTACAGGCCAACATAAACCCCGAATAAATGGGGTTGCGAACCATACCGTAAACGCCTGTTGTCGTCAGCGTGTTGGTTTCAATTCCTTCATCAATATGAGAATGAAAATTCGCCATTGTTTTTGCCATCTTCTATCTTCTTAAACTGATTGTTAACTAATTTTCAATCCTTATTTTAGTTAGGTCAAACTAACTTGTCAAGTCACTCCAATCTGAAAAGTTTCAAAATGCAGTTCTTTTAACTCGTTTCGATTCTTTTCCTTGATAAACTGCATGATAGCATAAAAATATGCTTCTTTTGAGGTAAAACACAAAAAAGGGTCAATCCACACAAGGCAGATTGACCCATCATGGCAAGCCTGACCTTGCCCTATTATTCTAAATTACAAACTTTCCCTGAAAATATCCACAATCTCTTCACGGGACAGTGTCTTATATCCGCCATTCATAATAAGGGTAGCATCGGCAAGCCCCTCTATCATTTCTTCGGTAACTCCCAGCTCGCGGATATTCATCACAACACCTAATTCCTTCATCCACTCTTCCATGGCAGCAAGGCCTTCGCTGGCAACCGCTTCATCGGTTTTTCCCTCCGGATCTACTCCCCAGACACAAACCGCGAAACGACGGAACTTGGCAAGGCCATAGGGCATGATGTGACGGTAGTAAGGCAAAGACACTGCTGCCAGCGTCATACCATGGGTGGCGTCCGTGTAAGCTCCCACCGCCTGGCCAAGCATATGCACCATCCAGTCGGTGCTCTTTCCCTGCGCGATCAGAGTATTCAGGGCCCAGGTCGCTGTCCACATGATGTTGCTGCGGGCTTCATAATTGGTAGGTTCCTTTACCGCAATACGGCTTGTGAAAATGACAGAACGCATCAGTCCCTCTGCGATATAATCACTGGTATTGTCATCCTCACCGGAAAAATACTGCTCACAGATATGGTTGAAAATGTCGTAAATGCCTGCCACCATCTGGTACTTCGGCAGCGTAAAGGTAAATTTCGGATTGAGGATGGAAAACTTCGGGAATACCTCCGTTCCAAACACATGGCCGATTTTCAGCTTTTGCTCATGATTGGTGATCACCGCGCCACCGTTCATTTCGCTTCCGGTTCCCACCATGGTCAGAACGCAGCCCACGGGAACAATTTCACAGGAGGGCTCTTCAAATCGAATATAATACTTTTCCCATGGGTCTTCCTCGCAGTGAACCGATATGGAAACTGCCTTCGCATAATCGCAGACCGATCCGCCGCCTACAGCCAGAATCAGATCCGCCCTGCAGTCTCTGGCACGCTGTATGCCCTCCCGGAGCTTTTCCACCGTTGGATTGGGCATGACGCCAGGGTCTTCTGTAACAGTCTTACCGCACTCTTTCAGTACCGCAATGACCTGATCATAGATACCGTTTTTCTTAATGGAACCTCCTCCATAACAGAGCAGCACATTGCTGCCATACTGCTTAAGTTCCTGCCTCAAATGATTCATTGAATCTTCCCCGAAATAAATCCGGGTAGGGTTGCAATAACTAAAATTTCCTAACATAACTTTTCCTCCTACTATTAGTATTGTCATAGCCATTCTTTACCTTTTCTACAGGCTAGGCTAT
>USJG01000238.1 GCA_900554925.1 uncultured Lachnospiraceae bacterium
TCCCCGCACCCCGGCAGCACAAATCTTCCTTCTTCTATAATGGGAATCACCTGCTCGTTGGCGGTTACCACGCTGACTTCCCCCAGCTCATCATAGGGAATGGTAATATCCGTATGGCAGTTAAAATATGCGCTGCTGTCCTTTTTAAGTCTCTTTAAGGAGCACTCGTTGTCTCTTGCGATTATTTCCCTGCCATCGGGATTGTAGACCGCAACCTCCTCCGCATGGGAATAGCAGGTATCTCCCACTGCAAAATGGGGCCCTGTCTTTTCCGCAATCAAAATGGGAAGCTTATCTTCTATGCCATACTTCCTTGCCGCAACAAAGGCTGTGGTATTGGTTCCAATGGCAAATTCTCCAAGAGGCAGACTTTCATGATGATACAGTACATTATCCTTAATATATTTATGATTCTCCTCTTCGGTATCAAAGTTGCCGCAGGTATAGTCTGTAACCATGCCATCCTTGAAGGTTAACATAATATCCCTATATTCCAGCTCGTTTAAATAAACCTTGCTTACATGAAGAGTCCCTTCGGTACCTTTAAGCACCGGGGAAGTAAATACCTCCCCTACGGGAATATTCACGTCTGCCACACAATTCTCAAAATTAGTCTGTTTTTCCGGGTCATCCAGTGGGTGAAGCATTACCTTCATATTGGTTTTGTTGCCCTTCATGCCCTTAATCAGCACGTACCTTCCCTGATCCAGGGTATCAATGATGCGCTGCTGCATGCGCTGGTACAACTGATAGTCCAACGTATTAATTCTGATTACCTCATGGAATATCTGGGGGAAATCTTTTCCGATCTCCGGTACAGGAAAAGCAATGATAGTAAAGCTTCTCTCCTCTCCCTTAATATAACGGTTCTGCAGCTCTCCAGCGGCTGACATATATTCAACTGCAAGTTTCTGCTGGGCCTCAGACAAATGCAGTGCCGTGGATTTTTCCTTAAGCTGCGCCGGCTTTTCTCCGAACACCTCCACCAGGGCAGGCCCGCCGAAAACTGATGCCTGCTCCTTATATTTTTCATATGCCTCCTGCCATGCCTCCAGGCGGACCTGCACCAGCTTTTTATCAAGTATCAGGGCCTGGTCATCCTTATGGTCAAAATCATACTGTCTGTTGGGAACCGCTCCATAATAGCCGACGCGATTCATTCCCTTTCCCTGGAGAATACTTGATGGCGCACGGTAAACAGTGGGCTTAAGTCCCATCTTATTAAAATTCTCCACCGCCCTTTGTATCATAGGTTCAAACCCCAGACAATACCGGATATTCACCGTCTTTTTCTTCGTAATATCCTTGTTTGTGGTCTCAAACCCGATCCGGTATCCTTCCGTATAAGTATCCGCCATTTTCTGTAAAGTTTCCTCCGGAAGGGAATTTAAATACTTCCATGTTTCAATTTCATTATCTGTGATGTATTCCCCAAAATAATAAAGGTATCTGGGATCAGATAAATCTCCTGTCACGATCTTCAGCGCAAAATCCGATTCCGGACACAGCATATCCCAAAGCCTTCTTATCGTAGCCATCCTTGTGTAATCGCTGACATACCAGTAAAGGATTTCCTTCAGGGCTTCTCCTGCGGGCAGCTTCCCGCTTTCCTGCTGCTCACAGATAAAGGAACTGTAAATTTCCAGAAACAGCTCCATCCGGATCACCATATCCTCAAGCCTTTTTTCGTAAGCAAGAGGGATCATGCTGCGCAGCTCCGCATATAAGAAGCATAGTATTTTCCCATGCTCCTGGCCTAGTCTGCTCACGCTGTACTCAGGATTTGCGTAGCTGTGTTTATAATTTTCAGGCAGAATATCCTCATACAGCCTTCGGTTCCTGCGCTGCAATTCCTCCAGGGGTGCGTTTCTTATCCCATCCTCCATAATAAAGGAATATGTGTCACAGATCATAGTAAGAAAATCTGCCGTCTTTGCAAAATATTTCTGTGCTTCTCCTTCCAGTATATTTTCGTTCTTTATCTCCTGTATCCGTTCTTTTGCCAGTACAAATCTTTCTTCTGCCATCTGCTGTCTCCTTGCCTGTTATAAATTCTCTTTCAACAACTTATTAATAAAGTGTCGCCTGCGACACTTCGCGCGCGAGCGGATGCGTATGCATAACTAC
>USJG01000239.1 GCA_900554925.1 uncultured Lachnospiraceae bacterium
CTGTGATGTATCAGACCCGGCACAGGTGGAAACAATGATTGAGCAGGCCGGGGAAATTCATGTTCTGATCAATAATGCAGCCATTTCTTATGTAGGGCTGCTGACAGATATGACGCTGGAACAGTGGCATCAACTGATGAATACGAATTTGAACGCGCTTTTTTATACTTGCAGGCTGGTGGTGCCCCAGATGGTGCGCCGAAGAGAGGGGAAGATCATCAACGTGTCTTCTGTATGGGGAAATGTAGGCGCCTCCATGGAGGTGGCTTACAGTACAGCCAAGGGCGGAGTCAACAGCTTTACCAGAGCGCTTGCCAAGGAACTGGCGCCAAACGGCATACAGGTAAATGGAATTGCCTTCGGGGTGATAGATACAGATATGAATGCCTGCTTTACCAGGGAGGATATGGAGGCCTTAAGAGAGGAAATCCCTGCTGACAGAATCGGAAGCGCCATGGAAGCAGGAGAGATGATAAAGCAGATCATAAATGCGCCTTCTTATCTGACAGGGCAGATCATTACCATGGACGGCGGCTGGATATAGCTTCCATGTCCGGCAGTCACGAATCCATTTGGTTCAGAATAATTATATAGGGAAAGGCATGGTGTCAATATGTATGATGTTGTAATTATCGGTTCCGGCCCTGCCGGATTGTCTGCATCTATTTATGCAAAGAGAGCGGGACTTCACGCGGTCACCTTAGAGCAGAATCCAATGAGCGGCGGCCAGGTACTTAATACTTATGAGGTAGATAATTATCCCGGCCTGCCGGGAATCAATGGCTTTGACCTTGGCATGAAGCTTAGAGAACATGCAGATAAGCTTGGCTGTGAGTTTAAAGAAGCCACAGTTAAGGCCGTAAGAAAAGCCGGCGCATCAATCATGGCGGAACCGGAGATGAAAGCAGCCTCCATGAAGGAAAATGGAAATAAAGGGTTTGTAGTCGCAACAGATCAGGGGGAGCTTCAGACGAAAACAGTGCTGGCCGCCATGGGAGCTACCCATGCAAAGCTGGGGATTCCAGGGGAAGAAGAACTGGCCGGTATGGGAGTATCCTACTGTGCAACCTGCGATGGTGCGTTCTTTAGAGGGAAGGTAACAGCAGTGATCGGAGGCGGTGACGTTGCGGTGGAGGATGCAATTTTCCTGGCAAGGGGATGTGAAAAGGTATACCTGATTCACAGACGCGGTGAGCTGCGGGCAGCGGCTGTCCTTCAAAAAGAGGTTATGGAGCTTCCTAATGTGGAAATTTTATGGGATACGGTGGCGGAACGCATAGAGGGCGAAGACCAGGTGCAGGCATTATTGCTTAAAAATGTAAAAACCGGTGAGAAAAAGGAGCTTCCGGTAGAGGGCGTTTTTGTGGCGGTAGGCATTATTCCTTCGGGGGATATTTTGGAGGGAATGGCAGAACAGGACGAAAAGGGGTATCTGATCGCAGGCGAGGATTGTTCTACCAGTACACCGGGGATTTTTGCAGCCGGTGATGTAAGGAAAAAGAAATTAAGGCAGATCGTAACAGCAGTTGCCGACGGAGCCAATGCAGTTACTTCTGTTTTAGATTATTTATTAAATCGAAGTGAATAAATTCTGACAGAATTGTTAAGAGCGCAGGCTGTGGAGCCTGCGCTTTTTGTATAACAGGAAAATCCCTGTGCTGGAAATTATTTCCGCTGGTTGACATGTGTATTAGATAGTGATATATTTATTAACGGACGTAACAAATTTGTAATAATTCATAAGATAAATGAAAAGAATTACTATAGAAAATTAACAGACAGGAAAACGGAGGTTATCATGCAGAGAAAAGATTTGAAAACAGGCAGAAGAGCTGCAGTGTCTGCAATAGCGGCTGTCCTTTTATTTTCCAGCATGAATTTGGATATATCAGCAGCGGAAGCGAACGGTCTTCCGTCAGCAGGGATAGATTACTTTTTAGCATCAAACGCAACCAGCGTAAAGAGCCTTAAAGATGAGCAGGGAGAAACAGGTGCTGTTTCCGGAGGAAGTGCAGGAACTGCACAGAGCAGCCCGTCAAAGACGGAGCTTCCCTCTGCAAGTGCATCGGCCACTGCGTCAGCATCACCGTCCTTTACAAT
>USJG01000240.1 GCA_900554925.1 uncultured Lachnospiraceae bacterium
GTCTATGAATTAATTGACGGGTTACAAAGAATATCAAGTTATTTACATTTTAGAGGAGAACGTTGGTCCTATGTCAAGATTTAGCGCAAGTTAAAATGAGAAATTTATCCTCATCTTAACTTACTAAGAGCAGTTCGTTTGTCTGTGTCTGCTCATATAGTTTTTCAAAGTCATTTGGCGACATATAATCGCAATGACTATGAATCCGTTTGGTATTATAAAAGGCTTCAATATACTCGAATATCAGACGATATGCCTGCTGATAATCACGTATTTTAAACCGGTTCAGCCATTCCCGTTTGATAAGTGCATGAAACGATTCGATACATGCATTATCCCATGGAAAAACTTTTTTCGAGTAGCTGCGCTGCATTTTTGCCGTAGCTTCCCGATAGGCCTTGGATACATATTGACTTCCTCTGTCGCTATGGATAATCAACGGAAGTTCTGTATTCCGTCTGGCTTTCGCTTTCTTGATAGTGTCGACCACACAGGATACCTCTAAAGTCTGGCTGAGTGTCCAGGCAATGATCTTACGGGAAAACAGATCCATAATGCTCGTCAGATAAACAAAGCCATCTGTCGTCCAAATATACGTGATATCACTGCACCATACTGCATTTGGACGATCAGGAGAAAACTGTTCATCCAGGATATTTTGAAGTTCGTTACTGAAATCGGAATTTATGGTAGTGATTGTCCATGGTTTCACCCATTGGGCCTTGATCCCCATTTCCTTCATATATTTTCCGACAGTACGCTCTGAGATAGTCTCTCCCTTCTGACGCAGCTTTCTGGTGATCTTGGGAGCTCCGTAGTTTTGCTTTGATTCATCGTAAATATCCTGTATTTTGGCTTTTATGTATTCCCTGCGCTTTTTGGTATCAGAGGGAGTACGGTGTAGCCATAAACGGTATCCAGACCGTGAAACGCCTAAATATTTCAGCATTCCGGAGACGGAAACCCGGCGGTTCTGTTTTCTGGCAGCTTCCGTCTTTTCAGAGACCTCGAGATAAATAGCTTCTGTTATTTTCCCAGAATGCTGATAGCTTTTTTTAGTACATCAAGTGCGTCTTGGGCATCACGGAGTTCGCGTTTCAGACGTGCAATCTCTTTTTGCTCGTCAGAGGCGTAATTGCCAGAGCCACGCACAGGGATATCTCCAGACTCCCGGAAATCCTTCAGCCATTTTGTCAGAGTGCTGTAACCTACACCGAGATTTTGGGCACAGCCACGAACACCAAGCTCCTTGTGATCGAAATAATACTGGACTGCATCCAGTTTAAACTGTTTGTCATGTTGCTTTGCCATAATGAGATCCTCCTTCAGTACGATACTTCTATTGTATCACTTATTGTCTATTTGGAATTTTCTCATTTTGACTTGCACTATTTATATTCTAGCACCAAAACAAGGACGGACGGGAAAGGAATGGAAAGAAAACGAAAAATCAAAGACGGGCATATCGTGGTAAAAAATCCGCTGTATCAAGAACTGCCGAGACACGAAGTAACCATAAAATCCGGCAGAACACTCTATCGTTTTACAGGCAGCTACGATGGGAACCGAAGCCTGCCCCATAAAGTTTTACGGCTTATGGCAGGGTCGCCTATTGATGAAAAAAACAAGGAGCGTTAAAATGAGTATAAGCAATCCTGTATTGGCAGACTGCCCGCCGATGAAAGGAGCAGAAAATATGTTAAGGCAGTCTGACAAGATTACCGCCCTCTATTGCCGCTTATCCCGCGACGATGAATTGACGGGCGACAGCAACAGCATTGTAAATCAAAAGGCGATTTTAAGTAAATACGCAAAGGAAAACGGCTTCAAAAACCCCCTGTTTTTCGTGGACGACGGCTACTCTGGGACGAACTTCAACCGTCCGAGTTGGAGCGAACTTTTGGAAAAGATCGAGAACGGCGAAGTGGCAACTTTGATCGTCAAGGATATGTCGCGGCTTGGGCGCGATTATCTGAAAGTGGGCTTTTACACCGAAGTCCTGTTTGTGGAAAAAGGCGTGCGGTTTATCGCTATCAACAACGGCATTGAC